>JBGATX010000057.1:0-31954 GCA_044228975.1 Planctomycetota bacterium | reverse complement strand
GACGCTATGCTTGACCATGTCATCCTCCTGCGGGTTTGCACCTCGAGTGCGCTGAGCGCCTTCGGGCGCGGTTTTCAACCTCGGTCACCTTAGTGACCTCACCCCGCAGGGGGGTGGCCCTCTCATTCCATCTCCGCATCACGGACCCCGCACGGAGCCCGGGCGGAGGACCGCCCGAGCTCCGCGCGGGGTGCTGGGTCGGAAGTGAGGTGAGGCGAAGAAGGCGCGAGATGCGCGGCGGGGAACGGATTTGCGTTCCGACCCTGCGTGCGATGAGCGAGTCAGAGATCTCGACTCGCGAGGTGTTCCGCGATCGCCGCGAGGAAGACCGGGCCGAGGTCGGCGGCTTTCTTGTCGCCGACACCTTTGATGCGGCGGAATTCTTCGGCGGTGCTCGGCTTGCTCGCGGCGAGAAGGGCGAGCGTGCGGTCGTTGAAGATCAGGTAGGGCGGCACGCCGCGTTCGGAGGCGAGCTTGCGGCGGAACGAGCGCAGGTGCTCGAAGAGCCGTTCATCGACCTCGAGGCCGAGCTGCGACACGTCGTCCTCGGTCAACGCGTGCCGACCTTGCGTGCGGCCCGCGCTCGAGCGCTTCTTGCCGCCCGCCTTCTCGGGCAACGGCGGCGCGTAGAGCGTCACCGGCCGTTGCGCCTTCATGACCTCGATGCCGCTCTTCGAGAGGTACAGCGTCGGGTACTCGCCCTCGGCGATGCGCAGGTGGCCTTGCCCGATCAGCTGATCGATCCACGCGCGCACCTCCTTCATCGAATGCTCGCGCAGCAATCCATAGGTCGTGAGCGCGTCGTGTCCGTACTGCTTCACGCGCGCGTTCTCCGCGCCGCGCAAGACGTCGCTGATGTGCGCGGCTCCGAAGCGCTGGCCGCAGCGCACGATGCACGAGAGGATCTTCTGCGCGACGACCTGGCTGTCGCCCAGGGCCGCGATCTCGCCCAGGCACACGTCGCAGGCTCCACAGCCTTCCGTCGCGTCCCAGGCCTGGCCGAAGTACTCGACGAGCTGCTTGTGACGGCAATTCGCGCTCGTCGCGAAGCCCCACATCTGATCGAGTCGCGCGAGCGCGCGTTCGAGGTCGTCGAGCGCGCCCGGCGTGCCTTGCGCGTGCGCTTCGTTCGCCGAGCGCTCGACGAGCTGCTTCCAGCCGTGGAAATCGGCGCCGCCGAAGAAGAGCACGCACTCGCTCGCGAGACCATCGCGTCCGGCGCGTCCGGTCTCCTGCGCGTACTGCTCGATGCCCTTGGGCAGGGTCTGATGCACGACGAAGCGCACGTCGGGGCGATCGATGCCCATGCCGAAGGCGACCGTCGCGACGACGACTTCGATGCGCTCGTTCTGGAAATCGTCCTGCGCGCGCTTGCGGTCCTGCGCGTCCATGCCCGCGTGATAGGCGGCGACGCGCACGCCGCGCGCAGCGAGCTCGCTCGCGGTGCGCTCGACATCGGCGCGGCGCAGGCAATAGACGATGCCCGCGTCGCCCGGATGACGGCGCACGACGGCGTGGATCTGATCGACGGCGTCGCGGCGGGGGAGCACGCGATACGTGAGGTTGGGCCGATCGAAGTTGCCGACGAGCACGCGCGGCGCGCGCAGGCCGAGCTGCTTCACGATGTCGTCGCGCACGCGCGGCGTCGCGGTCGCCGTGAAGGCCTGCACCGAGAGATCGGGCGCGGCGCGCCGCAACGCGCCGAGCTGGCGGTACTCGGGCCGGAAATCGTGACCCCAGTGGCTGATGCAGTGCGCTTCGTCGATCGCGATGCCCGAGAGACCGACGCGGCGCAGGTCGTCGAGGAACCCGTCGACGAGCAGGCGCTCGGGCGACACATAAAGGAGGCGGATCGTGCCCGCGTGGAGCTCGCTCCACGTGCGCCGCCGGTCCTCCGCGTTCTGCGAGCTGTTGAGCATGCCCGCCGCGACGCCGAGCTCGCGCAGACCGGTGACCTGGTCCTGCATGAGCGAGATCAACGGGCTGACGACGAGCGTGAACCCGCGGCGCACGAGCGCGGGGAGCTGGTAGCAGAGGCTCTTCCCGCCACCGGTCGGCAGGACGACGAGCGCGTCCTCCTCCGCCAGCACGGCGCGGATCGCTTCCTCTTGAAGCGGCCGCAGCGTCTCGAAGCCGAACACGGAGCGCAGCGCCTGCGCCACGCGTGCGTCGATGCCGCCGCTCGCGTTCGTTTCCTCCGCCCCTCGGATCGCTTCGTCCACCCCGTCCATCCCGTGCACCACCGACCGGCGGCGATTGGAGCGCGCCCCGGTCGCCGTTCAAGCGCGAACACGGAATCCGAGTGCGAGCAGCGCTCGTAGCTCGTCGTGGACGCGCGTCGAAATCGCCCCAAGCACCTTCCCCGCACCAGGAAGCGGAGCGCGACACCAAGAAGGCGCGCCGCGCTCTGTACCCTCCACGCCCGCGCAGGCATCGAAGCTCCCTCGCATCCCCCCACGCGTCCGCGACGAACGAAAGGCGACCATGGTTCAGGTGATCGCACGCTACACGAGCTGGCTCCACACCCGCTGGCCGGCGGGGACGGTGGAGAAGCTGCCCGAGGTCAACCAGGACGGCAGCACGGGCGTGCCCGGTCTCTACGTCGTCGGCGATCTCACGGGCATCCCGCTGCTCAAGTTCTCGTCCGACACGGGCGCGCGCGCGGTGCAGACGATCGTGAAGGATGCGGCGTTCCAGAAGGAGCGCGCTTCGAAAGGCTCGGACGTCGTCGATCTCGTCGTCATCGGCGCCGGAGTCTCGGGCATGGCGGCGGCGATGGAGGCGAAGAAGGCGGGCCTCTCGTGCGAGCTGCTCGAGGCGAGCGAGCCCTTCTCGACCGTCGTCAACTTTCCCAAGGAGAAGCCGATCTACACCTACCCGACCGACATGACGCCGGCGGGCGACCTGCAGTTCACGGCGCAGGTGAAGGAGCCGCTGCTCGAGGAGATGCGCGCGCAGGTCACGCAACGCGGCGTCAAGCCGCGCATCGCGCGCGCGGAGCGCGTGACGCGCACGGGCGGCGTGCTCGAGGTCTCGCTCGCCGATCAGCCGAGCGTCAAGGCGCTGCGCGTCATCGTCGCCATCGGCCGCTCGGGCAACTTCCGCAAGCTCGGCGTGCCCGGCGAGGACATGGGCAAGGTCTTCAACCGCCTGCACGATCCCAAGGAGTTCGCGGGCAAGCACGCGCTCGTCGTCGGCGGCGGCGACAGCGCGCTCGAGACGGCGATCGCGCTCGCGCAGTGCGGCGCGGCGGTCACGCTCTCCTACCGCAAGCCGGAGTTCGCGCGGCCGAAAGCGGAGAACGTCGAGCGCCTGGAGAAGCTGCGCGCCGATCCGATGGCCGACGTCGCGGTCGAGACGCCGAGCTCGGAGCGCGTCACGACCTCCGTCGGCGGCTTCATGGGCGAGTTCCGCAAGCCCGGATCGATCGCGTTGATGATGTCGAGCGTCGTGAAGCGCATCGACGACGACGCCGTGTTCGTCGCGGATGCGGAGAAGCGCGAGCAGCGCCTGAAGAACGACGTCGTGTTCTCGATGATCGGGCGCGAGGCGCCGCTCGAGTTCTTCCGCAAGAGCGGCGTCAAGATCCGCGGCGAGATGGACACCAAGGCCTGGGTGAGCTTCGCGCTCATCTTGATGGCGGCCTTCTTCGTCTACCACTGGAAGAAGACCGGCGTGTACTTCGGGATCGGCGAGGCGTTCTCCTCGCACGGCTGGTTTCCCTACCGCGTGCCGGAGTGGTGGGCCTCGCTCGGCGGCGCGTTCGCGGACAAGAGCACGCTGCTCGGCACGTTGAAGATCACGGTCGGCGAGCCGGGCTTCTACTACTCGATTGCGTACTGCGTGTGCGTCGGGCTCTTCGGCTGGGCGCGCATCAAGCGCCGCAAGACGCCGTACGTGCGCGTGCAGACGTTCACGCTGTTCGCGATCCAGGTCGTGCCGCTCTTCCTGCTCCCGTATCTCGTGTTGCCGTGGATCGGCAACAACGGGCACTTCGATTCCGGACTGCTCGGCAAGTTCGCCGACGAGTTCTTCCCCAAGGCGAACTACGGTCACGGCCGCGAGTACTGGCGCGCGTTCGGCTTCGTGCTCGCCTGGCCGCTCTTCTTCTGGAACGTGTTCACGAGCCAGCCGATGTGGGGCTGGTTGATCGTCTCCTTCGTCCAGACGTTCGTGATCATCCCGCTGATCGTGTGGAAGTGGGGGAAGGGCGCCTACTGCGGCTGGGTGTGCTCGTGCGGAGCGCTCGCCGAGACGATGGGCGACGCGCATCGCACGAAGATGCCGCACGGCAAGCTGTGGAACCGGCTCAACATGGTCGGGCAGGTCTTCCTGCTCTTCGCATTCGTGCTGCTCGTCGCGCGCAGCCTCGCGTGGGCGTTCCCGAGCTCGCCGTTTGGGAGCATATTCGAGTACCTGTTCAAGCAGCTGCCGGTCTTCAACTACGTCTGGTTCGTCGATCTGCTCTGGGCCGGGATCATCGGCGTCGGCTTCTACTGGCACTTCTCCGGCCGGGTGTGGTGCCGCTTCGCGTGCCCGCTGGCGGCGTTGATGCACGTCTACGCGCGCTTCTCGCGCTTCCGCATCATCCCCGAGAAGAAGAAGTGCATCTCGTGCAACGTGTGCACGTCGGTCTGTCACCAGGGCATCGACGTGATGAACTTCGCCAACAAGGGCCTGCCGATGGCGGACCCGGAGTGCGTGCGCTGCTCCGCGTGCGTGCAGAGCTGCCCGACCGGCGTCCTGCAGTTCGGCGAGGTCGACACGCGCACGGGCGAGGTGTTGCGCCGCGACAAGCTCGCCGCTTCGCCGGTGATCATGGCGGAGCACAACCACTGAGCGCCGCTCGCGCCACGAGCACTGGTTGCGCTACCTTGGAGAGACGATGGCCCAACGCGCCGATCGGACCGCGGACATCCAAGTGATCAGCGTGACGCTGGAGGCGGAAGGGCGGTCGGTTCTGTTCGTGGTTCTCGACGATGCGGGGAGCATCAACCGTCAAGGTAGCGCGCGCGAGGGAGCGCAGGATCCGAGGCTCTACATCGGCGTCACGGACACGCGGCTCTTCCAAGAGCTGCGCGCCACCTCATCGACTTCATGCTCGACCTTGCGGGCAAGCAGATCGAGCTGGTCGAGAAGCGCGGGCTCGCCTGTCGCATCGTGATCACGTTCGGCGGATTCGAAGCAGGGAGCGTGCTGATCGTCGACTTCGGCGCGGACTCGGGCGGAGTCCCCGAGGACATCACGCAGTTCGTGCGCCAGGCTGAGACGCTCACCGATCCCTGGTACGACGAGCAGCGCCGGCTCATCCGCGGTTTCGAGGCGTCTGCCACGCGCTCTCCATGGTGGCGCCGCATCTTGCCGTTCCGTGGCGGCGGGTCGAGTCAGCCGCCGAAGTGATCCCGCACGACGCACGCGCTGACGTCCACTGGTGACGACGCGCGCTGCGTCGGTGTGCGCACCGGGCGACGCTATGCTGCGCGCCGTTCGCATGTTCTCCCTGCGCATCGTCCTCGCCTGCGTCGTGCTCTCGATCGCGTACGGCGTCGTGCACGACCTCGTCACGGTGCGCATGTGCATCGAGTACTTCACGCTCGCGCATCCGCCGCTCGGAATCGGCGAGGATCCGACGCTGCTCGCGCTAGCCTGGGGCGTGATCGCGTCATGGTGGATGGGAGCGATCTTCGGCGGCCTGCTCGCGATCGCCGCGCGGGTGGGAGCCTGGCCCAAGCTGACCCTGCGCGACCTCTGGCTGCCGCTCGTCATCGCGATCGTGCTCGTCTTCGTGCTGGCGATGATGGCGCTCGTCGCCGGCTGGTCGGCGGGCGTCTCGGGTCGCTATCCGCCGCCGAAGTGGATCACGGATCAGATGCCGTACGACCGCTGGAGGCACTTCGTCTCGGCCGCGTGGGCGCACTCGGCCTCGTACGGAGCGGGCGCGCTCGCCGGTCTGGCATTGTGTGGCCACGCCGTGCTCCTGCGCTGGCGCCGCGCGAGCGGCATTGCGCGCGTCTGAACTGCGCCGCGGTTGCGCACGGCTCGCGTGCGGCGAACGTGCGCGCGGCGCGTGCCGGCGCTCAATCCTCGGCCCAGTTGCCCGCGAGGCTGCCGTCGGCGCTGAAGGTGCGCGACTTGCGCGAGTTGTAGACGCTGACGAAGTACGTGCAGCGCTTGCACACGTCGGGGTAGTCGCCGCGTTCGTGCGCTTCGATGATCGCGTCGATGCGCGGGCCCGCCCAGATCTTCGAGAGCGGCTCTTCCTTCACGTTGCCGACGATGAGCTCCGCCTCGACGTCTCGGCACGCGCAGGCGTTGACGTCGCCGTTGGCGAGCACGACCGGCTTGGTGAAGAGCAATTCACACGCGCCCTTCTTGTACGGCATGCGCCGCGGCGCGAGGCCGACCTTGCGAAGCGCGTCCGGATCGATCTTGCCGGCCCACGAGTCGTAGTCGCTCATGCCGGCGATCTCGACGAGACCGCGCTTGCGCGCCGCGTTGAATTCCTCCCACAGCTCGCCGTGACACGCCGAATCGGGGCAGCGCAGCGCGAGCGTGAATCGAATCGGCGTGTGCGTGCGCTCCTTGATCTCGAGGAACGCCCGCACGGCGTCACGCGCCTGCGCGAACTTCGGCACTCCCATGATCGATTCCCACGTCGCCTGATCGAAGCCGCCCCAGGAGACGTGCACGTGCAGCTTCTTCGCGTAGCCCATCAAGCGCTCGCACTTCTCGCGCGTCATCAGGATGGCGTTGGTGTAGAAGCTGATCCCCGTCACCGGCTCGAGCGCCATCAAGTGATCGAGGCGCTCGAAGACGTGCTTGTCGACGAAGGGATCGCCGACGATCGGCGTGAGCGACACGTGGTGTCCGCCCATCTCGAGATACTGGGCGACGATGCCTTTGAAGTCCTCGAGCGGCATCGTCTGCTTGCGCCGCTCCATCTGCGGATAGGCGCAGAACACGCACTCGGCGTTGCAGATGTTGGTGCCCTCGACGTGCAACCCGCGCGGGATGCGGCGCAACGAGTCGAGATGGCGGCGGATCGCCTTGCGCTGGAAGCGCCAGTGCCACTGCGTGTTCGCGACGTCGAGTGCGTGACGCGCCCAGGCGCGCGCGGGCGCGGGCAGGAGGCGCGTCAACGCCGAGCGCGCGCGGCGCAGGAAGGGAGTGCTGGAGGGGCTCAAGCTCGGATCGACGTTCCGGTTCCAGCGTACACGGCCGCGAGCGCGCGTGCTGCGCTCGCCGTGTTCGCCGTGCGTGCGCGCCCACACGGCTCGACCTCGGCAGCGCTCCTCGCACGAGGGCGGCGACGCGCGGGCGTCGCGTCTGGCGCGAGCTTGGGAATCGGACGCACTGCATCCGAGCCGTGGCTTGTCCGTGCTCCGCAGTCGAGCTCGAATGCACGCGCCGCGGAGCGACCGCGTGCGCGGAGCACGTCCGATCTCCCGCGACGTCCCTGGCCATCAAGGAGGATTCATGTCGGTTCAACCGTTCGTCGTTTCCCGCTCCCTGCCGACCTTCGCCGCGGCGCTCGGCGCCCTGTGCGGCGCCGCCGGCGCGCACCAGGCGGATCCCGCGCCGATCCCCGGCCCCGCGCCGGTCTTCATCGTCCCCGAGGGAACTCGTCCAGCGGTGCTCTACGAGTCCGGCGAGACGATCGACGTCGAATGGAATCGCGTGTGGCGGAGCGTGTGCTTCGGCACGCGCGAGCTCTCCACGACGGAGCTCTCCGCGATCGCGCGCCGCCACGCGAACCTGATGGAGACGGGCCCGGTGATCACCGTCGACTCGCCGCACCTGATCGGCAGCTTCAACGTCGTCTACAACGTCTCGGGCGCGATCCCCGCCGGAGCGCTCGCCGCGATCGCGACCGCCGAGACGTACATCGAGAGCAACTTCTCCGACCCGATCACGATCACGGTCAACCTCTCGTTCGCCAACCTCGGGGCGGGCGTGCTCGGCGGAACGGGCTCGTCGTACGGCTCCACTTCGTGGGCGAGCTCGCGCGCCGGCCTCGTCGCGGGCATGGACGGGAACGACACCATCCAGACCTCGCTGCCCTCGGGCACGACGATCCCCGTGCGCTACGGCAGCGGTTCGACGGTGACCAACGAGACGCGCGTGTTCTGGACGCTGGCGAACTTCAACGCGACCGTCGGAGCCGCCGCCGGCACGGCCGCGAACATGCAGTACAACAACGCGTTCAGCTGGGACTTCGACCCGAGCAACGGGATCAACGCCGGCACGTACTCGTTCGTCGACGTCGTGATCCACGAGACGGGCCACGCGATGGGCTTCACGTCGGGCATCGACTTCCGCGTCAACGACATCGAAGCGCTCGACGTCTACCGCTTCCAGCGCACCGACGGCTCGGGCGACTACAACCCCGACACGCTCGCCGAATTCGGCGTGCGCCCGCGCCTGATGGCGTTCAACTCGCCCAACGACGCGCACAACAGCGACCTGATCTCTGCCGAGTTCCGCATGGCCGACGGCTCGCCGTACCAGGGCAGCCACTTCCGCGAGCAGTCGCCGAACATCGGCATCATGGATCCCGCGTTCGCGGCGGGGGAGACGTGGTTCCCGAACTACTACTCGGGCGCCGACACGGCGATGTTCGACGCGATCGGCTACGACCGCTGACGCGCCTTTCGATCGCTGACGGAAAGCGCGCCGCGCCGCGGCGCTTCGCTTCGCGCAGCGCGATCTCGGCGTGGCGGCGCAGCGTCTCCAGCGAATCGAGATCGGTGCCGTCGTAGGTCTCGAAGCCCAGGCTCGCGCTGACGACCAGTCCGTGCGCGCTGTCCTCGAAGTAGCTCGTCAAGCGCGCGATCTCGTCGCGCAGGCGCCGCACGGCGTGCGCCGCCTCGATCTTGCGCGTGTAGGGGAGCAGCGCCGCGAACTCGTCGCCGCCCAGACGCCCGGCGACGTCCTCCTGGCGCAGGTTGGCGCGGATGACCTCGGCGACCTTCGCGATGACGCGGTCGCCGACGGTGTGGTCGAACGTCTTGTTCACCTGACCGAAGTGATCGAGATCGATGAGCACGAACGCGAGCTCGAAATGGTGTCGTCCGGCGGCGGAGACGTGCTCCGCGAGACGCCGCTCGAAGTTCTGCGGCCGCAGGAGATCGGTGCGGTCGTCGTGCGAGGCCTGGTGCTCGAGCTCGACCACGCGCGCGCGCTCCCGCGCTTGCGCGAGCAGTCGCGCGACACGGCGCTGGAACTCGGGAGCGCTCGCGTCGCGGCGCAGCACGTCGAAGGGCTCGGTCGCGCGGCTCTGCAGGAGCTCGAAGGCCGGCGAGGCCGAGTCGGCGGAGCAAAGGAGCAGGGTCGCTCCCGCTCGCGTCGGCGACTTGGGCTCGGCGACCTTTGCCCCGGCTCCGCGCGCGGCGTCGAGGTGCGAGAGCTCGACCAGCCCGCCCTCGACGAGCGGATCGAGGACCAAGAGATCCGCCGGACGCCCTTCGAGCGCGGCCAGGCTCGCGACGACCGAGCGGCTGACGTGCACGTCGTACCCGGCGAGCGTCAGGGGCGCGAGACGCGCCTCGAGACCTTCACCGCGGTGGTCGCAAAGCAGGATTCGGGGCGCGCTGGACATGCTCCGCGACGGGCTGGGGACGCGACCGGCCCCGAAGTCTATCCCGCCGCGCGCGGGGTGGTCGCGCCGGTCGTTCGCGCGCGAAGCCCGTTCACCGGCGGAGTTCTCCGGCCTTCTGGAATTCGCTCCCGACCCGCCTCGCTCGCGGTCCCCGCCGGGCCCGCGGTTTGACTGCGATCCCCTCAGGGATAGAATTCCCCCCTCACTTTTCGCGCCCGGACCCTCCGCGCGCCTTTCGACACGCCGATCCGGGTGGCCACGCGCTGGCTCACGTGAATCGTGGCGAGGTGGCTCACCTCGCCCGTGTGGAAGGCGCGGTCCGTTTGCGCAAAGCGATGCATCCACACCGCCGGCGTTCTCGCGTCTCCGGCCGCTGACAGAGCGGCCCGGTCGTCTCGAGTGCGTTGCGCGATCTCCCGCGCTCGGACGCGTGTTCCGGGCACGTCCTCAACCAAGTCCTCATGGAAACCGTATCCGTCCAAGAACTCATCGATGCAGGTGTGCATTTCGGATGCCGCGTGTCGCGGTGGAATCCGAAGATGGCCCCGTTCATTCACGGGCGTCGCAACCTCATCCACATCATCGATCTGCGCGAGACCCTCAGGGGCATCCTGCGCGCACAGAACCTGCTCTACCACCTCGCCGCCGAAGGCTCGAAGGTGCTCTGGGTCGGCACGAAGCGCCAGGTGAAGGGCGTCATCCAGGAAGCCGGCGAGACGACCGGCATGCCGATCGTCACCGAGCGCTGGATCGGCGGCACGCTCACGAACTTCTCCGTCATCCGCAGCCGTCTCCGTCGTCTCGAGGAGCTCGAGAAGATGGAGGAGGACGGCTCGATGGGTCAGTACAGCAAGAAGATGCTGTCCTCGTTCCGCCGCGAGAAGCGCAAGATCGTGCGCAACCTCGGCGGCATCCGCGAGATGGGCGGCATGCCCGGCGCGATGGTCGTCGTCGATCCCGAGCGCGAAGCCAACGCCGTGCGCGAAGCGCGCAAGATGGGCCTCGTCGTCATCGGCATCCTCGACACCGACTGCGATCCCAGCGACGTCGACATCGTCATCCCGGGCAACGACGACGCGCTGAAGAGCGCGCGTCTCATGGTCCAGCAGCTCGTCAAGGCGGTCGTCGAAGGCTCGGCGAACCAGCGCGAGCGCGCCGCGTCGATGGGCGCGGCCGAGAAGCGCGAGGACGGCACGATCATCCCGGCGGATGAGCCGCGTCCGACGCGCGGCAACCGCCTGCCGGAAGGCCTCGCGGGGCCGGGTGGTCCCGGCGGCCGCGGCCGCGGCGGTCGCGGCGAAGGCGACGAAGGCGTGGGCGCGGGCGGCCGTCACGGTCGCGCGCACGGCGCCGAGGAATGATGCACGTCCCGAGACGGCGAACTGCGCCGTTTCGGGTTCCGTTCCACGAGCCGCGACGCGCACGGGCGCGTCGCGGTGTCGCAAGCAGGCGCTCGTCGCGGCGTCCGGAGCACGGCTCGGGCCGCCATGCGCGCCGTCGCACGCGCGAGGACCGCGCTCCGTCCTCGCACACGATCGAACACGAATTCACGAACACGCGCGAGCTCCTTCGCGCTCTAGAAAGCACGAGACCCATGGCTGAAGTCACTTCCAAGATGGTGAACGAGCTGCGCGAGCGCTCCGGCGCTCCGCTGATGGACTGCAAGCGCGCACTGGTGGCGACCGGCGGCGACGTCGAGAAGGCGATCGACGAGCTGCGCAAGTCCGGCATGAAGACCGCGGAGAAGAAGTCGGGCAATGAGATGAGCGAAGGCCGTCTCGCCGCGTTCGTCGGACCCAAGTCGCGCGTGGGCGCGATCGTCGCGATCACCTGCCAGACGGACTTCGTCGCCAAGGGCGACGAGTTCAAGGCGATGCTCGACGAGGTCGTGCACCAGATCGCGGACAAGAACCCGGCGAACCTCGACGCGCTCGTCGCGTTGAAGCACAGCAAGACCGGCGCGCCGATCGGCGAGACGGTCAAGCTCTTCGCCGGCAAGACGGGCGAGAACACCGCCATCGCGCAGTTCAAGCGTTTCGAGAACATGCAGGGCCGCGTGGGCATGTACGTGCACCACGACGGCAAGAAGGGCGCGCTCGTGTCGGTGACGACCGAGGCGACGGAAGAAGTCGCGGCCGCGTTCCTGAAGACGCTCTGCATGCACATCGTCTCCGCCGTGCCGATCCCGACGGCGAACTCGCGCGCCGAGATCGCGCCGGCGGACGTCGAGCGCGAGCGCGGCGTGCTCCTCGAGCTGCCGGACATCAAGTCCAAGCCCAAGGACATGCAGGAGAAGATCATGCTCGGCCGCATGGAGAAGTTCTTCTCCGATCGCGTGCTCTCCGAGCAGCCGTGGGTGATGAACGACAAGCTCACGGTGCAGAAGGCGGTCGAAGAGGCGCTCGGCAAGGGCTCCAAGATCGAAGGCTTCGCACGCTTCCAGATCGGGAAGTGAGCGCGAGGAAGGGCGACGGAGCTCCCGATCTGCCCGATCCGTTCGGGGAGCTCCGTCGCGCGTTGAAGGCGACCGACGCCGAGTTCGAGAAGGCCGCGAGCCTGATCGGCCGGCCGCGTCGCGGGCCGGAGCTCGGCAACATCCACGACCGCGGGGATCGGGGCCGCTTGGGTGCCCTCGTCGATCCCGGAGGTCGCGCGGGAGCGCTGGTCGAGCTCCTGTGCCAGAGCGATTTCGTCGCGCACACGCCGGACTTCGCCGTGCTGCTCTCGTCGATCGCGCGCTGCGTCGTCGACGCGAAGCCGGCCGATTCCGCGGCGCTGCTCGCGTGCATCGAGCCCAAGGGAGGCCGCACGCTCGAGGTCGCGCTGCGCGAGCTCGCCGCGCAGAGCGGCGAGCACATCCGCCTCGGCCGCTTTCGGCGTCTCGAGAGCGTCGAAGGCGCCGTCGGCTCCTACGTGCACCACGACGCGCAACGCGGCGCGCTCGTCGCGATCTCCACGTTGCGCACGGGCGAGGAAGCGCGCCGCGCGCTGCGCGAGGTCGCGATGCACTTCGTCATCCACGAAGCGCATCCGCTCGAGCAGAACTGGTTCAAGGACGAGCGCATCACGCTGCGCCAACACGTCGGCCGCGCGCTCGGCCCCGAAGCCGAGATCGAAGCCTACACGCGCTTTCGAATCGGCGAGTGAGAGGCTGCGAATCGCCACCGGGCGAACCCGGCGGCACCGCGCGCGCAACGATCCGACTGGATGTGAGTTGCCGCCTCGTGCCGCGTGGGTAGGGTTGCGGCATGCGTGCGGTGGCGATCGTCGGCGGGTTGGCGGTGCTGTTCATCGCCGGGCTGTGGCTGTTCGTGCGTGCCGCGCCCGATGCGCGAGTGGTGCGGGTGGACGCGCGCGTGGACTCGCGTTCCGCCTCGACGGCGCTCGTCGCACCGGAACGCGGCGAAGCGCGCGTCGTAGAGGAGACGCAGGCGGCGAGTGTCGACGGTGCGAGTCGACCACGCTCGCTCGAGGCGCTCGATCCGTTCGGCGCGGAGCTCGCGCTGTGTTGCGAGACGGAGGACGGCGCCGCCGTGCCGGCGGCGGAGATCTGGATCGCGGATCCGGGCCGAGAGGGTTGGCGGCCGACGGAGCTGGCGGAAGACGCGGCGCGCTGGGTCGAGGAGCACGGCACGCGCACGCTCGCCGACGAGCGCGGCGTCGCGTTCGTCGCGCGCCCGCGCTCGAGCGCGGCCCTGCTCGCGCGCGCGAAGGGCCTGGAAGCGTTGGTGAAGCTCGATCCGAGCATCGCGAGTCCATTCCACGTCGTCCTGCGCGCGGCATCGGCGTTGACTGTCGTCGTGCGCGAGGAGCAGGGCGCGCCGCTCGCGGACATCGGCGTGCGCGTGCTCAGCCCGGAGGGAGCTTGCGTTCTGTGGCGCGGCCGCACCGATGCGCACGGTCGAGCTCGCGCGGCCACGCTCGGCGACTCGGACGTCTCGGTGCCGCTGCGCGTCGTCACCGACATCGTGATGCTCGATGCGCCGGTCGGCTGGTGGCTGCGCGCCGCGGGTGCGGAGCGGACGATCGAGCTCGCCGTCGCGCGTCCGCGCCGCCTGGAGCTCGCCTTCGTCGACGCCGCGCACCGGCCGATCTCCTTCGACGAGCTCGCGCACGTCTCGCTCGAACGCTCGCCGTCCGCCCGCCCGTTCGACGCGACCCTTCCGCGCGAAGTCCAGGTCGAGATCGAGCGCGGTCGCGCGCGCATCGATTGCGCGGCCGCGCTGGAGGGGCTCGAGCTCGAGCTGTCCGAGCTCAACGGCGCCTGGACGCTCGAGCTCCCGCCGCCCGGCGCGTGTCCGACGCGCATCGAGCTCGCGTTCGAGGCGCAGGATCGCGTGCCCGTCTCCGTCGAGCTGCGCGATGAAGCCGGCGTGGCTGTTTCGGGAGCGAAGTTGACGCTCTTCGAGCAGGTCGAGCGCGAGCCGGGTCACTGGACGAACTCCGACACGACGAGAGGATCGAGCGACGAGCTCGGTCGTGTGACGTTCCTGCGCCGGGGACGTGACGAGCCCGAGACGCCGTCGGCGGAGCGCCTGGTGGTGTACGAAGCGCACGCGAGCGCTCCGCGCTGGGCGACGATCGCCTGCGGGCGCGAGATCGAGGTTGCCGGCGCCGAATTGCGCGGCGTGCTGCGCCCGCTTCCGATCGCGATGGCCGGTCACGTGCGCGACGCGGACGGGCACCCGATCGCCGGCGCGCGCGTGCGCTTCGAGTTCCTTGACTCAGCGCAGCATCCGTGGTTCGAGCGCGCGCTCGACGCCGTGCTCACCGATGCGGAGGGACGCTTCGCGCTGCCTGGGCCGCCCATGGACGTGCGCGCGTGGGCGCGATTGGAGCGCGCTGGCGAGTGGCTCTCGATCGAGAACGGCGCGGGGCCCTCGCGTTGGGGCGATCTCGACCTCGACCTGCGCGTCGAGGCGCACGGGAGCGTCGAGCTCACGCTCGCGGGTCTGCACGATGCCTCCAGCGTCGAGCTCACGCTGATGAACGACGAGAACAGCTGCTCGATCTTCGAGAGCTGGCGCGAGGGCGACGACGTGCACGCGCGTCTGCGCGACGTGCCCGCGGGCACCTACACGTTCGCCGTCTTCGCCGCCGGGACGACGCAGGCGCTGGCCGAGGTGCACGGCGTGCTCGTGCGCGCCGGCGAGCGCACGCGCGATGCGCGCCTCCTGCCTGTCGTGCTCCGCGGTGCGAGCTGGCCGCAATCCGGCCTGCGTCTCTCCGATGTCGTGCTGCACATCGTCGACACGCAAGGCAACCCGATCGAGCACGGCTGGTACACCAGCGCCGGTCCGCAACACGATCGCGCCTGGCCCTGGGCCTGCGGCGAGATCCATCTCGGCGGAGCGGGCGCCGGGATGGGATCGGCTCATCGACGCGTCGCCGAGCTCGTCGACGACGTGGACACTGCGGCCGCTGACGCCCTTGCGCCTCGCGCTGAACGTGCCCATGGCGTGGAAGGAGGCGGGTCTGCGCGTCCGCGCGACCGTGCGCCCGTGGTCCGATCGCGTGGCGCAGGCGTTCGTGAGAGGCTCCCTGATGCGCGAGCTCGGCGACGGTGCCGCGCTCGAGTTCCCCGTGCCGTCGGGCACCTATCGCGTGACGCTCGAGGCGCAGTGGAAGTCGGCCGCCGGCCCGCAGGCGCTCGAGTTGTGGAGCAGTGACATCGAGCATCGCGGCGCTGAACATCCACAGCCTTGGAACGTCGAAGGCGACGCGCGGCGCTGGGAGCTCCTCCTGCGTGCTCGCGGCGCGCCGCTCGGGCCCGCGCCGCGTTGAGAACCCAGGCGCGTGCTGCGGCGACGCACGCTCGCTCGCCGCGGCGCTTTCGGCCGCCTCGACGGCAGGGCGCGCAGCTGCGCCGCTGACGTCGGTCAAGACGCGATCGGTGCTCGATTTCCCGGGTGAACGCGTTTCGTGCGCCGACGTCATTCGACACGTCGGACGCGGTTGCCTATGCTCCGCGCTCGCTTCGTCCCGCATGGCCACTCCCTACCAGCGCGTCCTGCTCAAGCTCTCCGGCGAAGCTCTCGGCGACCCCGCGACGGGGCACGGAATCGACCCCGAGGCGGTGCAGAAGATCGCGCGCCAGATCGCGCGCGTCGTCGGCCTGGGGGTCGAGACGGCGATCGTCGTCGGCGGCGGCAACATCCTGCGCGGAGCGGAGTTCTCGAAGCTCGGCGGACATCGCGCCAACGCCGACTACATGGGCATGCTCGGCACCGTGATCAATGGTCTCGCGCTCTCCGATGCGCTCGAGCAGCAGGGGCTGGCCACGCGCGTCTGCACCGCGATCGAGATCCGCCAGGTGGCCGAACCCTTCGTGCGCAAGAAGGTGCTCGCGCACCTCGAGAAGGGCATGGCCGTGATCCTCGCCGCCGGCACGGGCAATCCGTTCTTCACCACGGACACCGCGGCCGCGCTGCGCGCCACGGAGCTCGAGTGCGAGGTGCTGCTCAAGGCCACGAAGGTCGACGGCGTGTACACGGCCGACCCGAAGAAGGACAAGAGCGCGCGGCGCTACGACGAGCTCACCTACATGGACGCGATCCAACAAGGCTTGCGCGTCATGGACGGCACGGCGATCACGATGTGCATGGAGAACCGCCTGCCCGTGGTCGTGTTCAACCTCTTCGAGGAGGGCAACCTCGAACGCGTGGTGCGCGGCGAACGCCTCGGCACACTCATCCGGAGCTAGACATGACTCAACAAGGGATCGTGAAGGACAGTCGCGAGAAGATGGAGAAGGCGCTGCACCACGTGGCGGAGCAGATGAAAGCCATCCGCACGTCGCGCGCGTCGGCCGCGCTCGTCGACCACATCAAGGTCGACTACTACGGCGTCCCGACGCCGATCGCGCAGATGGCCTCGATCTCCATCCCCGAGCCGCGCCAGATCCTGATCAAGCCCTTCGACGGCTCGGTGCTGAAGGAGATCGGCAAGGCCATCATGAAGTCGGACCTCGGCATCAATCCCCAGGACGACGGCAAGGTGCTGCGCCTCACGATGCCGCCGCTCTCCGGCGATCAGCGCAAGAAGTACGCGACGCGCGTCAAGGAGCTGTGCGAGGAGTCGCGCATCGCGCTGCGCAATGTCCGCCGCGACATGAACAAGCACGCCGACGCCGAGCTGAAGGCCGGCGGCCTGACCGAGGATCAGTCGAAGAAGCTGCTCGACGAGATCCAGAAGATGCTCAAGGAGTTCGAGGACAAGATCACCGCGCTGCAGGACAAGAAGACCGCGGAGATCATGGAAGTCTGAGCCGCGCGGGAGCGCGCGGACGGCAACGCGAACCGGCCGCGAAGCGAACGCTCCGCGGCCAGCTCGTTCGAGACCGAAGGCAAACGCGTCGACGGTTGTCGGCGCGCTCACCCCGCGCAGGCCGTTACGGCGCCCAGGTGATCTGCACGCCGTTCGTGCGGTTCGACGTCGCCGGCGGACAGAACGCGGCGACCGCGTTGCGGTAGAAGCACTGGTAGGAGTACGTGCCGCCGACGGCGGGGATCGCGCCGCGCACGCTGATCGACGGGTTGCCGCCTTGCGGGTACGAGCTCGCGCTGCCCGCGACCGGTTGCGTGCCCAGGCGCACGATCGGTCCGCCGACGCAGCCCAGACCGTCGTCGATGATCGTCGCGCTCGTCTGCGTCGCGCCCTGGAAGAAGACCGCGACCGAGCCGGTCAGGTTCGTCGACGCGAGCACCGTGCTGTCGCTCGCGACGCTCGCGATGCCGCTCGCCGAGAGCGTCGCGCCCGCAGCGAAGGACGAGTTCGCGCAACCCGCGCCGCTCGCGCCGTTGTTGCCGCACGGGCAGGCCGCGAGGCTGCCGTCGCCGGCGCAGAACGGCTGGAAGCTCGGGCAGCTCGCGCCGCGGATCGCGAGGCCGTCGACGCCGGCTTCGACGATCGACGCTGCGCCGCTGTCGTTCGCGGTGAAGCGCAGGCGCATGTTCGAGCCGAGCGTGACGCCCAGGATCGCGAGCTGCGCGTTGGTGATCGTCGACGTCGCCCAGACCCCGCCCGTGTCCCCCGTGTGCGTGGCGATCGCCGTCCAGGGTCCGGCGAGACCGTTGGAGCTCGCTTCGACCAGCAGCCGGTCGGCGCCGTCGGTGACCGTGAGCCGCAGGTAGTAGCGGAACTCCAGGCTCGCGTTCGCCGCCGACATGTCGAGCACGGGCGACACGAGCGTCACCGCTCCGCCGTCGACGTCGGTGTTGCCGGGCGCATTCTGCGTCAGCCAGCACTGTCCGCTGCCGTCGCCGTCGCTCGCCGGATCGTAGGCCCAGCCCGCGTCGTTCACCGGCACGCCGCGCTCCCACTGCCCCGAGGTCGCGCCCGCGACGGACGTCGTCCAGCCCAGATCGGTCTCGAAGTTGTCGTAGGAGAGCGTCGTCGGCACCGACACCGACGCCTGGTAGGGGTTGCCCGCTCCCGTGCTCGGATCGTTGAGCATGCCGATCGTGGCCTCGTCGAACGAATAGTAGAACTGCACCGTCTGGCCGCAGGCGAAGGCGGGCAGCGTCGCCGACCACGTGTTGCCGCTCGTGTTCGCCATCGCGAGCGCGTTGAACGCGCCGCTCGTGCCCGCGCGCCACAGGAGCTGCACTCCCGCCGTCGGCGTGCCGTTGACGCGCGCGGTGAGCGCCGTCGCCGCGTTGGGCGTCAGGTTCAGCGGCGCGTCGCCGGAGATGCCGTAGTAGCACGGCAGGCAGATGTCCGACGCCGCGGTCATGTCGGCCGCCGACTGCGTGTGGAAGAACGTCGTGACGTTCGCCGTGCCGCCGCTGCAGAGGTGGCAGTAGCTCATGATCGTGCCGGTGTTGATGCACACCTGCGCCGTCTGGCACGCGCCGAAGTACTGCGTCGGCGGGCACTGGTCGAGCGGCGGGCAGTAGTCGTGCGTGTGCAGCGCGTTGAAGTTGTGGCCGATCTCGTGCGAGACGACGATGAAGTCCCAGTTGTTCGGTTGCTGCACGATCGGAAAGCTGATCGTGCCGTTCATGTTGCCGCTGACGCCGAAGCCGAACTGCGCATTGCACAGGACGTCGAGCCACGCCACGCCGCCGCCCAGCGCCGCGCCGCTCATCAGGTGGCCGAGGTTCGCTCCGGCGGGAATGTTGTTGTTCCATGCCGCCTGGAGCTCGTTCAGCATGTCGACGCTCGAGCCGCCGTTGTCCGGCGCGAGCCACGGATCGGCGGCGGTCGTGTAGAAGGCGACGTAGGGGAACGTGAGGATCGTCCCGGCTTGCGTCTCGTAGCGATTGCTCACGAACCCGAGCAGCGTCGTGACGTAAGTCGTCTGCGCCGTGAGGTCGTTGAACTTCTGGTAGAACTGGAAGTCGCTCGTGATCGCGACCTGGCACTCGCGCAGCGGACAGCTCGCGCCGCCCAGGGCCGCGCTCCCCGGAACCGCCGGTGCCAGGCGAGGCGGAGACGGATTCGCCCCCGTCGCCGCGCGCGGCAGCGCGGGTCGTGTCGCGGAGCGCAGCTGCGCCGCGCGATCGGCTTCGCACTGGCCGTCGAAACGCAGGCCGAAGGCGGTCACCGTCTCGTCGCTCGCGAAGAGCACGTCGCCGCGCGACCAGTTCCCGTCGCGCGACGGACGAGGCAGGAGGTGCACGAGCCGCGCGCCGTCGCGGATCCAACCGCGCGAGCCCGCGAGCGAGAACGAGAGCATGACCTCCGAGTCGGCCGCTCCCGCGACGCGGCCGGTCCACAACGTGAGCGCGACGTCGCTCAGGCGCTGCCGCAGTTCGGGACGCGCCGTTCCGTCGACCTCGAAGCCCAGATGGAGGCGATCGATCGAGATGCGCTCGAGCTCGAGGTCGACGACTCCGCCGCCGGGCAGCGCGACATCCGTGAGCACGACCGATGTCGACGCTTCGAGCGCGTGCAGCGCCTCGCGCACGGGCTCGAAGCGCAACGCATCGATCGCCGGATCCGCGGCGAGCGGCGCGAGCGGCAGCGGGAGCGCGACGCGGGCCGCGACGGACGCGGTGAGTCCTTGTGCCCAGGTGGGGGTGATCAGAACCAGGCTCGAGATGAGCGCCATGCGCATGGGGATTCCTCGCAAGCGGAGACGAAGCGGGTGCCAGGGTCAGCGCTCATGTTTCGTGGTCTGCACGGATTCGCGCAAGCGAGGAAACGGGAGAGTCCCTCGCGAACGCACTCTCGGGAGTCGCCCGCCGCCGCGGACCCCACCCGAGCTTTCCTTCCCGCCTGCCGTCGCTATCCTCGTTGCCCGCGCGCGCCCGACCGTCGGGGCGATCGCACGCGGCCCCGGGCGCATAGCTCAGTCGGTAGAGCAACTGGCTTTTAACCAGTAGGTCGAAGGTTCGAGTCCTTCTGCGCTCACCACACCCCCTTCGCCCAACGCGGCGCGGGAGCGCGAGCGTCATCCCCGGCGCCCGCACGCGCTCCCCGATCCTCGATCCCCGCCCCGTTTCGCCCGTTGATCGTCGCGCCGTCGCGGAGTATCCTCCCCGCCCCTGTTTTCGACGGAGTGCCCGCGTAGCTCAGTTGGTAGAGCAGGTGACTCTTAATCATCAGGTCGTAGGTTCGAGCCCTACCGCGGGCACCATCTTTCGCCTCCGCCGATGCAGGAACCGGCATACGCTCGCAAGCGTCTGCACCGTCGCTGAGCAAGCAGGGGGGCAAGACGGCGCAGCTGTCCGTGCCCGTCGCGCGTCGTTCCTCCGCAGCCGCAGCCGACTCAGGTAGCAGCAGGTCCGGGAGCACGTCGAGAGCGCGTAGCTCGTCCTCCGGCCGCAGGTGCGTGTACCGGTCGAGCGTGAGCGTGATCGTCGAGTGCCTTGCGAGTGCCTGTGCGACCTTCGGTGCGACACCTCCGCGCGTCAGGTTCGTGATGAACGTGTGCCGCAGCGCTTGGAAGTCTGCGACGCGTCCCTCCTCGTCGATCCGCGCCACCTTCGCGGCGAGCGAGTCGTCGGCCATCATCTCGGACGAGCGCCAGCGGCGCGGGGGATCGCGAACGCGGCCGCGGATGGCATTCGCCCTCGGAGGAACGCAGGCACAGATCACTGCGTGGGGAGGCCTGTGGCGGAATAGGAGCATTTTCGGAAACGCACGTAGACGGTTCACACGCGCTACGATCGCCTGGATCCAGCGGTGAACATGTCCGAGACGCTGCTCAACGCCGAGAAAGCCCTGATCTTCCGGATCACGCACATCGACAACGTGCCGTGGATCCTCGACCACGGTCTCCACTGCCGCACCTCGAAGGTGCGCGACCCCAACTTCCGCGAGATCGGCAACCGCGACTTGATCGAGAAGCGCCTCGATCATCCTGTTCCGTGCGTGTCGGGCAAGACGCTCTCGGACTACGTGCCCTTCTACTTCACTCCGTGGTCTCCGATGCAGATGAACATCGTCACCGGGTATCGCGACACTCCGCAAACGCCGGCCTCGGAGATCGTGTTCCTTGTCTCGTCGATTCCCAAGCTCGACGAACACGCGCTTGCGTATGTGCTGACGGATCGACACGCGTACATGCAAGCCGCCGAGTTCTCGACCGATGCCTCCGGGCTCGCCAAGGTCGACTGGCCTCTGCTCCAGAGCAAGGACTTCAAGCGCTCCGACGCGGATCCGGGCAAGGTCGAGCGCTACCAGGCCGAAGCGCTGGTACACCGACACGTGCCCGTCGACGCGTTGATCGGTCTTGCCGTTCGCGATGTCGCTGCCGAAAAACGGCTGGAAGCCGCGCTCGCGCAACGGAAGCTGGCCCTTCAGCTCGCGGTGCGGGCAGAATGGTACTTCCGATGATCCGCTACACCCAAGGCAACCTCCTCGAGGCGCAGGCCGACGCGGTGGTCAACACCGTGAACGAGGTCGGTGTCATGGGCAAAGGGATCGCGCTGATGATCCGCGAGGCGTTTCCCGCGAGCGCGAACGCCTACATGGCGGCGAGCAAACGGGGCGAGGTTCGCGTGGGTCGGATGTTCGTGACACCGGCAGAGGACCTTCATGGGCCGCGCTGGATCGTTCACTTCCCGACGAAGAAGCACTGGCGCAACCCGTCGCGCATGGAGTGGATCCGCGATGGGCTGCGAGATCTGGTGCGCGTCGTCGCGGAGAAGAACATCCGCTCTATCGCGCTCCCACCGCTCGGCTGTGGTGCCGGCGGGCTGGAGTGGACCCAGGTGCGTCGCGAGATCGAGATGGCGATGAGCGACCTGTCCGGCGTCGACGTCATCGTGTACGAGCCGACGTCGAAGTATCAGAACGCGCCCAAGCGCGAGGGTGTCGAGGAGTTGACACCTGCGCGGGCCCTGATCGCAGAGCTCGTCCGTCGGTACGGCGAGCTGGGCCTGGAATGCTCGAACCTCGAGGTGCAGAAGCTCGCGTGGTTTCTTCAGCGCGCCGCCAAGCGGCTTCAGCTCGACGACCCGCTCGGCTTGCACTTCGCAGCGAACAAGTATGGTCCGTACTCCGACCAACTGCGGCACTTGTTGAACGGACTCGACGGTAGCTATCTGCACTGCGAGAAGCGGCTTGCCGACGCCGGACCGCTCGAGCCGATCTGGTTCGAACGGAATCGACGCCAGCAGGTCGGACAGTACCTCGAGTCGGAGGCCGCTCGTCGATTCCTTCCGGCGCTCGAGGCGGCGACGGAACTCATCGACGGGTTTCAATCGCCCCTCGGCATGGAGCTGCTCGCGACCGTCGACTGGCTGCTGCACGTCGAGCGTTGCGAGCCGAGCGTCGAGGCGATCAAGCAGCGACTCGGCAACTGGCCCGGCGGGGCCGCGGCCGCGCGACGCAAGCTCGAGATCTTCGACGATCGACTGCTCGGACTCGCATTGCAACGACTCGCGTCGGCGCAGGGAACGTCGGCGGCAAGAGTCGTCGGCTGACAACCTGCGCGGTCGCGCGCCGCGCTTGTCCCTGGGGTCCGTGTCCGTGCGCTCGCCCGGGATCGTTTCGCGACTCGGACCTCGTTGGCGCGGCGCATCGCGCCACCGATTCGCCGCGCGCGCGCCGTTCAGCTCGTCGACTCGGGAACCACGCCCGTCGCGGTCAGCCCCGGCACGTGGTCGGCCGGCGAGAGGCCGCCGAGCTCGCGGTAGACGCGCGCCCAGTACGCCGCGCGGGCGATGCCGTTGAAGCCGGGCATCAGGACACAAGGCAGCCACACGAGCAACATGCCTATGCAGGTCATGACGAGCAGCATGCACATCAGGACCATGAGCGTGTAGGCGGTCAACGTCAGCAGGAAGTCGACCAGGACTGCGCGCGCGGTCGCCCAGGGTTCCGCGCGCGCGATGCGCCAGCCGTGCAGCAGTGCCGAGGTCACGCCGCGGCGGTTGTGCACCAGGCTCTGCAGCGCGAGCTGGTAGATCACCGAGAGCACGAAACCGAAGGCCAGCACGAGTCCGACGAACGGCCCGAGAACGATGGCGCCGAAGAAGAGCTCCTCGCCGCTGGGCGCACTCAGGTCGATGTGCGCGAAATGCTCGAGCGCGTAGAGCGGCGGCGCGAGCGCGACGAACGCGACCAGCACGAGCATCATCAGGATCTGCAGCCACAGTCCCAGCGCCGCCCAGCCCAGTCCGCGTCCCGCGCGCCAGGCGTCGCGCAGCCGCGGAGCGCGGCGGGTTCCGGTGACCTGGGTCCACGCCTCGGGCGCGCCGAGCGCGGCCATGCCGGCGATGAAGCGCGGGAAGAAGAGCGTGGTGAAGACGAGCAGCGAGAACGAGGCACTGACCTGCTCCTCCCGAATGCGCTCGTGCGGCGACGAGACGAGCGCGACGGCCCAGGTTCCGCCGCTGCCGGCGAGGAGCGTGAGTCCCGGATACGCGTGACCGAGGACCCAGATCAGCGCGGGGCGTCCGACCTGCCGCACCGCGTCGGCCATCGCGTCGATGGCGTGAGCGAGCGTCCAGCGCTCGCCGGGGAGGCCTCTCAGGCTCGACACGCGGCGCTCCTGCGCGGCACGCGCGAGGTCATTTCGACTCCTGCGCGCGACGGTCCGCGCGCGCCGCCGGGCTCGCGCGCATCAAACATGCGCGCACGGGAGCAGCACGCGACCCTGGCAGGTCGCCTCGAGCTCGTCGATCGACTTGGGGATCGCGCTCGTGAGCACTTCGTGGCCCGCGGGAGTGACGAGCACGTCGTCCTCGATGCGAATCCCGATGCCGCGCCAGCGCTTCTCGACCGTCTCGTCGTCGGGTGCGACGTACAAGCCGGGCTCGACCGTGAGCACCATGCCGGGCATCAATCGCCGCGACGCGCCCGCGTCGAGGTAGGCGCCGCAGTCGTGCACGTCGAGGCCGAGCCAGTGGCTCGTGCGATGCATGTAGAAGCGCTTGTAGGTCTCGTCGCGCAGCACGCGCTCGCCGTCGCCGGGCGCGAGCCCCAGTCGCGCGAGTCCACGGCACAGGACCTCGAGCGCGCGCTCGTGCACGGACACGAAGGTCACGCCGGGCTTCACGTGCGCGATCGCCGCGAGCTGCGCGTCGAGCACGACCTCGTAGAGAGCGCGCTGCTCCGCGGTGAACCGTCCGTTGACGGGGAACGTGCGCGTCACGTCGCAGGCGTAGTACTCGTGCTCCGCGCCCGCGTCGATCAGGAGCAGCTCGCCGTCGACGAGCGGCTGATCGTTCTCGACGTAGTGCAGGATGCACGCATTGGCGCCGCCGGCGACGATCGGCGTGTAGGCAGGCCCCGTCGAGCCCAGACGGCGGAACGTGTACTCGATGAGCGCGTCGATCTCGCCCTCGTTGACTCCCGGCTTCGCGCGCCGCATCGCTTCGACGTGCGCCTCGCGCGTGATGCGCGCGGCCGCGCGCATGCGCTCGAGCTCGGCTTCCGACTTGAAAAGGCGCTGTTCGTGCAGCGTGGGCACGAGATCGACGAGCTCGAGCGGCGGCGCGATCGGTCCGCGCGCGGCGAGGCGCAGGCGCCCGAACGTCTCCAGCATGCGCCGGTCGCGCGCCTCGTCGCCGCCCGTGCGGTAGAGGATGCGCTCGTAGCCGCGCAGGAGCTCGGGCAGATCGCTCCAGAGCTTCTCGATCGGCCGCGCTTCGTCGACGCCGAGCGCTTCGACTGCCGCGGCGACGCCGAGTCGTCTTCCGGTCCAGATCTCGCGCTCGCGATCGCGCTCGCGCAGGAAGAGCACGCAGCGCATGGCATCGGCGTTCGTGCGGCCCGGCATGAGCACGAGCGCGGACTCGGGCTCGTCGAAGCCCGTCAGGTACCAGAAGTCGCTCTCGGGACGGAATCGGTACTCGCAGTCGTGGTTGCGCACCTTGTGCGTCGCCGTGGGGATCACGGCGGCGGCGCGCTTGTCGCGCAGCAGCTCGAGGAACTGTCGGCGGTGCTCGCGGTAGGGGGCGTGGCTCACGGCAAGAAACTACTCGCCTCGAGCCGCGGGGAGAAGACCAGGCGAGCCCGTGCACGTCCCTGGACGCGGCGCGGGCTCTTCGAGCCCCGGCGACGTGGCCGGCAGCGTTCTCACGCGCGCGGTGCTGGCGTTCCGTCGGACTTCGAGGCCTGTGCGTCCGTTGCCGGCGACTTCGCTTCGCCGACGAGCTTGCCGAAGTACTCCGGCATCTCGATGCCGCCGATGTCGCGCATCATCTGCAAGGTCGGCGGCAGCGAGCCGGCGATGCCGCGCAGGAAGTTCGCGGTCGCGTTCTTGCCGTCCGCGCCCGCACCGCCGTCCCAGACGACGATCTTGTCGAACTTGATGTTCGAGATCGCCTGCGCTGCGGTCTTCGAGAGGCCGTCGATGTGCTCGAGCATGAGCATCTGGAAGGCCTGCTGCGATCCGCCGCAGCTCTCGACGATGCGCTTCAAGCCGTCGCCCTTCTTGGCCAGGATCTCGTACTGGCCGCGCGCTTCGGCTTCCAGGCGCGCGTAGATCGCCGAGGCTTCGCCCTGCGCCTCGATGCGGCGTTTCTCGGCCGCGGCTTCGGCGTCGACGATGACCTGCGCCTTGACGGCCTTGGCCAGCGACTCGAGCTCGGCGCGTTTCTCCGCCTCGATCTTCGCCGCTTGCGCTTCGGCGGCGCGCGCTTGCGCCCGGTACTGGGCCTCGAGCACGGCGGCCTGCGCTTCGCGCTGGCGCGTCTCGCCGACCTGGTAGGCCTCGGCCTCGCGCACGCGCAACTCGGCGTTGACGCCGGCGATGTCGGCCTTGGCCTTGTTCTCGCCCGCGACGGCCTTCGCGTTCGCCTCGGCGACGGAGATGCGCATCGTCTGCTCGGCGCCGCGCACCTGCATCTCCTGCTCGAAGGCGGCCTTCTGCTCGCCGATCTTGCGCTCCTTCTCGAGGTCGGCGAGGCGCACGGCGCGCTCGCGCTCGGCGGTCTTCGTGCCGATGTCGCGCGTCTTCTCGTTGTTCGCGACCTCGATCGCCTGGTCGCGGCTGGCTTCGGCGACGCCGATCGCGCCGCGCTTCACTTGCTGCGCTACGTCGATCTCGGCCTGCTGGATCGCTTCGGAAGCGGCCTTGCGGCCGATGGCCTCGATGTAGCCCGACTCGTCGGTGATGTCCTTGATGTTCACGTTGATCAGCACGAGGCCGATCTTCTTGAGCTCGGGCTCCAGGTTGCTCTGGATCTTGTTCAGGAACGTGTCGCGGTCGCGGTTGATGTCGTCGATGCGCATCGACGCGATCACCTGGCGCAGCTGGCCGAAGATCATGTCCTCGGCCTGCTTGACGATCTGCTGCGTGTTCAGTCCGAGCAGACGGATGGCCGCGTTGTTCATCGTCTCCTCGTCGGTGCCGATGGCGACCGTGAAGACGCTCGGCACGTTGACGCGGATGTTCTCGATCGAGAGCGCGGCGGCGAGCGGGATCTCGATCTGCACCGGGTCGAGCGCCAGGTACTCGTAGTTCTCGAGCAGCGGCATGACGAACGTGCCGCCGCCGTGCAGGCAGCGCGCCGAGCGCCCTTCGCGCGCGCGCCCGTACACGACCAGCACGCGGTTCGACGGACAGCGCTTGTAGCGCCGCGCGAACACGAGGAACATCGAGAAGAGCACCAGCACGACCGCGCCGGCGATCAGCACTCCGATGACGTTCTTCTCGACGAAGGCGAACGGGCTTTCTTCGGCGGCGACGAGCGAGAGCAGGAAGGGCATGTGGGTGGCCGGAGCGGGGTCGGGGGATCGACGTGGAGGATTCAGGAGAGCGGCTCGACCTCGAAGGTGTCGGGCGTGATCAGGCGCACGACGCGCACGTCGGCGCCGGTCGCAATCTCGCTACTCGCGCTCTGCGCGTTGTATTCGTGCGTGCGGCCCTGGATCGAGACCGTGATCTTGCCCTTGCCCGCGCCGCGCGCCGGGATGCGCAAGTACACCTGCGCGGACTTGCCGAGCGCGTTCTGCGGGTCGAGGTTGCCGCGCGAGGCGACCTTGCGCTGCAGGTTGAGCATCCAGGCGACGACGAGGAGCATCACCCCGCCGGCGCCGACGGCCGCGAGGATCGTGGTGGCCGGTGACCAGTCCGCGGTCGTGCCGTACATGCCGACCAGGCCGAAGAAGCACAGGAAGGCCGACACGCTGCGGATCGAGAGCAGACCCAATCCGCTGTCGTGGCCGGGCGACTCGCCGCTGCCGGCGTTGCCCACCTCGAGGTGCGCGTCGTGTCCGACATCGTGATCGCCTCCGCCGAAGAAGGAGAGCAGCGTCTGCAAGAGCAGCACGCCGCCGCCCACCAGGGCGAAGACGAGGTAGACGAACTTGATCGACCATTCCATGTGCGGGGGGGCCTTGGATCACGGCGGGAGCGCCGGCGTCGCGATCGCGCACAGGGTACTCGCTCGCGCGTCCCGGCTTCAAACCATCGCGCGCGAGCAAGCGCCGCAGCTCACGTCAGCTCGGCTCAGCGGCGGAGGACGAGCGATTCGACGCTCGTCACGAGCCACGCGCGCTTCTCCGCGCGCAAGGAGTCGTCGGTGAGGTCGACCTCGACACCGCCAGACTTCGGTTCACCGCTCGCGCGCAGCTTGCAGACGAGGCTCAGCTCGGGGAACGAGAACGCGCGCGCCAGAGCTTCGTCGAACGCGCGCTCGGGGTCGTTCGGCGCGACGACGAGCCACAAACCGCCGCTCTCGATCGCTGCCGGCAGCTGTTGCGGGATACGCGTGGGCCAGTGCGGCGCCCTGGGCTCGAAGCGGCCGAAGAGCACGTGCGGCTCGCTCTCGGGCTCGAGCACGACCTCGAGTGGCGCGCCGAGCGTCTCCTGCTTGTACCAGTCGACGTACTCGGTCGCGATCGCGTGGTTCTCGGCGCGCGGAAGCACGATCGAGGCGCGCGCGGCGCCACCGGAGAGGTGCGTCACCTCGACTTGCACGCCTTCGTTCTGCAACGCGACGCTCAATCCGACGCGCGCCGCGCCGATCTGGAGTTCCGTGCGCATCGAACGCGCGGGAGCGAAGGGCGAGCTCTCGCCCGCGGGTTGGGGCGCGTTCGTCGTCGCGTCCGGCGCGCGCTCGTCGGCACCGACCGCCGGCGGCAGCGCGGGCGTGAGGCGTGCGCCATCGGGCAGCGCGACGGCGCGCCCGCCATTGCCGAGCGCCGCACCGGCTGGCACGCCGGGCAGGAAGCGCGGCAGCAGCGCCGCGAGCACCTCCGGCGACGCGCTCGCGTGCTCGAGGTGCGACCACGCGCTCGCGTAGCGGCCTTGCTCGAGGGCGATCAGGGCGAGGCGCGCGCGCGCGCGCGGCTCTTCCTTCGTGCGCAACGAGAGCAGCGCCGCGTGCCAGCGCTCCCACGTCGTCGCTTGCATGAGCGACTCGCGCCCGATCCCCGGCGCCTTGCCGCGTTCGCCGAGATCCTCGGCGAGCGTCGCGGGCTCGGTTCTCGCCGTCAAGCGCGCGCACGCCGCCCGCAACGGGCCGGCCGGCAGCTGGATCGGCGCCGCGACGACCGCTTCCGTTTTCGGCGCCGCGGGAGCGTCCTGCGTCCGTACGGCGGCGCTTGCCGTCGCGCCGACGCGGTGTGCCTCGCTGACGAACGTCAGTGCCGTCGCCACGGCGATCGCGCGCGTGAACATCGACCCGCAGGCTCGTCGCAGCGCACCGAAGTGTCAAGTTGCTTGACGGCGCGACGCCGGGGGCCATGCTGGGAGCGCGATGGCCACGATCGACAAGGACCTGCTCGCGATCCTGATCTGCCCCGAGAGCCGCCAGCCGCTCGCCGAGGCGGGCGCCGACGTGCTCGCGCGCGTCAACCAGAAGATTCGCGGCGGCGGTTTCCAGAACCGCGGCGGACAGGTCGTCGCCGAGGAACTCGGCGAAGGTCTCGTGCGCGCCGACGGCAAGATCGTCTACCCGATCCGCGACGGCATCCCGATGCTGCTCGTCGACGAGGGGCTCGCGGTCTGATCGAGCGCGCGCGTGGACTGGACCAGTGCTGAAGCTCCCGGACGCGTGCTGCGTCTGGGCTACGGGCTGAATCTGCACGCGCCGCGATCGCTCGCGGAGCTCGAAGCGGGCTTGCGCGCCGTCACGCTGCCACTCGCGCGTCGGCTCGCCGACTCGGCCGCGTCCGCCACCTTCGGCGTCGGCATGTACTTGCCGGCGGAGCTCGCTCTGCACCTCGCCGACGCGGCGCACGCCGCGGAGCTCGCGCATCTGCGCGATCTGTGCGTCGACAACGCGCTCGCACCCTTCACGTTCAACGCGTTTCCGTACGGCGGGTTCCAGACCGACGGCTTGAAGGAGCGCGTCTTCGCTCCCGCCTGGGACGAACGCGCGCGCCTCGACTACACGCTGGCCGTTGCGCGCATCGCGGCCGAGCTCGCGCGCGCGACGAGCCTGCGCTTCGTCTCGATCAGCACGCACACGGGCGCGTTCGGACCGCTCGCGCCCGGCTCCGCGCGTGAAATGGCCTGCATCGAGAATTTCGCGCGCTGCGCCTGGGAGCTCGCGCGACTGCGAGAGAGCGGCGTGTGGATCCAGCTCGCGCTCGAGCCCGAGCCGCGCGCGAGCTCTGGCGACCAGCGCGAGCTCGACCTCTTCGCGGCGCGGCTGTTCGCGCTCGGCGCCGAGTTCCTGGCGCGCGAGCAGCGCCTCTCGACGTCGCGCGCGCACGAGCTCCTGCGCGCGCACCTCGCCCGCTGCGTCGACGCGTGTCACGCCGCGGTCGAGTTCGAGGACGAGCACGCCTTCGACGGGCTCGGGGAGCTCGCCTGCGCCAAGCTGCAGTTCACGAGCGCGCTCGCGCTCTCCGATCCGGCGCGCTCGCACGCGGCGCGCGAGGCGTTGCTCGCGCTCGATGAGCCGCGCTTCCTGCACCAGGTCACGGGTCGCTCGCCGCAGGGCCTCGGGCGCGTGCGCGACCTCGGCGAGCTCGCGCGCGCGCTCGAGCAGCGCGATCCGCGCTGGCTCGCTTGCGACGAATGGCGCTGCCACTTCCACGTGCCGGTCGACCTCGACGCGGCGCGCGACGCGCGCGGCGCGAGCAACGGGCTCTCGACGACGCGTCCGGTCGCCGATGGACTGCTGGCGCAACTTCTGGCGCGCGCCGCGACGTGGCCCGCGCCCGAGCTGCACGTCGAGATCGAGACCTACACCTGGGACGTTCTGCCCGGTTCCGTGCGCGGTCCGGGGGCCCTCGTCGACGGGCTCGAGCGCGAGTACCGGCATGTCATGGGAGAGCTCGAAGGCGCTCGTTGGCAGCGCGCGCGCAGCGGCTCCTCGCCGTCCGCTCGGCAGGGTTGACAGTCCCAGACCTCGACCGTACCTTCCCCGCCCTCCGCACGCGGGTGTCCAGCGCGCGGACGCTTCCGAACACGACCGAATTCGGCGGTCCCATCGTCTAGCCCGGCCTAGGACACCAGGTTTTCATCCTGGCGACAGGGGTTCAAATCCCCTTGGGATCACCATCCACCACCCGCGGCGGGCTCGTCCCGGTGCGGGTGGTTCTGTTTCGCTCCCGGTCGTCCGGCGCGCCGGCCGCTCAATCGACGAACGCGCGCGCCGTGCGCGGCCAGAGGAAGAGCTCGGCGCCTGGTTCGAGCTCGAGGTGCTCGCGGCGGCGCTGCGAGATCTCGATGTGCAACGTGCGCACGGCGGGGACGCTGAGCTCGAGGCGCACCTGCGGGCCGGCGGCGTGCATGCGCGCGACGCGCGCGCGCGCGGCGTGCACCTCGGGTTCCACGCGGTCGATCTCCCAGTCGTGCGGGCGCAGGTAGACGCGCGCCGGGCCGCGCAGGTGCTCCAGCTCGACCGGAGGCTCGATGCGCCACGGACCGAAGGCCAGCGCTCCGCCGTCGAGTTGCGCGTCGAAGCGCTCGACACGGCCGAGAAAACCCATCACGAACTCGCTCTGCGGGCGGGCGTAGAGCGCTTCGGGCGCGCCGAATTGAGCGATGCGGCCGGCGTGCAGCACCGCGACGTCGTCCGCGAGCTCCAAGGCCTCTTCCTGGTCGTGCGTGACGAAGACGGTCGTGAGCTGGAGCTCCTCGTGCAGCTCGCGCAGCCAGCGCCGCATCTCGTGCCGCACCTGGGCGTCGAGCGCTCCGAACGGCTCGTCGAGCAGCAGCACGTGCGGCTCGATCGCGAGAGCGCGCGCGAGAGCGACGCGTTGGCGCTGTCCGCCGGAGAGCATGCCGGGGCGGCGCTGCGCGAAGTCGGCGAGTTGGATGCGCTCGAGCAGCTGGGTGACGCGCGCTCGGATGGCGTGCTCGTCCGGCCGCTCGCTGCGCCGGCGCGCGCGCAGGCCGAAGGCGATGTTCTCGAAGACGGAAAGGTGCTGGAAGAGCGCGTAGTGCTGGAACACGACGCCGATGCGGCGCTCGCGCACGGGGGTGCGCGTCACGTCGCGGCCGTCGATCCACACCTCGCCCGCGTCGGCGATCTCCAGGCCCGCGAGGATGCGCAGGAGCGTCGTCTTGCCCGAGCCCGATGCGCCGAGCAGCGCGACGAGCCGGCCTTCGCCGACCTCGAGCGAGACGTCGTCGAGCACGCGCGCGCTCCCGAACGACTTGGTCACGCGGCGCGCTTCGATGCTCAAGCGGCTTGCTCCTCGACCGCCGCGCCGAGCGCGTCGCCGGACTTCGATGCGGCTTCCAGGCGTCGTTCCACGAGCGTCTTGCCGACCAGCGTGACGAGCGCGAGCGTCGCGAGCAACGTCGCGCAGGCGAACGCGCCGACGAACGCGTACTCGTTGTAGAGGATCTCGATGTGCAGCGGCAGCGTGTTCGTCTCGCCGCGCACGTGACCGGAGACGACCGACACGGCGCCGAATTCGCCCATCGCGCGCGCATTGACGAGGATCACGCCGTAGAGCAGACCCCAGCGCGCCTTGGGCAGCGTGACGCGCGTGAACGTGCGCCAGCCGCTCGCGCCGAGCGTCAACGCCGCGAGCTCCTCGTCGTCGCCC
>JBGATX010000056.1:0-32697 GCA_044228975.1 Planctomycetota bacterium | reverse complement strand
CTGCGCCTGGGCATCATCCCGACGCTGGCGCCCTACCTGCTCCCCCACTTCGTGCCGGCGCTGCGCGCGGAGTATCCGGCGCTCGAGCTCGAGCTGCGCGAGCTCAAGACCTCGGAGATGCAGGACGAGCTCTCGGCGCACCGTCTCGACTGCGGCGTGCTCGCGACGGCGGTCCCGTCGGCGGGCATCGCGACGGAAGACCTCTTCGACGAGCCCTTCTGGCTGCTCGCGCCGCGCGCGCATCCGCTCGCGGCGCGCAAGGAGGTGCGCGAGGCGGATCTCGCGGGCCACACGCTGCTCCTGCTCGACGAGGGGCACTGCCTGCGCGATCAAGCGCTCTCGGTGTGTCGCGAAGCGCGCGCGAGAGACTCGGGCGATGATTTCCGCGCCACGAGCCTCGAGACGCTGCGCCACATGGTCGCGGCAGGGATGGGTTGCACGCTGCTGCCCGCGCTCGCCGTGCGTCGCGAGGATCCGCAAGGGGAGCTCGTCGCGCTGCCGTTCGCCGCTCCGTCACCGAGCCGGCGCGTGATCCTGGCGTGGCGCAAGACGCACCCGCGCCTCGCGGACCTGCGCGAGCTCTCGCGGTTCATCCGCTCGAACCTGCCGCCGAGCGTCACCCCGATCGCGGCGCGCGCTCGAGCGCGGCGTTGACGGGTTCGCGGCGCGCGTGAGCCGTTGGCGCATGATTGCCCGCGTGCTCGCGTGACTTGCGCGCGCATGCGTGCCCGGTCGACGTGCGCGCGCATGCGTGCCCGGTCGACGTGCGCGCGCATGCGTGCCCGGTCGACGTGCGCGCGCATGCGTGCTCCGGCCCGCACGGACATGCGGGCGCGCCAGCACGCGCCCGCGCCTACCTTCGAAGGCCAACCGACGGCGAAGGAGGCCGACCCATGCAATTCACGAAGATCTTGTGCTGCTCCCTGTTCCTCGCTGCGCTCGGCGCAAGCGCGTGCCACACCGTCGCCTCGATGCCCGCCCAGGACGGCGCGGCGCGCTCGACGGGCATGCACGCCCTCGATGGCAAGCGCTTCGAGGTACGCCTGATCGAACAGGGCGCGACCAAGGGCGAGAGCGACACGCTCGAGTTCGATTCCGGCCGCTTCCACTCGACCGCCTGCGACGCGTACGGCTTCAGCGCCAGTCCGTACACGACGCAGATGATCGACGGAGTGCTCACGTTCCGCGCGAGCTGCACGAACTCCGCCGGTGATCGCAACGACTGGCACGGCACGCTGCGCGGCGAGCGCATCGAAGGCGCGTTCACCTGGACGCCGGTCAAGGGCGAGCCCGTCGAGCGCTCGTACGCGGGCGCGCGACTGCGCTGAAACGAGGTGCGCGGCGACGAACTCGGCGTCGCGCGCGTTCTCGCGAAATGCGACGAGCCGCTCGCGGCGGCTCGTGTCTGCGGAGCAGCGCGCTCGGGCGCTCCCTCGCGTCGCGCTACTTGTGCGCGAGCAGCATCGTCATGCGCCGGCCCATGAGCTTGGCCGGCATCTCGACCTTGCTGATGTCGCCGAGCGTCTCGGCCACCTTGCGCATCACGTCGTAGCCGTGTTCGGGGTGCGCCATCTGGCGGCCGCGGAAGATGCACACGACCTGGACCTTGTGGCCTTGCAGGAGGAACTTGCGGCCGGCGTCGAGGCGGTACTCCAGGTCGTGCTTGTCGATCGCGGGACGCACGCGCAGTTCCTTCAGGCCCGTCGCCTTGTGGTGCGAACCGCGCTCCTTCTTGCGCTGCGCGTATTTGAACTTGCCGAAATCGAGGATGCGGCAGACCGGCGGCTTCGCCATCGGCGAGACTTCGACCAGGTCGAGGCCGGCCTCTTCCGCGCGCTTGAGCGCGTCGGCCGTCGTGATGATGCCCACCTGTTCACCGAGGTGATCGATGAGGCGGACCTCGGGGATGCGAATCTGGCGATTGATGCGGAAGTCTTGAGCGGTCACTGAGCTCCTGCTGGCGTGGGTTGATGGCGAGTGTGCGTGAGTGCGGGGGTGGGAGGCCCGGGCATGAGGATAGACGGCTCCCCTGTCAGCCGCCAGGGGAGCGCATGCGCGATGCGGTCGGGGAGAATCGGTACCCGGCCGGGTCGCGCGACTCCCCGCAATGCGATTCGGGAGGCTGACGAACGACGCTGCGCCGCGCTGGGTCGCGACACGGAGCGAGGAAACAGCGCCGCGCGTCGCGCTCGATCTCGATCGAGTCGCACGCGCGGCGGAGCACGACTCTCCCGGCTCCTCACGACGGTTTCGTCGTCGCGGGCGGCATCACGGTGCGGATGTGCACCTCGGCCAGCTGCTCCGCGGTCACGACGGAGGGCGCGTCGGTCATCAGGTCGCTCGCCGAAGCGGTCTTCGGGAAGGCGACGATGTCGCGGATGTTGTCCATGCCGAGCGACATGGCGCACAGTCGGTCGAGGCCGATGGCGAAGCCCGCGTGCGGCGGCGCGCCGAAGGAGAGCGCCTCGAGCAGGAAGCCGAACTTCTTCTGCTGCTCCTCCGGGCCGATGCCGAGGATCGTGAAGATCTTCTGCTGCACGTCGGAGCGGTGGATTCGGACCGAGCCCGAGCCGAGCTCCCAGCCGTTGAGCACGAGGTCGTAGGCGCGGCTGACGAGCGACGCGAGGTCGGGGTTGTCGCCGCCCATCGACCAGTCGACGGGCGCGGTGAACGGATGGTGCGACGCGAACCAGCGCTTCTCCTGCTCGTCGTACTCGAACATCGGGAAGCTCGTGACCCACGTGAAGCGCCAAGCGCCGGTCGCGAGGCCGAACTTCTTGCCGAGCGTGTTGCGCAGCTCGCCGAGCACGCGCCACACGAGGCTCTGCTTGCCGGCGACGAAGAGCAGCGTGTCGCCATCCTGCGCCTGCATGCGCGCGCGCAGCTTCGCGCCCTGATCGCCGGCGGTGAATTTCGAGAGCGGGCCGCTGCCGCCTTCGGCGGTCGGCTTCCACCACGCGAGGCCCTTGGCGCCGCTGCTCTTCGCCTGCTCCTCGAGCGTGTCGATGTCCTTGCGCGTCAGCGCCTGCGCCGCGGGCACGCGGATGCCCATCACGCGCTCGCCGCGCGCGATCGTGTCCTTGAACACGCCGAACTCGCTCTGCTTCGACCACTCGGCGAGGTCGACGAGCTCGAGACCGAAGCGCAGGTCGGGCTTGTCGATGCCGTAGCGCTCCATCGCCTCCTTCCAACTCATGCGCGGGAAGGGGATCGCGATGTCGAGACCCATCGCGTCGCGGAAGGTCTCGTGCAGCACCTGCTCCCAGGTACGGAAGATGTCGTCCTCCTCGACGAACGACATCTCCATGTCGAGCTGCGTGAACTCGAGCTGGCGGTCGGCGCGCAAGTCCTCGTCGCGGAAGCAGCGCGCGACCTGGAAGTACTTGTCCATGCCCGCGACCATCAGGATCTGCTTGAAGAGCTGCGGCGATTGCGGGAGCGCGTAGAACTCGCCGGGATGGACGCGGCTCGGCACGAGGAAGTCGCGCGCGCCCTCGGGTGTCGCCTTGGTCAGGATCGGCGTCTCGACCTCGACGAAGTTCTGGCGCTCGAACGCGCGGCGCATCGCGTTGATGAACTTCGAGCGGTGCACGAAGTTCTTCTGCATCGACGGCCGGCGCAGGTCGATGTAGCGGTACTTGAGGCGCGTCTCGAACGCCACGTCCTCCTCGGCGTCGATCGTGAACGGCGGCGTCTTCGAGCGCGAGAGGATCTCGAGGCTGTCGGCGAAGACGTCGATCTCCCCCGTCGGGCGGTTGGGGTTGACGTTGTGCGCCTCGCGCGCGACGACGCGGCCGCTGATGGAGACCGTGAACTCGGGTCCGAGCTTCACGGCCTCGGAGATCTCCGAGCCCAGCACGACTTGCGTGATGCCGTAGCGGTCGCGCAGGTCGACGAAGTACACGCCTCCGTGGTCGCGGCGCTTGTGCACCCAGCCGTTCAGCGTCACCCGCTCGCCGACCTGCGCCTTGCGCAGCTCGCCGCAGGTGTGGGTTCGGCGCCAGTCGGTCTTCGGAGTGCTCAAGGTCTGCGTGGAGCTCGGGGTCATGCCTACTCGGATCGGAATTCCCGCGCCCGAAGTCGCAGGATCGCGCGGCGCAAGGAGGCTTCGGCGCGCAGGACGTCCAACGGTTCGCCTCCCGCGGCCCGGGACTGGGAAAGTCGCTCGCGGGCACGGGCCTCGGCGGCTCGGGCGCGGGCCTCGTCGATCTCCTCGGGCCGCTCGCCGGCCTCGGTGACGACGCGCACCGTATTGTCGCGCACCTCGGCGAAGCCGCCGGAGATGAAGAGCGCGTTCTCGCGACCGCCGATGCGGTAGCGCATCAGGCCGGCGTCGAGCGCCGCGATCATCGGCGCGTGGCGCGGCAGGATGCCGAGCTGGCCGTCGGCGCCGGGGATGCGCACCGATTCGACGCTCTGGTCGAAGGCGATCTTCTCCGGCGTGATGACGCGCAGCGTGAGCGTGGAAGCCATGGCGCGTCCTTACTTCTGCGCGAGCTTCTTGGCGCGCTCGACGACCTCGTCGATGCTGCCGGCGTACATGAACGCCGACTCGGGGATCTCGTCGTGCTTGCCCTCGATGATCTCCTTGAAGGAGCGCACCGTGTCGTTGCGCGGCACGAACTTGCCCGGCGTGCCGGTGAACTGCTCGGCGACGAAGAAGGGCTGCGAGAGGAAGCGCTGGATGCGGCGCGCGCGCGCGACGACGCGCTTGTCGTCGTCGGGCAGCTCCTCGATGCCGAGGATGGCGATGATGTCCTTCAAGTCGGCGTAGCGCTGCAGGATGCGCTGCGTCTCGCGCGCGACCTTGTAGTGCTCCTCGCCGACGACCTGCGGGTCGAGCATGCGCGAGGTCGACTTCAGCGGATCGACGGCCGGATAGATGCCGAGCTCGGCGATCGAGCGCTCGAGGATGATCGTCGAGTCGAGGTGCGCGAAGGTCGCCACCGGCGCGGGGTCGGTGATGTCGTCGGCGGGCACGTAGACGGCCTGCATCGACGTGACCGAGCCCTTCTTGGTCGAGGTGATGCGCTCTTGCAGCGCGCCCATCTCGCTCGCCATCGTCGGCTGGTAGCCGACGGCGCTCGGCATGCGGCCGAGGAGCGCCGACACTTCGGAACCCGCCTGCACGAAGCGGAAGATGTTGTCGACGAACACGAGGACGTCCTGGCCCTTGGCGTCGCGGAAGTACTCGGCCATCGTCAGGCCCGAGAGCGCGACTCGCAGGCGCGCGCCGGGCGGCTCGTTCATCTGGCCGAAGACGAGCACGGCGTTGTCGATCACGCGCGCCTTCTTGCCGTCGGGCGTCGTGTACTCGGCCTCGCTCATCTCGAGCCACAGGTCGTTGCCCTCGCGCGTGCGCTCGCCGACGCCGCAGAAGACGCTGAAGCCGCCCTTCTCGACGGCCGTGATGCGGATCAGCTCCTGGATGAGCACCGTCTTGCCGACGCCCGCGCCGCCGAACAGGCCGATCTTGCCGCCCTTGGCGAACGGACAGAGCAGGTCGACGACCTTGAGGCCGGTCTCGAAGACCTCGGAGATCGCCTCCTGCTCGTCGAACTTCGGCGCCGGACGGTGGATCGGCCAGCTCTCGCCCGCAGGCACCGGGCCGCGCGTGAGCGTGTCGAGCGGCTGCCCGAGCAGGTTGAAGAGACGGCCCTTCGTGCGCTCGCCGACGGGCACCGCGATCGGCGCGCCGCTGTTCGTCACGGTCATCCCGCGGCGGCAGCCGTCCGTCGAAGCCATCGCGACGCAGCGCGCGACGTCGTTGCCCATGTGCTGCGCGACCTCGAGCGTCAGGTCGATGTTGCGCGCGGGATCGCCGACGTGCAGTGCGCTGTAGATCGCCGGCAGCGCGCCGGCGGGGAAGCGCACGTCGACCACGGGGCCGAAGATCTGGGCGATGGTGCCGGTCTGGAGCGGGGTCTTGGTCGTCGTCATGAGAGTTTCCTGGTCGTTGGATCCGCAGGGCGGATCCGGCGGTGCGTTGCGGCGCGGGTGCGGCGTGATCGCCGCGTCGGCGCGTCCGTGGAGCGCGCGTCAGCGCAGGGCTTCGGCCCCGCCGACGATGTCGAGCAGCTCCTTGGTGATCGTCTCCTGGCGCTTCTTGTTGTAGACGCGCTTGAGCGCGCCCTGCATCGTGCGCGCGGCGTCGGTCGCGTTCTTCATCGAGACGCGGCGCGACGCGTATTCGCTCGTGAGCGATTCGAGCAGCGCGTTGTAGATGCGCGTCTCGAGGTAGCGCGGCACCAGTCGGTCGAAGATCGTGGCGGCGTCCGGCTCGAGGATCACGTCGCCGCGCGGCATCGTCGCCGACTGCGCTCCGCGCTGGATCGACGCGCTCTCGATCGGCAGGAACTGCACGGTCTTCGGCACGTAGCGCACCATCGACTCGAAGGCGGTGAACAGCACGATCACCTCCGAGTACTGACCGGTCAGGTAGCCCTCGCTCAACAGTCGCGCGGCGCGCGCGGCTCCGCGGTAGTCGAGCTGCTCGAGCGGCGGCTCGACCAGGAAGCGCGCGACCTCGCGCCCGCGGCGCGTCAGGTACTGGTAGCCCTTGCGGCCGTACACGAAGTAGTCGACCGCGCGTCCGGGGTGGTCGCGCAACCACAGCTCGAGCACGCGGAAAACGTTCGAGTTGTACGCGCCGCACAGGCCGCGATCCGAGGTGACGAGCAGGATCAACGTGCGCTCGCCGGCGCCGCGCTTGAAGAGCGGCCGATCGCCGATGTCGTCGCCGAGCATCGCCGAGAGCCGCGACACCATCGCCGTGATCTCCTGCGAGTACGGACGCGACGCGACCGCGCGCTCCTGGAAACGGCGCAGCTTCGTCGTCGCGACCATTTCCATGGCGCGCGTGATCTGCCGGATGTTCCCGACGGACTTGATGCGGTTGCGTAGATCGCGGATCGAGGCCATGGTTGCGCTGCGCTCTCGCTACTTCGACGTGGCGTTGACCTGAGCCTTCACCGTCGTGATCGCCGCGGCCATCGTGGCCTTGGCCTTGTCGGTGAGCTTCTTGGTCGTGCGGATCTCCTCACCGACTTCAGGATGGCGGTCGCGCATGTAGGCGAGATAGGTCTTCTCGAACTCGGCGATCTTGCGCGTCGGGAAGTCGTCCAGGCCGCCGGAGGTGCCGGCGTAGATACTCTGGATCTGCTCCTCGACGGGCATCGGCTGGTACTGGCCCTGCTTGAGGATCTCGGTCAGCTTCTCGCCGCGCGTGAGCTCCTGCTGCGTCGCCTTGTCGAGGTCGGAACCGAACTGCGCGAAGGCCGCCAGCGCGCGGTACGACGCGAGGCTGAGGCGCAGACCGCCGGCGACGGCCTTGTCCTTCATCGCGCCGATCTGCGCCGAACCACCCACGCGCGAGACCGAGATGCCGGCGTTGACGGCGGGCTTGATCCCTGAGTTGAACAGGCCCGACTCGAGGAAGATCTGCCCGTCGGTGATCGAGATCACGTTCGTCGGGATGTAGGCCGCGACGTCGCCTTCCTGCGTCTCGACGATCGGCAGCGCCGTGATCGAGCCGCCGCCCTTGACGAAGCGCTTGCTGATCTTCGGCGCGTCGCGCGAGATCTTCGCCGCGCGCTCGAGCAGACGGCTGTGGAGGTTGAACACGTCGCCGGGGAACGCTTCGCGGCCCGGCGGACGGCGCAGGAGCAGCATGACCTGGCGGTAGGCGAGCGCCTGCTTGTAGAGGTCGTCGTAGCCGATGACGACGTGCCGGCCTTCGTCGCGGAAGCGCTCGGCCATCGTGACGCCGGCGTACGCCGCGAGGTACTGCATCGACGCTTCGTCGTTGGCCGAGGCCGAGACGACGATCGTGTACGCCATCGCGCCGGCCTGCTCGAGGCGGCGCACGACGTCGACGATCGTCGACTGCTTCTGCCCCATCGCGACGTACACGCACAGCACCTGGTCGGGGTTCTTCGGATCTCCCCCACCGGTGACCTTCTGCGCGATGAACGTGTCGATGAGCAGCGCGGTCTTGCCCGTCTGGCGGTCGCCGATGATCAGCTCGCGCTGACCGCGGCCGATCGGGATCATCGCGTCGATGGCCTTGATACCGGTCTGCAGCGGCTCCTTCACGGGCTCGCGCTCGACGACCGACGGAGCGGCCTGCTCGATCGGTCGCAGGTCGGAATCGTTCGTGCCGAGCGGTCCGCGGCCGTCGACCGGATCGCCCAGCGCGTTGACCACGCGACCGAGGATCGCATCGCCGGTCGGCACCGAGATGACGCGCCCGGTCGTGCGCACCTGGTCGCCTTCCTTGACCTTGGTGACGTCGCCGAGGAGCACGCAGCCGACGTTGTCCTCCTCGAGGTTGAGCGCCACGCCGCGCACGCCGCCGGGGAACTCGAGCAGCTCGTTCATCATGCAGTCGTCGAGGCCGTACACGCGCGCCACGCCGTCGCCGACGGTCAGCACGGTGCCCACGCTCTGCATGCTGCGCTCGCCCTTGTAGGAGGCGATCTCCTTCTCGAGGATCGAGGTCACTTCTGCGGGTCGGAGGTCCATGTCGTTCTTTCTTGTGGATCCAATCGTGTTCGTCGTCGTCGCGCGCCCGCGTCAGGCCCGGGCGCGCTCTCGAGCGCGCATCAAGCTCGGCCCGTCGAACTCGCGGGCCCGGCCGGACTGAGAGGCGCTTCCATCATTCGCCGGCGCAGGGCTTCGAGACGCCCCTGCACCGACCAGTCGATCATGCGGTTGCCGGCGGTCACGCGCGCGCCGCCGAGGAGCTCGGGAACGAGCTTGTTCTCGAGCGTGACCTGCTTGCCCAGATGCGCGCCGACTTCGCGCGCGAGCAAGCTCATCTCGGCCGCGCCGAGCGGTCGCGCGCTCTCGACCACGCCTTCGATGACACCGCGCTCGGCGTGCTCGAGGCGCTGGAACGCGCGGCCGATGTTGCGCAGCACGTCCTCGCGCCGCCGGTCGAAGGCGAGCGCGACGAAGTTCTGCACGAGCGGATGCAAGGCACCCGCACCACCGATCACGAGCGCGCGGCGCTTCTCGCGTTCGAGGCGCGGATGGAATGCATCGCGTCCGAGCGGCCCAGCGAGCGCGGTCGAGAGCCGCTGCACGTCGGTCTGCACCGCCGCCAGCGCGCCCTGCTTCTTCGCGAGTGCGTAGAGCGCCTCGGCCCAGCGCAGCGTGACCGCGTCGACGATCACGGCCGGCCGTCCTTGACCGTGGCCACCATCTCGTCGATCAAGCGCCGGTCGTCGGAGGCGTCGATCTTGCGGCGCAAGACCGTGCCCGCGGCGTTGAGCGAGAGATCGACCACCTGGCGACGGATCGTCGCGATGGCCTTGTCCTGCTCGGCGCGAATCTCCGAGCGCGCGCGCTCGAGCATGGCCACCGACTCCTTCTTCGCCGCGTCGAGCATCTCGCGCTCGCGCGACTGCGCGCCAGCGCGAGCGTCCTCGAGGATGCGCGCCGCGTCGCGATGGGCCTGCGCCAGCTTGGCGTCGACCTCGTTGCGCGCGGATTCGGCGCCACGCTTGGCCTCTTCGGCCGCGGCGATGGCTTTCGTGGCCTGGTCGTCGCGTTCCTCGAGCGCGCGCGTGATCGGGCCCATGACCATCTTCCAGATCGGCACGAGCGCGACCCCGAAGATGATGATGGTCCAGAACAGACCGCCGCCCGTGGTGAGGTCGAGCGGGTTGAAGCCGCCGCCCTCGGCGAGGACGGCGATCGTCGGCATGGTCATGTCAGGCTCCCGGCGAGGGCGCGCCGCGCGGCCGCCGAGTGCGGCGCGCGCGGACGGCGAGGGCTAGAGGAAGAGCATCAGCAGGCCGACGAGCACGGCGAAGAAGCCGATGCCTTCGATCAGCGCGGCCATGATGATCGAGCTGCCGCGGATCTGCGCCGCCGCTTCGGGCTGACGCGCGATCGCTTCGGCGGCCGAGCCGCCGATGCGGCCGATGCCGAGGCCGGCGCCGAGCACGGCGATGCCGGCACCGATGCCGGCGCCCATGCGGGCGAGTTCGGAGGCGTTGATCTTGGCGAGAACTTCGGCTTGGTCTTGCATGGAAGTGCGGGGCTCCTCGATGGATCGCGGGTCAGTGCCGCGTTCGGGGAACGGGTTGCTGGGGTTGAGTTGGTTGCGGATCGAGAACGGAAATGCGTGTTCCCGGACCTGCGAGCGCGGTGGCTCAGTGGTCCGGATGGAACGACGCCTGGATGAACATGATCGAGAGCATCGTGAACACGTACGCCTGGAGCAGCGCCACGAAGCTCTCGATGATCATGATGAAGACGGCGAACCCCACGACGAGCGGCGACGTGCCGTAGGCCGCGAGTTCCCCGGCGCCGCGCGCCATGAAGAACAAGAGGCCCATGAACGACAGCACCACCATGTGCCCGCCGGTCATGTTGGCGAACAGACGCACGGTGAGCGCGAAGGGCTTGACGACCAGGCCGAGCAGCTCGAGCGGAATCATGATCGGGAGCAGCGCAACCGGAACGTGCGGCACAAGGTGCCTCCAGAACGCGACCGGTCCCTGAACGATCATCCCGCCGACGATCATCATGAACATGGTCGTCAGCGCGAGACCGGCGGTGACGAAGATGCTCGCCGTCGCGGTCGCGGCGCCCGGCACCAGGCCGAGCAGGTTCATGAACATGACGAAGAAGAAGATGGTGAGGAAGTACGGCAGCAGCTTGCGCCCGCCTTCCTTTCCCATCGTCGGGTACACCATCTCGTCGCGGATCCAGAGCGCGAAGCCGGCGAAGATTTTCGAGAGGTAGTCCCCCTGGCCGGTGCGCAGGTAACGCGGAACGCCCGAGAGGCATACGACGATGAGCAGCACGGCGCAGATCTGGAAGATCTGCAGGTTCGTCATCACGAGCTGCGTGCCGGGCTCGATCGGATCCGCGTCGAACGCCTTCGGCATCCAGTTCGCCGGCAGCGAGAGCAGGTAGTGCGGTGCCGCATGCGCGCTGCTGTGCGCCTGCTCCGCGGCGGGCGCGTGCGCGTCGTGGGCCGCGCCCGCGTTCGTGACCAGCGGCGCGGGCACGAGGTGCGAATACAGCGCGATGAACGGATTGTCGGTGGCGTGGTGCGGCGTCAGCTGCGCACTGAGCACGCAGCTCACGACGACCAGCGCCAAGGCGATCAACGGTCGGACGAAGTTCACGGCAGCGTTCCTTCTCGCAGGACCGGATCGGGGGTGCGCACGCTCGCGGCTTGACGCTCGCGCTCGCCCCCGATCAGGCGCACGAATTCGATCGTCGTCACCGGCAACAGCGCGAGTACCGCGACCGCGAACGAGAACAAGAAGGCGCGCCACTCGAGCGAGGCGGCGACCGGCTCGACGAAGCGCACGAGCAGCGTCAATGCGAGCAGCACGAAGATCTTCACCACGAAGCTCGCGCCGATCAGATGCAGCACGAGCTCCGGCCGCGCGTGGGAGATGCGCCGCTGCGCCAGCGCCAGCGCGAGTGCCAGGCTGGAACCCGCGGTGAACCCCGCGAACACGCCGGCACCATCGCGGCCGCCCAGGCCGAGAGCCAGGGCGACCGCCGCGGCGAGGCCGATCAGTGTGATCTTGGTCGAGACGGTCATCGCGAGAGGCTGGGACAGAAGAGGTCGGGCTAGGCCGAGGGCGGCTTGGGCTCGCCCGGCGGGCGTCGTTTCGGATCGGGTGGACTGGGAACGGCGCGCACGAGGTTCACGAACCCCGCGACGAAGCCGAGTACTGCTCCGACCACCAGGCACCAGGGCGTCGAGCCCCAGCGTGTGTCGAGCCACCAGCCGAGGCCGCATAGCGCGGCGATGGTCAGCGCGTACTGCAGGCCGAGCGTCGCATAGCGCCCGAAGTCGTTGGAGCCCCCGGGTGATTCCGGCCCCTCGGGCTGCCCCTCGGGGTGCCTGTCGGAGTGGATCGACGGGTCGCTCGGCTTCATGGCGCGGTCGAGACTGCAGCCTTGCGTGCGCGTCGGCCACCGGAGAGCTGCGGGTGCGGGGGGGACGAAGCGTGTGCAGCGAGTTGTCGGTGAACCGCCGCCCGCACTCGACGCGCGAGTCCAGAGGCGCAGTTCAAGGGCGAACAATGTAGGTATGCGCTAGCGTGCGTCAACCACGAGCCGGCGAAATCGGCGCGTGTCGCGCGCTCGCCGAGAGCGCATTGCCCCGTTCCCGGGCGCCAGCTACGCTGCGCGCGTTTGTGGACGCCGCGGACGAAGCTTCGCGGCACATCGGCGCGTCGCCGACCTCGCCGACGCAACTCCCAGAGCCCCTTTCGGAATCCGCACGCCTTGGAACGCACCCTCGTACTGCTCAAGCCCGACGCCGTGCAGCGCGGCCTCATCGGCGAGATCCTCTCCCGCTTCGAGAAGAAGGGACTGAAGGTCATCGGCATCAAGCTGCGACAGTTCCCGCGCAAGCTCATCGAAGAGCACTACGCGCCGCACAAGGAACGCCCCTTCTATCCCAAGCTGGTGCAGTTCATGACCTCGGGCCCCGTGCTCGCGATCGCGATCGAGGGCAAGGAAGCGATCGAGGTCGTGCGCAAGCTCATGGGCAAGACGAACTCGCGTCAGGCCGAGCCCGGCACGATCCGCGGCGACCTCGGCATGAGCTTCTCGAACAACCTCGTGCACGGTTCCGACAGCCCCGAGGCCGCGAAGAAGGAGCTCTCGCTGTTCTTCTCCGACCCCGCCGAGCTGTGCGAGTGGAAGCAGCCCGCGCTGGAGTGGATCTACAGCGTCCAGGAAGAGCTCTGAACCTCGACGCGCGACAGGTCGCCGATCTCGCGCGCGAGATCGACAGGCTGGCGCGCGGCGCGCGCCGGCGCGAGCAGATCGCGCTGCCTCCGGCGGATGTCGTGCTCGTGCTCGAACGCGCGGGCGCGACGACGCCGTTGCGCGTGCGGCTCTCGGCCGACGCGGACGCGCCGCGCCTGCACGTGCAGCACGCGCGCGTCGCGCGTCACGAAGGGCCGCTCGGGCCATTCTTCCGGCGCTTGAAGGAGGAGCTCGCCGGCGCGCAGCTCGCGCAGGTGACGCCCGTCGCCGGCGACCGCATCGCACTGTGCGAATGGCGCGACGCCCCGGTCGGCGAGCGTCGCGCGCTCGTGCTCGAGCTGTTCGGCCGGCACGCGAACCTCGTGCTGCTCGGCCGCGGCGACGTCGTCGTCGATCTCCTCGTGCCGCCGCCGCAAGGCAAGCAGGATCCGCGTCTCTCCGTCGGCCGCGCGTGGAGTGCTCCGCCGCGCAAGACGCGCGAGGCTGATCCTTCGACGGCGCTGGCGGATCCCTGGCAAGCGTGGCGCGAGCTCGCCGAGCCCGCGCCGGCCGATGCGAGAGCTCCGCTCTCGGCGCTCGTCGAGAGCGCGCTCGGAGCGCAAGCGCAGGGCGCGCGCGAGGCACGCGAACGCGCGCGCGTCGCCGAGCGGCTGACGCGCAAGCTCGAGCGCGCCCGCTCGCTCGCGCACGGTCTCGAGCAGCGTCTCGCGGCGAGCCAGGGCTTCGAGCGCGTGCGCCAGGACGGCGAACTGTTGAAGACGCACCTGCACGAGCTCAAGCGCGGCCTGAAGACCTTCGAGGTCGACGATTTCTTCGCCGGCGAGGGCGCGCGACGCACGTTGACGCTCGATCCCAGGCTCTCGCCGCACGAGAACCTCGAGCGCACGTTCGAGCGCGCGCGCAAGCTCGAACGCGCGCTCGCGGCGGTCGAAGGCGAGCTCGCGCTCGCGCGTGAGAAGCTCGCCACGTTGCAGGAATTCGTCGCGCGCCTGCCCGAAGTCGAAGCGGACGCGCTGGAGAAGGAAGCGATCGAGCGCGGCGTGCTCGAGCCCGTGCAGGCGACGATCGTCGAGCGCCGGCGCGATCCCGTCGTGCGTCTGCCCTACAAGGCCTATCACGCACTGCGCGGCTCCGAGATCCGCGTCGGTCGCACGGCGAAGGACAACGACGCGCTGACCTTCCGTCATGCGCGCGGCAGCGACGTGTGGCTGCACACCGCCGACACGCCCGGCAGCCACGTCGTGCTGCGCATGGAGACGCGCGACAGGGAGCCCGACCCCGAGGAGCTCATCGACGCGGCCCATCTCGCGGTGCACTTCTCGCCGCTGCGCGGCGCGACGCGCGCGCGCGTCCACGTGGCGCGCCAGAAAGAGGTCCACAAGCCGCGCGGCGCCAAACCCGGCCTCGTGACGCTCTCCGGCGGACGAATCCTCGAGCTGCGTTTGCAACCCGAACGCCTGCAGCGGTTATTGGGGTCCCATCGCACGTCGGGTTCGAGCCCCGATCCCGAGTAGCCCGCGCGGCCGCCGCTCCCCCGCTATCCTGTTGCGCCGAAAGGTCTCTCCATGCGTCTTCCTCGAAGGGTCTCCGCCGCGTGCGCGCTGCTGCTCGCCGCTCTCGCCGCCTGCAGGCTCCAGCGGCTACAGCGCCAGGACCGCGAGCGGCTGCTCGAGAACCACACCGAGCTCGCGCAGCAGTACCTCGCGATGGGAGAGCTCGATCGCGCCGAGGGTCAGACTCTCAAGGGGCTCGAGCTCGACCCGAAGAACATCAAGCTCAAGGTCATCCGCGCCAAGGTGCTCGCCAAGCGCGGCCGTCCCGAGGACGTGCAGCGCGCCGAGAAGGTGCTGCGCGAGATCGGCGACGCCGGCGACTACCAGGTGCGCCTCGTGCTCGGCATCGCGCTCGAGCGCAAGGGGCTCGCGTACGACGAAGCCGCCGACGCGATTGAATCCGGCAAGCGCATCACAGACGCGCCGGATCCCGGCGCGCGCGTGGCCGAGCTGCGCCGCGCGTCGCTCGCGGCCTGGCGCGAGTCCGTCGAAGCGTACGACAAGGCGCTGGCGGAGCATCGCGAGGACAACGACGCGATGAGCGGGCTCGTGCGCGTGCACGGACTGCTCGGACAGAAGGAAGAGAGCCTGGCCGCGGCGCAGAAGCTGCTCGCGACGACGCAGGTCGACCTCGACTTCTGGAACAAGCAGCTGGCGCGCACGGACATGGCCGCCGACGAGGAGTCGCGCTTCCGCAAGCTCGTCAAGCAGTTCTCCGGCCTGCAGGTGACGACCCACATGACCGCGTCGATCCTGCTGCACGAGCTCGGGCGCGACACGGAGGCGTTGCAGCACGTCGACGCGGCGCTCGTGCTCGATTCGGAGCGCGCCGAGCTCTACAGCCGCCGCGCGGAGCTGCGCAAGGCGCTCGGCCAGCCCAAGGCGGCGATCGACGATCTCGAGACCTACCTGCGCCTCTCGAATCGCCCGGCCGACCATCCCGACGTCGTGCGCGCGTGGAGCCTGCGCCGCGAGTGCGAAGCGGACCTGCGCAACGCTCCCGCTCCCCACTAGGCGCCCGGTTGAGCGCGACGACGGCCACCGGGAGCGGCGCCGCGGGCGCGGAGCACGACGCGCGAGGCGTTCGAGGGCCGGCCTCCGCGCCGAACGCGCACGACTTCGGCGTGGCGCTGATCGCCGCGCTGGGCTGGCTCGTGGCCCTCGACCTCGTCACGAACTCGACGCCTCCGCTGTGGGACGCGGCGAGCTACGTCGACATGGCGCAGAACGGCGTCACGGGCAATCCGCACCTCGTGGCGCCTTTCGCCTACCGGCCGGCGGTGCCTTGGCTCGCGGGCACGCTCGCACGCATGCTCCAAGTCCACGTCGAAACGGGCTTCGCGATCGTGACGCGCGCATTCGTGCTCGCGGAGCTCGTGCTCGTCTGGCGCCTCGCGCGCGCCCTGCGGGCGTCGCAAGCGAGCGCGCTCGCGATCCTCGGCGCGTGCGCGCTCTCGTTCGCGCACGTGAAGCTGCCGCTCTTCTTCCCGACGCTCGTCGACGGTGCGAGCTATGCGCCGTACGTGCTCGCGTTCGTCCTCTGGGCCGAGAGGCGTGTGTGGCTCGCGCTCGGGTGCGCGCTGCTCGGGTTGCTCTTCAAGGAATTCCTGATCGTGCCCTGCGCGCTCGTCGCGCTCGACGCGGCGTCCGCGCGCCCGCGACGTCGCCTCGGGCTCGTGCTCGTGGCCGTGCTCGGCACCGCAGCCGTCCTCCTCGGCGTTCGCGCGGCGATTCCCGTCGAACGCTCGCAGCAGATGGTCGACACCTCGAGCGTCGGTGCGCTCGTCGATCACTTGAGCTGGGTGCCCAGGAAGTGGCAGCGCGACCTCAACCTCCTGCTCGCGCTCGCGGGGTACCTGCTGCCCGTGCTCATGCTCTCGACGCGCGCGCGCTGGCGCGCGGTGCGCGGACCCGCGAGCGTGCGGCCGTGGACCTGGGCGGCGGCGCTCGCGCTCGTGCTCCTGCTCGCGCTCTACGGCGGCACGAACCTGGGGACCTTCGTGAGCTACGCGCTGCCGGTGCAGATCGCCGTGTTGTGCGCCTTCGCGAGCACCGCCATCGCGCGCGCCGAGATCGTCTGGGTCGCGCTCGCGCTCGCGCTCTTCAACCGCGTGTTCCTGCCCTTGCCTTCGCCGGCGGCGGACTTCGAGAGCTACATCGACTTCTACGGCACGTGGGGCACGCGGCTGAATGCGAGCTCGCTCGCGCGCGCCGTCGAGCTCGCGGCCTGGATCGCGAGCGCGTGGATCCTGCGCTTCGTGCTCGCACGCCGGCCCGCGCGTGACTGACGGCACGCGCCGAACGGCCCTCACGCCGAAACGCAACCGCCGCGCAGCCCCCCATCAGGTTCCGAACCGGGGCTGCGCGGCGGAGGTTGCTCCGTGCGCGGATCTCAGAAGCGCTTGCCCTGCTGCGAGTCGAGCGAGGGCTTGGTCTCGTCCCGCGCCTCCTGCGGCTTGAAGCGCAGCGTGCGGCTCTTGCCGTGCGCGTCGAGCACTTCGGCCTCGAGCTCCGCGCCGCGCTTGCGGTCGTGCAACACGGCCGCGACGTCGTCGGTGCTCTCGATCTTCTTCCCGTCGAGCTCGACCAGCACGTCGCCGCGGCGCAGGCCGAGCAGCTCCGCCAGCGACCCCTGCACGACGCTCTGCACTCGCAGCCCGCCGTTGCGATCGGAGCCGAGCTTCTTCAGCTCGTCGGCGCCGACCGGGCCGCAGTAGATCCCCAGACGCTCGCCGCTCGGTTGCGCGGGAGGCGTGAGCAGGCCAGGCGAAGACGGACGCAACGGACGCGCGGAACCGTTGAAGGGCTCGTCGTCCTGCGGATCGTTCGAACGCCACCACGGGGCGTTCGGACGCGCGCCTTGCGCGCCGAACGGCGTCGCTCCGTGACCGATCGAGATGCGCTCGCGCAGCTCGGGGTGCGCTTCGAGCAACTCGTCCAGCGTGTCGGCCTTGTACGTCTTCTTCTGCTGCGTGCCGTTCTCGTCCTCGAGCACCTCGACCTCGACGCCGTCCGGTCCGGACTTCATCGAGAAGCTCTCGGCGCGGGACGACGCCCCGGGTGCGAGGGGAGTGCCGGGCGAACCCGCCGCACCCTGCCGATCGAGCAGCTCGCGCATCTCGCGCTGCAGGTTCTCGAACATCGAGTCCATGCCGCCGAAGTTGCGCTGCATCTCCTCCATCCGCCGCTGCAGGTTCTCGAAGCCACGGCCGAAGCGATCGCCCGGCTGCGAACGTGCGAGCGAACGGCGCGGGCTGGGTGCCGCGCCGCCGCGATCGAGCTCGCGCAGCGCCATGCGCGCCGTCCAGGCGAGTTCACCCGCGTCGCGGTCGCGCGACCATTCCTCGAGCGCGCGTCGCGCGTCGCGATCCTCGCGCGCCAGCTGCACCAGCGCGTCGAGATCGCGCTCGCGCGCGTCGAGATCCGCGGCGCCGAGCTTGCGCTTCCATTCGTCGCGCTCGAACTTCACCTTCTGCGAAGTCGGATCGTCGGAGGACGCGGGTTCGTCGGCCGAAACGCGCACCAACCCGCCTGCGCGAGCCGCAGGTGCGCTCGAAGCGCGGTCCGAGTCCTGCGCGGGCGTCGAGGGGGTTGCGCACACCAGGCCGGCCAGCGCGGCCAGCGAGAAGGAAATCGAGTTCATCGTGATTCACCTCGGCGGGATGTGGGCGGGCGATGCCCGTCGTTCCAGTTCAGCGTGGGTTGCCGCGGTCCGCGCGCGCTCGCGCTTCGGTACCGTGCGAAGCGCCGGTGACGCGAGCGCGTGGCGGAGGACGGCGCGGAACGCTCGACGTGACTCGCGCTCGCGGAGCGGCGCTCGTCGGCGATCAGCGCTTCGGGACTACGAGGCGCATCCCGGCGGGTGAGCCGTTGCGCGGATCCCGAGCGTTGAAGATGGGTGAGTGCAGCTCGTACTCCGAGTCCACCGGCATGGCGCGATCCAGGAGCGTGCGTTCGCCGACGGGCACGGGTTGGAGTCCTTGCGCGACGGACTCGGAGACCGGCATCACCGGGAGCGGATCGCCGGCGTGAGCGCGCGGTCCCGTCGACTCGGTGCGCGGACCCTGGGCGATCGGTGCGGCCTCGTCGCCATCGTCGATCGAGAACCGCCACCACCCGAGAGCGGCGACCAGCACGGCCGCGGCCGCGGCGAACCGCCAGTTCGAACGCCCGAGGCTGCGGCGCCGGGTGCGCAACGCCGCAATCGACTCGAAGTGCGGGCTCGCGGGCGCGGCTCCCGTCTCCGAGGACGCGCCGGAGAAGCGACCTTCGCGTGCCAGCTGAGCACGCAGAGCCGGCCACAGGTCCGGTCCACCGGCGGCGGTGTTCGCGGCGCAGAGGCCTTCGCGCAAGGCCGTGTGGGCCTCGCGCGCGGCGCGCGCCTTCGCGCCGCAGCCGGCGCAGCTCTCGAGATGACGTGCCAGAGACGCCTGCGTCGCGGCTTCGAGTTCGCCGCCGACGAACAAGGCGAGGTCGTTCTCGACCTGCGTGCAGATGTCCGTGAAGCGCTCCATGTTTCCGTTCAGCCTTCCCCTCGCGACGACGGACGTCGCGGCGGAGGATCCGATTGACCCCCGTGGTCGTCTTCCAGCTCTTCCGCGAACTCGTTGGCGCGCGCCGCGCCGGCCTGGTCGGTCCAACGCGCGCGACGTTCCCATTCCTCCTGGAAGAGTTTCCGGCCCCTGTGCAGGCGCCAGCGCACGGTGACGTGCGTCGCGCCGACGATCTTCGCGATCTCGTTGCAGGGCAGTCCTTCGATCTCGCGCAGGACGAGCACCGACTGGAAGTGCGGCGCCAGCGTCGCCAGCACCGCGTGGACTTCTTGCGCGAGCTCGCCGCGCTCGACACCGTCGGAGGGGTTCGCCGCCCGCGCATCGACGAGATCGAACGCCGAGCCGTCGTCGCCGTCGGTGTGCACGGTCGTGCTCATCGCGGGCCGGCGCTTGCGCAGGTGATCGATCGCGAGGTTGGTCACGATGCGATAGAGCCAGGTGGTGAAGCCGTGGTCGAAGTCGAAGCCCGCGAGGTTGCGGAACACGCGCAGGAACGCTTCCTGGGCGAGATCGTGCGCGTCCTCGTCGCTCGGGACGAGGTTGCGCGCCACTCGCCACGCGCGCTGCTGGTGGCGGCGCACGAGCTCGGCGAAGGCAGCCTCCTCACCGCCCTGGGCCCGGCGGATGAGGTCGTGGTCGATCGCGCGCTCGCGCTGGCTCTGCTCGTCCGTGGCGGCCGTCCAGGCGCGGGCGGGGCGCGGAGCCGCGGCCGGCGGGACCTCGCCCGTCTCCGACCAACCCGGGGTTCCATCGTCGTCCTGCTCTGCCGACACGGGTGCCGTTCCAGCTCGAGGGGCGCCCCTCGAAGCTCGTCGAGTGTATCCGGGCGCCGCCGGCAAGGCGCTCTCGCTCCAGGAGGCGAAGGCGGCGGACGACGGCGTCGAAAACTGCATGGCGCGTTGGGTTCTCGCACCCCGTACGCGCCCGCCGCGCAGACGTTGGCGTCAGGCGACGACGGGGAAGCGTCCGGGGATCTCCCCCACGCGGCGGTACTTGTCGCGCCGGCGCTTCAGGAGCTCGGGCGTGGAAACGGATTCCAGGCTCGCGAGCTCGCTCACGATCGTCTCGCGCACGCTGGCCATCGCCACGGCGGGGTTGCGATGGGCGCCTCCGAGCGGTTCGGGGATGACCCCGTCGATCAGACCCAGCTTGAGCAGGTCCGGGGCCGTGAGCTTCAGCGCCTGGGCCGCGTCCGGCGAGCGCTCCCCGTCCTTCCACAGGATCGCCGCGCAGCCTTCGGGCGAGATCACGGAGTAGTACGAGTGCTCGAGCATCCACACCCGGTCGCCGACGCCGATGCCGAGCGCGCCGCCCGAGCCGCCTTCGCCGATCACGATCACGAGGATCGGCACCGCGAGCGAGAACATCGCGAGGATGTTCTCGGCGATGGCCGTCGCCTGTCCGCGTTCCTCCGCTCCGATGCCCGGGTAGGCGCCGGGCGTGTTGATCAGGCAGACGATGGGCAGGCGCAGCTTCTCGGCGAGGCGCATCTTGCGCAGCGCCTTGCGGTAGCCCTCGGGGTGCGCGCAGCCGAAGTTGTAGGCCATGCGCTCCTTCGTCGTGCGGCCCTTTCGATGGCCGACGAGCATGAAGCGCTGGTCGCCGATGCGCCCCAGCCCCGTGACGATCGCCTTGTCGTCGCCGTAGCACTTGTCTCCGTGCAGCTCGAAGAAGTCGTCGAGCGCGTGCTCGACGTAGTCCGACGCCACCGGGCGTTCCGTGTGCCGAGCGACGTTGACGCGCTCCCACGGAGACAGGTCGGCGTAGGTGCGCTCGATCTCGCGCTCGAGGCGCTCCCTGAGGGCCGCGATCTCGCTCGAGATGTCGAGGTTCGTGCGCCCCGAGAGGGCCTCCAGCTCGGAGAGCTGGGATTCGAGCTCGCGGATCGGCCGCTCGAAGGCCATTCCGGCGGAGGTGCTTTCGCTCTTGGGGCGCGCGGGGTCGGCCAACGAGATCGTCTCCTTCAGGGGATCGAGGGGGCCCAGCGTAGCGAGGCCGGTCGCGAGCGAACAGCGACGGAGCTTCGCACGCCGCGCGCGAGGTCTCCAACGCGACTCCGGGAGCGCGATCTCCGCACCGGCTCGAGCTGGACCGGAACGCTCGCGCGCGACGTTGGGACGCGAGCCGCACACCGCTAGACTCCGCGCCCTTGCAGGTTCGCGAACCACGCGAACCGGCAGCGCCGGGCCTGCCCAGTCTCCCCGGCTCCCCCGCTTTCCATAAACGTCCCGCGCGCGAGCCGGGATCGCCCATGGCCGCCACCCTTCGCTCGAGTTCCTCCACCATGCGTGTCGCGCTGCCGGAAGCCTGGCGCATCGAGGTCTTCCGCAAGCCTCAGTTCGACGACCCTCGCGGCGGCCACCTCGTCGCCGCGGTGCGCGAGCTGCATTTCGAAGGTGGCGAGGAGCTCGTGCGCGCGCGCTGCGGACGCGGATTCCTGCTCCCGCCGTCGCTCTCCCGCGCGGCGATCGACGCCATCGTGCGCGAGCTGCTCGCCGACCCCGTGCTCGACGACGCGCGCGTCGCCGCGCCGCACGAGGCGCCGAAAGGCGCCGCAAAGGCGGTCCAGCGCGTCCTCGTCGCGCGCAAGGCGGGCGTGATGGATCCCGTGGCACTCACGATCCAGCGGGCGCTCGCGCGCACGCAGCTCGCCGCGGACGCGCGCCGCGACGACTTCCTGGTCACGACCTTCGTCGCCTGGGAGCTCGAAGGCCGCCGGCCGTTGTCACGCGAAGCGCTGGGCGAGATCGGCCGGCGCGTGCTGGCCAACGAGACGATCGAGGAGCTCTCGATCGAGCACGAAGGCCTGAGCTACTCGCGTCCGAGCCCGCGCGCGCGCCACGGCGCCGTGCTCGTGCCCCTGATCGGCGCGAACGACGCGCGGCTGCTCGAATTGAGCCGTGAAGGCGCGCTCTCGCTCAACCTGGTCGAGATGCAGTGCGTGCAGCAGCACTACCGCGCGTTGAAACGCGAACCGACCGCGGCGGAGCTCGAGACGATCGCGCAGACCTGGAGCGAGCACTGCAAGCACAAGACCTTCACCGGCATCGTCGAGATGGACGGCGAGCGCATCGACAACCTGCTCAAGCAGACGATCAAGGCCGCGACGCTGACCTTGAACCGCCCCTGGTGCGTGAGCGTCTTCCACGACAACGCCGGCATCATCGAGTTCGACCAGGGCTGGGACGTGTGCTTCAAGGTCGAGACGCACAACCATCCCAGCGCGATCGATCCCTACGGCGGCGCGGGCACCGGAGTCGGCGGCGTGATCCGCGACATCCTCGGCGTCGGCCTGGGCGCGCGCCCGATCGCGAACACGGATGCGTTCTTCGTCGGACCGCTCGATCTTCCGCGCGAAGCGCTGCCCAAGGGCGCGCTCCACCCGCGGCGCGTCCTGCGCGGCGTCGTCGCGGGCGTGCGCGACTACGGCAACCGCATGGGCATCCCGACCGTGAACGGCGGCGTGTGGTTCCACCCCGGATACACGACGAATCCGCTGGTCTACTGTGGCACGGTCGGCCTCATGCCGCACTCGGCGGCGAACAAGGAAGTGCGCGCCGGCGACGAGATCGTCGTGCTCGGCGGACGCACGGGACGCGACGGCATCCACGGCGCGACCTTCTCCTCCATCGAGCTTTCGGAGGACTCCGAGGTCGTCTCGAGCGCGGCCGTGCAGATCGGCGACGCGATCACGGAGAAGCGCGTGCAGGATGCGCTGCTCCAGGCGCGCGATCTCGGCCTCTATCGTGCCGTGACCGATTGCGGCGCCGGCGGATTGTCGTCGGCCGTGGGCGAGATGGCCGCCGATCACGGCGCGGTCGTCGAGCTCGAGCGCGTGCCGCTCAAGTACCCCGGCCTGCAGCCCGAGGAGATCTGGATCAGCGAGGCGCAGGAGCGCATGGTCCTCGCCGTTCCGCCCGAGCACCTCGCGCGCCTCTTCGCGCTGTGCGAGGGCGAGGACGTCGAAGCGACGTCGATCGGACGCTTCACCGACACGGGCCGGCTCGTGCTGCGCTACGCCGGCGAGACGATCGGCGAGCTCGATCTCCACTTCCTGCACGAAGGCACGCCCAAGCCCGTGCGCCGCGCGCGCTGGACGCCGCCGCAGATCGCCGAGCCCGGGTGTCCCGCCCCGCGCGAGCACGGCGCGACGCTGCTCGCGTTGCTCGCTGCTCCGAACATCGCGAGCAAGGAGTGGATCATCCGCCAGTACGACCACGAGGTGCAGGGCACGAGCGTGCTCAAGCCGCTCGTCGGCCTGCGCGAGGACGGTCCGGGCGACGCGGCCGTGCTCCAGCCGCTCGCGAGCTCCCGACGCGGCCTGGCGATCGGTTGCGGAGCGAGCGCGAGCTACGGGCGCCTCGATCCCGCGGCCATGGCCGAGACGGCGATCGACGAGGCGTTGCGCAACGTCGTCGCCGTCGGAGGCGATCCCGAGCGCACGGCGATCCTCGACAACTTCTCCTGGGGCAATTGCGACAAGGAAGACCGCCTGGGAGCGCTGGTGCTCGCCGCCCAGGCTTGCCACCGGGCCGCGCTGGCCTACGGCACACCCTTCATCTCGGGCAAGGACAGCCTGAACAACGAGTACCGCGTCGGCGACGCGACGCTCTCGATCCCGCCGACGCTCCTGATCTCCGCCCTTTCGATCGTCCCGGATGTCGCCAACTGCGTCAGCATGGACCTCAAGCGCGTCGGCTCGCGCCTGTATCTCGTCGGCGCGACGCGTGCGGAACTCGGCGGCTCGGCCTACCTCGAGCTCGCCGGCCTCGACGGCGGGCGGGTGCCGCGTCCGGATCTCGCGGTCGCCCCGCGACTGCTGCGTGCGCTCGCGGCTGCGATGCGCGAGCGTCTCGTGCTCGCCTGCCACGATCTGTCCGAGGGCGGACTCGCGGTCGCAGCGGCCGAAATGGCCTTCGCCGGTGGCCTGGGATGCGAGCTCGATCTCGCTGCGATCGCGCTCGAAAGTCCCGGACGGGGCTTTGATCCGGACTCCGTGAAGTTGTATGCAGAGAGTGCGACACGCTTCCTCGTCGAAGTGTCCGACGACGCGGCGCCGCGCTTCGAAGCGCACTTCGCTTCGCTGCCCCCGCTTGCACGAGCCGCATCGGCTCGGTGCGCTCGGACGGACGGATGAGGGTGCGATCGGATTCGAAGGCGACGCTGATCGATCTGTCTCGACGAGCTGCGCGACGCCCATCGCGGGACCTTCCGCGGTTGATGTCGCGCTCGAACGCTTTCCCCCGAACGTCATGTCCGCGAACCTCCCGCAGGCTCTGGTCCTCCGCACCGCAGGCACGAACTGCGATGGGGAGACCGTGCGCGCGTTGGAGCTCGCCGGCGCGCGCGCCGAGCGCGTCCACGTTCGACGCCTGCTCGTCGAGCCCGCGCGGCTCGAATGCTGCTCGCTGGTCGTGATTCCCGGCGGTTTCAGCTACGGCGACGACATCGCGGCCGGGCGCGTCCTGGGCCTCGAGCTGCGCCATGGCCTCGCGCGCGAGCTGGCGCAATTCGTCGCGCGCGGCGGCTTCGTGCTCGGCGTCTGCAACGGTTTCCAGGCGCTCCTCGAGTCCGGCCTGTTCGAAGCCGAGCTCGCCGGTGCCGCGACGGCGCACGCACCGGTGCGCGAGAGCCCGCAGGCCCGCGGAGGATCGACGCGCTCGATCGCGCTCGACGACAACGCCTCGAATCGCTTCGAGTGCCGTTGGATCCACCTGCGCGCCGAAGCGAGCGCGTGTCCGTGGCTCGCCGCCGGCGAGCTCATGCCCGTGCCCGTGGCGCACGGCGAGGGACGCTTCGTCGTGCGCGACGACGCGGTCCTGCAACGCTTGATCGCGCGACGCCAGATCGTGCTGCGCTACGTCCGCGAGGACGGAGCGGCGGCACGCGGCGACTATCCCGCCAATCCCAACGGCTCGGTGCACGACATCGCCGGCATCTGCGATCCGACCGGCCGCGTGCTCGGTCTCATGCCGCACCCCGAGCGCAACGTCACCCCTTGGAATCATCCACACTGGACGCGTCGACCGCCGCGGAACGAGGGCGAGGGGCTCTCGTTCTACCGCCGACTCGTGGAAGCGGCCGCCAGCGTCCCGGTGTAGTCCGTTCATCCCATTCGCACTCCGTTCTCTTCCTTCCTTCCATGCGCAAGATCGTTCTGGCTGCTCTCCTCTCCGTTCCCTTTCTCTCGGGCTGTGCCGTCGTGGCCGGCGGCGTCGCGGGCGGCCTCGTCGCCAACGAGACGATGGACAGCAGCGTCTTCGTCGGCCAGCTGACCAACAACGCCGACATCACCTGGGCCACGGCCAAGGTCGCGCTCAGCAACATGAGCCTCAAGCCGATCGCGTACGACAACGAAGGCCGCCGCGCGGCGGAGATCGACGACGCCAAGGTCACGGTCGAGGTCTTCACCTACGACATGAACCGCAGCGAGATCCGCGTCAGCGCCAAGCGTTGGTACGGCAGCGACGGCAAGATCGCCAAGATGGTCTTCGACAAGATCGTCGCCGACCTCGACGTCCGTCGCTGAGCCGCGAACCTCGGCACGCGCTGCCGAGGCCGTGATCCCGATCGGCGCGTCCGATCACTCGCTCGATTCGAAACGCGAAACGCGCACGAGTGCTCGTCGGGGTGAGGCTCCGTCCACGCTCGCGCTCATGCGCGTCACCGCGCGCTGGATTCAGGCCCGTGAGCCGTGGCGCGCGCTCCGGTTTGCGCGCATCCGTGTCGAGAAGTTCGCACGCGCGTCGCAGCCGCCGCCGCGGAGCTCAATCCGCCGGCGTCTTGCGCGAACGCTTGCGCGCGCAGCTCTTGCAGTATCCGCGCAGGCGCAGGTCGTGGCTCACGAGCTCGAAGCCGCGCCGCTGGCAGTTCTCTTCCTGCAACACCTCGATGCGCTCGTCGTGGAACTCCTCGATGCGCCCGCACGCGAGACACAGCATGTGATCGTGATGGTGGTGGCCGAGGATGTGCTCGTACTTGAGCTCGCCCGACCCCGTGTCGAGCGCCTCGACGAATCCGCCTTCGAGCAGCAGGCCGAGCGTGCGGTACACCGTCGCGCGCGAGACCTTTTCGGCACCTTCGGCCTGCAGCATGTCGAAGAGCTCTTCGGCGCTGAAGTGCTCGTGCGTGCCGAATGCCCGGTCGAGCACGCGCCGGCGCTGGCCGGTCAGCTTGAGCTCGCGCTCCTTCAGGAACTCCTCGAAACGCTTGACGATCTGCTCGTAGCGCACGCTGCTCGCGCCTCGATCGCGCGCGCAGAGAATGGTCTGCGTCGGTCGCGCGCGCAAGCGCCGCGAGCGCGCCGGGCTATCCGCGCCGGCCGCCGCGCCCGCCGCGCGGGCCACCGTTGCCAGCGTCACCGCGATCGAAGCCGCCGCCGCGGCGCATCGGGCCCGAAGGTCCGCGGCGCTCGCGCTCGGGTCCGCCGAAGCCGCCGCGCGGCGCGAACGGAGCCGGCTCCGGCGCATCGAGGTCGCGCGCGAGCACGGGCCGGCGCAGGCCGATGTCGTGGCGGCAGAACTTGCCGTCGTAGACGATGCGCTCGTAGGCCTCGTAGGCGCGCGCGCGCGCCTCCGAGATGTCCGCGCCCATCGCCGTGATGCACAGCACGCGGCCGCCGGCGGTGATCACCTCGCCGCGCGGCGAGCGCGCCGTGCCGGCGTGGAAGACGACGACGTCCTCGATCGCGTTCGCTTCCTCGAGACCGCGCACGATGTCCCCCTTGCGCACGCTCGCGGGATACCCCTCGGCGGCCGCGATCACGCCGACGCACACGCGCTCGTCCCACTCGGGCGGCTCGATCGATTCGAGCTTGCCCTCGGCCGTGGCGACGAGGATCGGGAGCAGGTCGCTCTTCATGCGCCGCACGACGGCCTGCGTCTCGGGATCGCCGAAGCGCGCGTTGAACTCGAGCACGCGCGGACCGGCGTCGGTCATCATCAAGCCCGTGAACAAGGTCCCGCGGAACGGGATCTCGTCGCGACGCAGCGCGTGCAGCGTGGGCACGAGCACTCGCTGCTCGATCTGGCGCTGCAAGCGGCGCGTCAACGTCGCGATGGGCGAGAAGACGCCCATGCCGCCCGTGTTCGGCCCGACGTCGCCATCCCCGACCTGCTTGTGGTCCTGCACCGGCTCGAGGATCAGGATCGCGTTGCCGTCGGTGATCGCGAGCACGCTGACTTCCTCGCCCGAGAGGAACTCCTCGATCACGACGCGCGTGCCCGCGGCGCCGAGCGTGCGCTTCTCCATCACGCTGTCGATCACCTGGCACGCGCTGCGCGCGTCCTGGCAGACGAAGACGCCCTTGCCCGCCGCGAGACCGTCGGCCTTGATCACCTGTGGCCACTGCGTGCAGCCTTCGAGGTAGGACTTCGCCGAGCCCGAGCGGTCGAAGCGCCGGTCGCTGGCGCACGGGATGCGATGGCGCTCGAGCAGCTCCTTCGCGTAGGCCTTCGAGCCTTCGATGCGCGCTCCCGCCGCGCCCGGACCGAAGGTCGAGACCCCGGCGGCGCGCAACTGATCGGCGAGACCGGCGACGAGAGGCTCCTCGGGCCCGATGACGACGAGATCGACCTTCTCGGAGAGCGCGAGCTTCACGAGGCCCGCGACGTCGTTCGCCTGGCACGCGACGTTGCGCGCCACCAGCGCCGTGCCGGCGTTGCCGGGCGCGCACAGGATCTCGGGTTGGAGAGGAGAGCGGGCGCTCTTCCAGCACAGGGCGTGCTCGCGACCGCCACTGCCGACGACGAGGACCTTCATGGAGACTTTCAGCCTCGCTCGGCGCCCGCAGGCTCGAATGCCGTGCCTGCGCGAAAGCGAGCCGAACAGCCTAGCGTCGAGCGCGCGAGCTGGGAACCGTGCGCAGGCGCCGATCGAGCGCGGGCCGCGGGTCGAGCGCGCGAGCTCGCCGCGCGCGACATCGGATGGACGGCGCGAAGCATGTGTGGCGGGGCGAGCGCGTCGCGCGTTACGCTCCCCGGTCGCGAAGCGGGGAGTACCTCAGTTGGTAGAGGCGCAGCTTTGGGTGCTGCGAGTCGTGGGTTCAAGTCCCATCTCCCCGACCAGGCCGGCCGCGACGGAGCTCGTGAACGCGAGCGACGGAGCCTCTCCGGCGGCGCGCGAATTCGAGCTCGCCGAGCGCCCGTAGCTCAGCCGGATAGAGCAGCGGTTTTCTAAACCGCAGGTCACAGGTTCGAGTCCTGTCGGGCGCGCCAGCTCGGAGCGCGCGCCTGCGCGGCGTGGTCGAAGCGCGACGACGGACGGCTGTCCGTGCTCGACACGCAGCGCCCGCCGCGCCGGCCCGGACCGACTGGACGCGAGCGCCTTCCGGGGCGGAGCGCGCTCGCAGCGCACATGGACGGATCCGCGCCGAGCGCATAGTTTGGTCTCTTCGCGCTCGCATCGAGCGGCCGCAGGCGCGGTCGCGTGCGCCGCTCTGGAGGCCCGCTTGAGTCGACGCACCGTCTCCCGCCGTTTCGCCGCCTTCGGCCTCGCCGCGCTCGCGAGCTCGGGCGCCGCCCGCGCGCAGTTCGTCAGCGCGGAGCTCGTCGCGGCCAACCTCGACTACCCGGTCAACGTCACCTCGCCGCCGCAGGACGCGCGCCGGCTCTTCGTCGTCGAGCAGCCCGGGCGCGTGCGCATCCTGAAGGATGGCGTGCTGCTCGCGACGCCGTTCCTCTCGATCGAGGCACGCGTCGCCTTCGGCGTGAACCGCGAGCAGGGGATGTACTCGCTCGCCTTCGACCCGGACTTCGCGCACAACGGCTTCTTCTACGTCGACTACTGCGACCTGAACAACGCGTTCGTCGTCGAGCGCTACAGCGTCACGTCGAACCCCGACGTCGCCGACCCGGCGAGCGCGACGACGATCTTCGGCCCGCATCCTCATCCGGGCTTCGCGCACTACGGCGGCTCGATGCAGTTCGGACCCGACGGGATGCTCTACGTCTCGACCGGCGACGGCGGCGGCAACTTCGACGACGGCCCGGGACACGCGCCCGAGGGCAACGCACAGTCGGGAGCGTCGTACAACGGCAAGCTCCTGCGCTTCGACGTGAGCGCGCCGCCGAGCTACGTGCCGGCGAACAATCCGTTCGTCTCCCCCACCGACGGCGTGCTCGACGAGATCTGGGCCTTCGGTCTGCGCAATCCGTGGCGCATCTCCTTCGACAAGCTCACGGGCGACCTGTGGATCGCCGACGTCGGTCGCGGCGGCGCGGAGGAGATCGATTTCCAGCCCAGCTCGAGCGTCGGCGGCGAGAACTACGGCTGGCGCTGCATGGAGGGTTCGCTGTGCACCGGACAAGCGGGCTGCACGTGCTTCGATGCGACGCTCACGCTCCCGCTGCACGAGTACCCGCATTCGATCGAGTGCGCGATCGCCGGCGGCGTCGTCTACCGCGGACGCCTTCTGCCCGCGTTGCGCGGCGCGTACCTGTTCGCCGACATCTGCAGCGCGCGCATCTGGACGGCGCGACCCAACGGCCTGGGCTCGGCGACGATCGAGGAGCTCACGCCGCGCCTCAGCGCCGCGCCGCCCTGGTCGGTGAACAACCCGATCTCGTTCGGCGAGGACGGGCGCGGCGAGGTCTACGTGGTCGACATGGGCGGCAGCGAGATCTTCCGCCTCGTGCCCGAGTATCCGCAGCCGCAGAGCTACTGCGTCGCGGTGCCGAACTCGACCGGCGCGACGGCGACGCTCGCTTCGAGCGGTCACACCAGCGTCGTGTGGAACGACCTCGTGCTCTCGTGCAGCGGACTGCCGCCGAACACGTTCGGCCTGTTCTACGCCGGCACGCAGCGCGACCAGACGCCGCTCGGCAACGGCTTCCGCTGCCTGGGCGGCTCGGTCGTGCGCTATCCGATCGTGCACGCCGACGCCGGCGGGTTCGCGGCGCAGGCGATCGACCTCGGCTCGCCGTTGCTCGGCGTCGCGCCCGGTGACGTGCGCCAGTTCCAGATGTTCTATCGCAATCCGGCGGGCGGCGGCGCGGGCTTCAACCTGAGCGACGGGATCGAGATCACGGTCTGCCCGTAGCGCGGCGACGGGTCGCGGGACACAGAGCTCCGAGCTCGCGGCCTCGGTGCGCGCCGCGCTCGCGCGCGCTATCCTCGCCCGCCATGTACGGACGAGGCATCGGGCCCGCCTACCGCATCACGACCGAGCGGCTCGTGCTGCGCTGCTGGGATCCCGCCGACGCGCCGCGCCTGAAGCAGGCGATCGACGCGAGCCTCGAGCACCTGCTCCCGTGGATGCCTTGGGCCCGCGACGAGCCGCAGTCGGTCGAGATGAAGATGGAGCTCCTGCGCAAGTTCCGCGGGCGCTTCGACCTCGACAAGGACCACGTCTACGGCCTCTTCACGCGCGACGAGAGCCGCGTCGTCGGCGGCGCGGGGTTGCATCCGCGCGTGGAGCGCAACGACACCGGCGCGCGCGAGCTCGGCTACTGGATCGCGCAGTCCTTCGCCGGACAGGGGCTGGCGAGCGAGGCCGCGGCCGCGCTGACGCGCGTGGCGTTCGAGATCGAGCGCGTCGAGCGCCTGGAGATCCACTGCGATCCCGAGAACGTGCGCAGCGCGGCGATCGCGCGCAAGCTCGGCTTCCGCGAGGACGCCGTGCTGCGCCAGCGCATGCGGCGCGTCGACGGCACGCTCGGAGCGCAGCAGGTGTTCTCGCTGCTCGCCGCCGAATACGAGGAGAGCCCGTGCAGTTCGGCGCGCATCGAGGCCTTCGACGCCCTCGGCCGCAGGAGCCTCGAGCTGCCGACGCCGCGCACGGAACGCCGTCGTTCGGCGTTCCGCGGCTGACGCGACGAGCGCGTTCAGCGCTTGCGTCCGCGCACGGGCGTCGCGCGCGCCGCGGCCGCGAGTTGCGCGACCTCGCGCGCCTCGAGCTCGCGCCACGCGCCGCGCGCGAGGTCTCCGAGCTCGAGCGGGCCGATCGAGGAGGCGCACGAGGCGCTCGACCTTCGCTCCCACCTCCTTGACCATGCGCCGCACCTGGCGGTTGCGCCCTTCGCTGATCGCGATCGTGAAACGCGTGCGCGGCCCGCGTTCGCCCAGGCGCTCGACGCGCGCCGGCCGTGTCGGTCCGTCGTGCAGCGTGACGCCGCGTCGCAGTCGCTCGAGCGCCGCGTCGGAGAGGCGCGGGCCGGCCTCGACCTCGTAGAGCTTCTCGACGTGCGATTCGGGGTTCGTGACGAGCTCCGCGAACTGCGTGTCGTTCGTGAAGAGCAGGAGGCCGCTCGTCTCGAGGTCGAGGCGCCCGATCGGGACGACCCACGCGCCGCAACCCTCGACGAGTTCGTACACCGTCGGCCTGCCGTCCGGATCCGAGCGCGTCGTGACGTAGCCGCGCGGCTTGTGCAGCGCGAGGTAGCGCCGCGCGGCGAGCTCGAGCTTGCGACCGTCGAGCCGGATCTCGTCGCGCGCGGCGTCGAACCAGGCCTCGGGATCGACGATGACGACGCCGTTGACGCGCACGCGACCCTCGCGGATCCAGGCCCGCGCCTGCGTTCGGGAACCGAGCCCGGCCTTGGAGATCAGGCGCTCGAGCCCGTGCTGGGCGCCGCGCGGAGGACGTCCGCTCATGGCCGCGGACGGCGCTCGCCCGGCTGCTCCTCGGTCTCGGGACTCGAGGCGACGTGGCGGCGGCCCGCGCCGATCCAGCCGCGCCGATAGAAGGAGAAGAGCAGTCCGAGCGCGACCACGAGCATGAGGAGCAGCGCGGCGAGGTAGCCGTAGCGCCAATGCAGCTCGGGCATGTGCGTGAAGTTCATGCCCCAGATCGAGGAGATGAAGGTCAGCGGGATGAAGATCGTCGCCAGCACCGTGAGCAGCATCATCACCTCGTTCAGGCGATAGCTGACGCTCGAGAGGTAGATGTCGAGCTGTCCCGACGCGATCTCGCGGTAGGTCTCGATCAGATCCATGAGCTGCACGGTGTGGTCGTAGCAGTCGTTCAGGTACGGCCGCGTCGCGGGCTGGATCAAGGCGTCCGTGTCGCGCATCAACTGGTTCAGAGCCTCGCGCAAGGGCCAGATCGCGCGCCGCAACTGCAGCAGGTCGCGCTTCACGTCGTGCAGCTCGCGCAGCAGCGTCGGACGCGGCGCGGTGCAGATGCCGTCCTCGAGGTGCTCGAGGCGCTCGCCGTAGTTCTCGAGCACCGGGAAGTACTCGTCGATCGTCGCGTCGAGCAGCGCGTAGGCGAGGTAGTCGGGCCCCGACGCGCGGATCGGGCCCTTCCCGCCGCGCAACCGATCGCGGATCGCGCCGAAGCCGTCGCCCTCGCGCTCCTGGAAGGTGAGCACGAAGTTGGGGCCGAGGAACAACGCGAGCTGCTCCGTGTCCAGCCGTTCGCGCCAATCGATCATGCGCGCGATGAGGAATCGATGGCCTTCGTAGCGCTCGATCTTCGGACGCTGCAGGACGTTGACGATGTCCTCGAGCTCGAGGCGGTGCAGTCCGAACAGCTCCCCCACGGCGCGGATCGTGTCGACGTCGCCGAGGCCATCGACGTCGAGCCACACGACGGGGAAGCGAGAGAGGAGCTCGCGCAGCTCGCCGACCGCCTTGACGGGCCGCTCCACGATCTCCGTGGGCGAGTAGGCGATGACGCTCAGCACCGGCGGATGGGCGTCGGGGTCGGCGATCAGCACACCCGGAGACGCACCGGGCCGCGTGCGACGGGACTTGCGGCGGCGCTTGGACGCGCGCCGCGCGGTGCTCCGCAGCGCTCGCCCGCTTCCACGCTTCTCCATCGTCACCCGGACCCGTTCGAGAACCACCCGCATGACCGCGAACGATCCTGCAGCGGGTCCCGCCGCCAACCCCGTGAA
>JBGATX010000055.1:29528-32974 GCA_044228975.1 Planctomycetota bacterium | reverse complement strand
GACGAGCCGGCTGCCCGCCGAGCACGTCGAGGAGCTCGTGATCCAGGTCGCGCTGCGCTGCCACGTGCAGATCGCGCTGGGCGATCCGACGAGCGCCGACGAGGTCGAGATCGTCGACGCGCACGGCGCGGCGCTCGAGCTCAACGTCTACGACGGCGACAGCCGCGAGACGCACGAGCGTTTCCCCGTTCGCGAGGGACGCTCGGCGGCCCTCGCCGTCAGCGACGCGGCCGCGGCGATCGTGCTCTACAAAGCGGGCGTGCAGGTCGCGCGGCTGCCAGTCGAGCTCACGCCCGGGCCGCTGCGCGAAGTGAAGTTCTAGCCGCCCGCGCTCGCGACCGCGTCGCGTTGGCGCGCGTCAGTGCCCCTGCGCCTCGAGCCAGCGCTCGGCGTCGATCGCCGCCATGCAGCCGGTGCCCGCGGCCGTCACGGCCTGGCGGTAGGTCTTGTCCATCACGTCGCCGCAGGCGAACACGCCCGGGACGCTGGTGTAGCTCGAGCCCGGACGCACCTGGATGTAGCCCGTCTCGTCCATGTCGAGCTTGCCGGCGAAGACCTTCGAGTTGGGCTCGTGGCCGATGGCGATGAAGACGCCGTCGCAGGCGACCTCGCTCGTCTCTTGGTTGCGCACGTCGAGCACCTTGACGGCGCGCACCTTCTTCTTGCCCGGCTCGCTGAGCACGTCGACGACCTGCTTGTGGAGCAGCCACTCGATCTTCGGGTTCTTCCTCGCGCGCTCGATCATGATCTTGCTCGCGCGGAACTCCTCGCGGCGGTGCACGATCGTGACCGTGCTCGCGAAGCGCGTGAGGAAGTTCGCTTCCTCCATCGCCGTGTCGCCGCCGCCGACGACCATCACCTGCTTCTGCTTGTAGAACGCGCCGTCGCAGGTCGCGCACGCGGAGACGCCGTGGCCCATCAGCGTCGTCTCGCTCTCCAGGCCGAGCAGCTTCGCGCTCGCGCCGGTGCAGACGATGATCGCCTTCGCCTTGAACTCGTTGAAATCGGTGGTCAGCGTGAACGGGCGCTTCGAGAAGTCGACCTTGTTGACTTGCTCGAAGACGATCTCGGTGCCGAAGCGCGCGGCCTGCGCCTTGAAATCCTCCATCATCCTCGAAGCGGATCTCGGTCCCGAAGCGCTCGGCCTGCTTCTGGAAGTCCTCCATCATCTTCGGACCGAGCACGCCCTCGGGATATCCGGGGTAGTTCTCGACGTCGCTCGTGATCGTCAGCTGGCCGCCGGGCTGCATGCCCTGGAACAAGAGCGGGCGCAGGTTCGCCCGCGCGGCATAGATCGCGGCCGTGAAGCCCGCGGGTCCCGAACCGATGATGATCACGTCGCGCACGTCGCTCATGAGCTCTTCCTCGAGGTCTCTCGGCGCGCCGTCCGATCGACGGCGGAAGCCGGAAACGAGCGCGACAGTGTAGGCTGGGCGCGCGAGCTGTCCATGCGACAGCGCCCCTTGCCGACATGACCGGACCGCGCGTCTACACCCTCGAGGAAGTCCAGGAGCTCGTGCCCAAGCTCGTGCGCACGTTCGCGGGCGTCGACGAGCTGCGCGAGCGGCTGCGCACGCTGCACCTGCGCATCAACGCGCTCGAGTTGATCTGGGGCCGCGCCGTGCACGAGAAGGACAATCCCGACCACGGCGAGCTCGTGCAGCACGTCGCCGACATGAAGGCGGCCGAGGAGGAGATCGAGAAGCTCACGCAGACCGTCCAGCGCTGGTCGGGGCAGGTGAAGAGCATCGAGCCTCCGCTGGTCGACTTCTACGGCGTGCGCGACGGCCACCTCGTCTACTGGTGCTGGACGCGCGGCGAGGACCACATCGAGCACTGCACCACATCGACCTGGCTTCGCTGGCCGCCAGCCGGTCTGAGCGTGAGCGGCAGCACGTACGTGCGCGACGATTGGCGCGCGGAGCTCGTCGCGCTCGGCCTGCGCATCTCCGACACGGTCTGCGCGTTCCGCGATGCGGTGCTCGCGCCCGATCCGCGCGCCGGCATCGAGAGCCTGATGCGCATCCGCGGCCAAGGTGTCGGCGACGTGACCTACGGCATCGACGTGCCGGCGGAGGAGGTGCTCGCGCGCTGGTTCGAGGAACGCGCGCGGCGCGAGCCGATGTCGCTGCTCACCGAGGAGACGGGCTGGCGCCATCTCGGTCCGGCCGCGGGCGGCGGCGTGCGCGAGCTCCCGGGCTTCGATCACGGCGGCGTGCGCATCGTCGTCGATCCGATCGACGGCACGCGCAACCTGATGACGGACGTGCGCTCGGCCCGGTGCGCTCGCGCTCGCGCCGCCTGGCGCGGAGGCGCCACGTCAGCGCGATCGCCGAGCCTCGGCGTGCTCGTCGAGATCCCCCACTCGCGCACGAACGCGACGCGCGTCTTCGACGCGGCGCGCGGGACGGGCTGCCTCTTCCGCATCGATCGAGACGCGCGCGCGACTCGCCTCGACGCGGGTGTCGACGCGCGCGCCGACCACGGCTACTTCCCCTTCTTCAAGTACATGCCCGATCAGCGCGCGGAGATCGCCGCGATCGAGACGCGCTTCTTCGCGCGCCTCGAGGAGCACGAGCGCGCCGACGTGCGCAACTGCTACGACGACCAGTACATCGCCAACGCGGGACAGCTCGCGCTGCTCGCGCTCGGCACCTATCGCATGATCGCCGACCTGCGCGAGCACCTGGCGCGCCTGCGCGGGCGCGCGACGCTCACCGGCAAGCCCTACGACGTCGCCGGCGCGCTGATCTGCGCCGAGGAAGCGGGCTGCGTGATCACCACGGCGGAGGGGAGCGCGCTCGACTTCCCGCTCGACGCGACGACGCCCGTCGGTTTCGTCGGCTGGGCCAATCGCGCCACGCGCGCGCGCCTCGAGCCGCACCTGCTCGCCGTGCTGCCGCGTTGACGCGCGCTCAGCCTCGGTCGCGAGCCACGTCGAAACGCTTCAGCATCCAGCCGCCGGCCGCGATCAGGCCCACGTCGACGGCGAGCAGCACGAGCGCTCCGATCAGGCTCGCGATCCAGATCATGCTGCGCGCGCTCCAGCCCAGGCGGTCGACCGCGATCCACTGCACGAGCGCGATCGGGACCGCGGCACACAGCATGACGATGCTGAACACGAGTCCGCGCAGCATGAGCAGGTACACCGCGCGTCCCATGTTCTGCAGCGCGCCCTCCTGGCCGGGGCTGTAGCGCACGGGCGAGAAGAGGAACACCGTGTTGTCGATCGCGACCCAGGTGAGCGTCACCAGCGGCTGGATCACGAGCACGCAGACGAGTTCGGGGATCACACCGTCCGTCAGCGCCGCACGCGCGAGGATCGCGGCCCACAGGAGCAGCGAGACCAGCGTCACCTCGGGCAGGATCGTCGCCAGGAACACGCGCCAGGGCGCGAGCGGCCACGTGCGCACGGTTCCCATCTGGTCGAGGTCGGCGCGGAAGTC
>JBGATX010000055.1:2396-29501 GCA_044228975.1 Planctomycetota bacterium | reverse complement strand
GCGAGCAGCGCGGCGCCCGCGAGCGCGTGCTCGAAGCTCGGCTCGTCGAACAGCGCGCCGAAGACCATGGCCACCATGAGCACGATCAGCACGGACACCACGAGCGTGCCGCGCGCCTTGCGCACGATCTGGCCCAGCTTGAGCCATGCCACCGCCCCGAAGCTCCCGCGGCCGAAGCACCACGGCACCTTCCACGACAGGCTCGCCTTCGTCGCGGTGGTCGAGTTCACGCCGACCCAGCCCTTGCGCACGCGGTTCAGGCGCTTGGCGACGTCCGCCGAGGTCGCCAGCGAGAGCTCGCGGAAATCGACCGGCAGGCGCGCCGTGATCTCGTACGCGATCAGCCACACGAGCGCGCACACGCCGAACCAGGGCCAGAACGTCGACGCCTCCGTGGCGGTGATCGCGCGCGCCCAGGGCGTGAAGGGCAGGAGCAGCGCGTGCACGAGCGGATGGTCGCCGAAACGCACGGCGAGCGATGGCTCGCCATCGGGGGGCAGCGAGCGCAGGAACCTCTCGTTGTCGTCGCCGCGCAGCGCGCCGAAGTTCGAGCGCCACGAATCGAGCGTGTCGGAGTCGCCGCCCGCCGCGAGGAACGCGACCACGGCCACGAGCACGACGACGAGCACGACGCTCACCCGGCGCAGCGGCCAGCGCTGCGCAAGCTTGCCCAGTCGATTCTCCGCGCCGCCCATCAGGATCGCCGTCGCCTGCCCGAGCACGGCGACCGTCGAGATCGCGAGCATCGCGCCGGCGAAGCCGAAACCGGCGTGCGGCATGCGCAGGGCCGAGAACACGCCGAACACGACGCCCGTCAGCAGCGCGCGCAGCAGATTGATCAACAACCGGTAGCGCACGAGATCGCCGCGCGACACGGGCGCGGAGAAGGCGAGCTCGATCTCCTCGCGCGGCAGGTACAGGCCGCGATGGCTGAAGGCGCTGATCACCGTCATCAGGCACAAGAGCGCCATGAGCAGCTGCGCACTGACGAACAGGAGCTCGGGATCGTGTTCGGCCCTCGAGCGCTGCGACATGCCGGCGAAGAACACCGACACGAACCAGAACAGGAGCAGGCACGCGCCGAGCAGCATGAAGATCCAGCTCGACGGCCGCTTCAGCTTGCGGAACTGCCCGCGCACCGCGCCGCGGAACTTGAGCACGATGAGCTTGCGGAACGCGGGATGGCCGAACATGGCTGCAGCGTGGCGCGCGACGCGCTCAGGAACGCGGCCGCGAGCGGGCGCGACTCACGCTCCTCGCACCTCGGGCGGGACGGGACGCGGCGAGGGCGGCGCGCGTTCGGTGACGGAGAGGAAGATCTCCTCGAGGCTGCGACTCTCGCCCGCGGCGAGCGTGTGGCGCGCCTCGCCCAGCGTGCCTTCGAACACCTTTCGCCCGTGATCGAGGATCAGGAGCCGGTCGGCGAGGGCCTCGACGAGGTCGAGCAGGTGCGACGAGAGCAGCACCGCGGCGCCGGATCGCGCGAGCTCCCGCACTTCCTCCTTCGCCGAGCGGATGCCGCGCGGATCGAGTCCGGTGAGCGGCTCGTCCATGAGCACCACCGCGGGACGGTGCAGCCATGCGCAGCAGAACGCGAGCTTCTGGCGCATGCCGCGCGAGAGCTCGCCGCCGAGCGCGTCGCGCTTCTCCGTCAGCTCGAAGCGCTGCAGGAGCTCCGCGCCGTAGCTCTCCCATTCCTTCAGTCCGTACAACGCGGCCGTGAACTCGAGGTGCTCGTGCACCGTCAGGCTGTCGAAGGGTTGCGGATCGTCGGGGATCCACGCCAGCGCGTGCTTGGCGCGCGCCTCGTCGCGCGCGAGGTCGATGCCGCCGACGAGCACGCGCCCGTGCTGCAACGGCAGGATGCCCGTCAACGAGCGCAGCGTCGTCGTCTTGCCCGCGCCGTTGGGACCGACCAGGCCGAGGATCTCGCCGCGCTTCACGCGGAACGAGAGGTCGTCGACGGCGAGCGCGCCTTCGTAGTGCTTGGTCAGGTGCTCGACGACCAGCGCCGCGTCCCGTTCGATGCTCGCCGCGGGCTGAGGGCTCGCCCCGGGCTGCAAGCTCACGACGGGCGCTGCGGGCTCGGCGGGAGACGCGAGAGGATCGTCCTGGGACATGGCGCGCGGGGAAGGCGCGGCAGTAGAGCAGATCGCCGGGGATCCTGCCTACCGCCAGCGCGGCGCGTTCACGGCACGGAACGGGATCCGCGCGCGAGCGATTCGATCACGCGCACGAGACCGGTGCACACGCGCGCCATGCGCGAGTAGTCGAGGCGATCGGGAGTGTCCGAGGCGTCGCCGTAGGTCTCGGTGCGCAGGTGGCCCGTGTCGGTCACGAGCACCGAGGTGATGCCCTCGCGCGCCAGGGCCATCGCATCGGTGCCGTGGAAGCCGGGCACGAGGCTCGGGAGCAGGCAACCGTAGCCGGGCATGCGCCCGGAGGCGCGGAACTCCGACACGCAATGGCGCACGAGGTCGCGCGCACGGAAGTCACCCAGGAAGGCGACGAAATCGGCCTTGTCGGGAAAGACGGTGTTCAACGGGAAGGGCACCGACTGGCTGCCGGGCTTGTCGGAGAAGTTGCCCAGACCCTCGAGCACGACGGCGGCGACGATGTTTTCCTTGCGCTCGACGCAGCGCAGCGCGTACTGGTGCGCGCCCTGCGCGTTGGTCGCCGCGTAGGGCGACTCGCTCATCGAGAAGAACGCGAAGCGCAGCGTGCGGTCGCACGCGCTGGAGCGCGAGAACGTGCGCGCGAGCTCCAGGGCCACGGCCGTGCCGGACGCGTTGCAGTCGGCGCCCGGCGACGAGCGCGGCGAATCGTAGTGCGTGCCGATGAGCACGATCTCGTCGGGCTTCGTGGTGCCCTTGATCTCGGCGGTGAACAGCGTCGCGAGCTTGCCACCGCCCGTCACCGACTCGAGCTTCACGTCGAGGCGCAGACGGCGCAGCTCCGCCTGCACTTCCTCGCCCGCCTGGCCGAGCTTCACGAAGCTCGCCACGTTGCGCACGCCGATGTCGCGCGCCAGCGTGTAGACGCGGTCGTGCAAGCGATTGGCCGCCGACTCCTCGTCGTCGGTGAGGACCGGCAAGGCGCCGCGATTGGGCGTGCCGGGCATGCTGGTCATGAAGGCGACGGCTAGCGCGACGAGGCCGCTGACGACGAGCAGGAACACCAGGAACTTCTTCAAGGACTCTCCGAGCAGGGGGAACAGCGCTGCATCGACAACCGCGCGCGCGATCTTGAAGTTCTTGCCCCGTGCGCCGCCGACGCGCGCGGCGGCATGCGAGCGCTTCGAGCGCGAGTGGAAGGTCTTTCCTGCCCGGCACACGTTGCAACCGGCCCCTCGGCGCTGCTACACCGGCGCTCGCGCGCGCAGGGCCGCGCGCACCTCCATGCCTCTACCCGAGCTCGTCGCCCACCGTGGCTGGGCCAAGCGCTATCCCGAGAACACGCTGCTCGCTCTCGAAGCCGCGATCCAGGCCGGCGCGCGCTGGGTCGAGATCGACGTGCAGCTCAGCGCCGACGGCTACCCCGTGTTGTTCCACGACCGCGATCTGCAGCGCATGTGCGGCGTGCCGGGAGCGATCCACGACCTCACGCTCTCGCAGCTGCGCGCGCTCTCCTGCCACGAGCCGCGCAAGTTCGGCGCGCGCTTCCGCGACGAGGGCCTGGCGTCGTTGGGCGCGTTCGCGCAGCTCCTGCTGCGCTTTCCCGACGTGCGCGCCTTCGTCGAGATCAAACGCGTCGCGCTCGAGCGCTTCGGGCACGACCTGGTGCTCGAGAAGGCGCTCGCCGCGCTCGAGCCCGCGCGCGCGCAGTGCGCGTTGATCTCGTTCTCGTTGCCGTTCCTGCACGTCGCTCGACGCACGCCGGGCTTGAGCCTGGGCGCGGTCTTCGATCGCTGGAGCGAGCGCGACCAGTCGAGCGTGTGGGAGCTCGCGCCCGAGTACATCTTCTGCGATCTCGACGGCCTGCCCGCACAGGGCGAGCTGACGCAAGAACGCGCGCGCACCGTGATCTACGAGGTCGCCGATCCGGCCGTGGCGCGGGCGCTCGGCGCGCGCGGCGTGCAGCTCGTCGAGAGCTTCGCCGTGGGCGAGATGATCGCGGCGTTGCGCGAGGCCCCGGAAGCGCGCCGGTGAGCGTCGAGCGCGAAGTCTGCGACGTGCTCGTCGTCGGCGGCGGCATCCACGGCGCCGGAGTCTTGCAAGCGGCCGCGGCGGCCGGATGGAGCGCGATCCTGGTCGAGGAGCGCGCGCTCGCGTCGGGGACCTCGAGCCGCTCGAGCAAGCTCATCCACGGCGGGTTGCGCTACCTCGAGAGCGGACAGCTCGCGCTCGTGCGCGAATCGCTCGCCGAGCGCGAGATCCTGTGCCGCATCGCGCCGGACCTGGTGAAGCTCGTGCCGTTCCACGTGCCGATCTACCGCTCGACGTCCCGTCGGCCGTGGAAGATCCGCGCGGGGTTGTCGATGTACGCGCTGCTCGGGAGCCTCGCGCGCGATGCGTGGTTCCAGCGCGTGCCGCGGCGCGAGTGGGATGAGCTCGATGGCCTGTCGACGGACGGATTGCAGCACGTGTTCCGCTACAACGACGGACAGACGGACGATGCGGCGTTGACGCGGGCGGTGACGCGCTCGGCCTGCGAGCTCGGCGCGCAGGCGTGGGTCCCGGCGCGTTTCGAGCGGGCGCGCGCGTGCGCGGACGAGCCGGCGGGGTACGAGGTCGAGATCAGCGATGCGAGCGGCGTGCGAATCGTGCGCGCGCGTGCGCTCGTGAACGCGGCCGGACCGTGGGTGAACTTCGTGCGCGGGCGCATCGAGCCGAGGCCGAGCGGGTTCGATGTCGAGCTCGTCGCGGGGACGCACGTCGAGCTGCCGGCGCGGCTCGAGCGCGGGATCTACTACGCGGAAGCGCCGAGGGATCGCCGGGCGGTGTTCGTGATGCCGTGGAAGGGGCGGACTCTCGTCGGGACGACCGAGACGGTGTGGCGCGGGGATCCGAGGGCGGTGGTGCCGAGCGCGGATGAAGTGCGGTACTTGTGCGAGACGTTCGCGCGGTACTTCCCGGGGAAGAGTGTGGAGGTCGTGGATTCGTGGGCGGGATTGCGCGTGTTGCCTAAGGGGCCGGGGACGGCGTTCGATCGGCCGCGGGAGACGACGTTGGTCGTCGATGACGAGGTTCGGCCGAGGATGGTGGCGATCTACGGCGGGAAGTTGACTGGGTATCGGGCGACGGCGGCGAAGGTCGTGGAGAGGTTGAGGGGGGAGTTGCCGGTGAGGGAGAGGCGCGGGGGATACGGCGACGTTGAGGTTGGGGGTGGGGTGAGGGGGTGCTGCTTGTCTCGGTGTCTGCGGGGGCGCGGGAGGGAGATGAGGAGCAATGGAGGAAGAGCGGAGGCAACGCGCCACACAAGCGTGCTCCGCATCGCTGACCCCGCGCAGCGCGTGGCCGCCGGCGCAGCGCGCGCGCGCTGCTCAACCGGCGACCACGCTGCGCGGGGTGCTGGGCCGGAAGGCGGAGAGATGGGTGTCGGTGTGAGTGCGGTTGTCGACGGTCGGCGCGCGTCGAATGCGCTGGATGGGCGCGGCGCTCGCGTTGTGGCTACGCGAAGTCGGAGGGTGAGGGCGGAGGAACGGATCCTCGGGCTGGCGGGCGCTTCTCTGCGGATTCAGTTCACGTCCGCGGCTCGAAGCGCGGCTTGCATCGCGCGGAGCCAGAAGGCGTAGCGGGTGCGCGAGGGTGAGCTCGGGTTCGGCGTGAAGCGTTCGGTGGCGGTCGGCGCGTAGTGGGCGCGGGAATCCAGTGCGAGGTAGGCGGCTCCTCGCGCGGTCGCTTCGTGATCCGGGGCGCGTTCGACGGTCAGCGCGAGCACGTCGGCGAGGCGTCGGCAGAATGCGTCGTTGCGGGTGAGGCCGCCGCTGACGCGGATGGATCTTGGACGCTCGAGCTGCGCGGTCATCGTGTCGGTGATCGCGCGCGCGAGGAACGTGATGCTCTCGGCGACGGCGGCGAGTCGCGCGCTCGCGTCGGCGTCGCCGATGAAGCGCGAGCGGAAGTTCGGGCGCCACCAGGGTGTGGCGAGCCCCGAGATGCCGTTGAGGAAGAGCGGGAGATCGGCGCGTGTGGCGAGCGCGGCCGATAGCTCGTTTTCGAGCTCCGTCCCGATGCTCGCGAACGACGCGAGCGCGCTGCCTGCGCCGTTGATCGTGCCTTCGAGCGCGCTCCAGCGGCGGCGCTCGTCCGTGAACACGACGCTGCGCAAGAGGCCCTCGATCGGCGGCGGGGGCGTGCGCAGCGGACGCTGGAGGAACGCGCCGGTGCCGAAGTTGGCGTAGAGCGTGTCCTCGCGCGGTTCGCCCCAGGCGAAGAGCGCGGCGGACTGGTCGCCGAGCACGACGGAGAGCGGCACGGAGCGCGCTCCGCAGCGCAGCGTGCCGAAGGCGTGACGGGAATCGACGCAGCGCGGCAGGAGTTCGCGCTCGACGCCGAAGAGTGCGCACAGGTGCTCGTCCCAGTCTCGCGTCTCGACGTTCCACAACAGGGTGCGCGATGCATTGGCCGGATCGACGAGCGTCGGCCGCTCCTCGAGCAGCCGGAACGCGAGGAAGCTCGAGAGCGGGCCCAGCGCCAACGTGCCGCGAGTCCGGGCTTGCTTCACGGCCTCGACTTGCTCCAGGCACCACGCGAGCTTGCTCGCGCCGTAGTGCGGCGAGAGGCGCAGGCCGGTGCGGCGCGCGATGTCCTTCGATTCGGCGGAGAATCGCGCCAGCCACGCCGCGGCGCGGCGATCCTGCCAGGAGATCACCGGAGCGAGCGCGGCGCCGCTGACGCGATCCCACGCGACGATGCTCGAGCGCTGCGTCGCCAGCGCGGCGGCGGTGAGGTCGCTCGCGCGCGCGCCGAGCGTGCGCACCACCTCGTCGATGCACGCGCGCAGCGTGTCGACGAGCTCTCCGGGATCCTGCTCGACGACGTCGTCGCCGCGGCGCACCTCCCCCACCGCGCGCAGCGCGCTCGCCGCGAGATCCCCGCGCGCGTCGAAGACACACGCGCGGCTGGCGTGACCGCCTTGATCGAGCGCGAGCCCGAGCTCGTGCGCCGCGTGAGGCGCGTTCGTCACGGCGCGCGCGTGCTCCAGCGCCGCGAGAGGAAGAACCACAGCGCGCCCGCGCAAGCCGCGAACCCGGCCGCGACCCATCCGGCGCGCCAGCTCGCGGGTTCGTAGCGGAATTCCAGGCGCTTTTCTCCCGGCGCGACCGCGACGGCGCGGAGCGCGTGATCGGCGATGAGCACCGCGCGCTCGTCGCCGTCGACGCGCGCCCTCCAGCCGCGCGCCCAGCGATCGGCGAGCACGACGACGCCGCCCGAGCGGATGTCGAGCTCGAGCTCCACGTGCTCCGGCTCGTCGACGACGATGCGCGCCGAGCCGGCGGCGGGAGCGCCCGCCTCGAGCGTCGCGCTCCTCGACGTGCGGAAGTCGTCCGGCCTCGACGACTCGACGTAGACGACGCGCCGCGGATCGAAATCGTCACGCGCGAGCAGCGCGAGCCGGGCCGCCTTGTCGTTCACGATCTGCACCTCGGCGGGCACGAAGGCGCGTGGAAGCACGGTGGGCACCTCCTGCACCCAGAGCCCTCCGTCGCCCACGACGTGGCGCGGCGGCTCGCGTCCGACGGTCACGAAGTAGCGCAGGCCGAGCAGGTCCGCCAGCGGCGAGGGCAGCTTCGGCAGCCAGGACTGCACCGCCGCGTAATCCTGCGGCGGCGGCGAGCGCTCGCCGCGGAAGAGCGCGAGCAGCTCGATCAAGCGCGCGGGATCCGCGGCGTCGTAGCCGCGCACGTCGGCGAAACCCTGCGTCTGGACCAGGCTCGCCGGCAGGGTGCCGAAGCCGCCGCACACGCGCGCCGCCGGGAGTTTGCGCAACTCCTCGTACAAGCGCGCGCGCGGATAGTAGAGCGCGGGATCGCATTGAACGTTGACGCCCCACGCCTGGGTCACGCTCTCGCCGATCGCGGCGAGGCCGAGCGCGATGGCGAAGCCGCGCCGCGTGGTCGAACGGGCGCTCCAGCGCGTGCGCAGCGCGAGCCAGCAGCCGAGCGCGAAGAGCGCGAGCAGCGCATAGCCCGTGCGGGTCGCGATGAACCAGCGCCGCACGGCAGCGACCGCCTCAGGCGTCTCGAGGTTGCGCGTCGTGACCGTGTGCCCCTGGCGCTGCAGTTCCGCCGCGCGCTCGAGCAGCTCGGGGGGGCGCAGCGCGCCAAACGCAGCGAACAATCCGACGCCGGCGACGGCGAGCGCCGGGATCCACATCCAGCGCCTCCAGCGCACCTCGCCGCAGACGAGCGCGTCGAGTCCGATCATCGCGAGCGCCACGCCTGACCAGGCGCTGACCAGCGTGAAGCGGTTGTTGCGCAGCGTGTTCAGCACCGGCAGCTCGAACACGCGCTCGACGAGCGGCACGCCGAGCACCTGCGTCAGCCCCAGGAACCCGAGCAGGATCCAGAACACCTGGAAACGCCGGTTGCGCGCGCTCGCGAAGCCCAGCGGCGCCAGCACGAGCAGCGCGAGGAAGCCGCAGTACGCCGCTTGCGGACCCTCGGGACGATTGCCGCCCTCGAAGAGCACGCGCTGCGTCGAGCCCCAGTAGTACGGCATCACGATCGCGGGCAATGATGACAGACCCTGCGGCGGCGTCTCGACACGCCCGGACTGGCGGCGCTCGATGCGCCAGCTCTCCTTCATGTACTCGAGCGTGGTGAAAGTCTGCGGCGCGCTCAGCAGCACGCCTGCGCCCCAGCCCAGCACGACGGAGAGCAACGCGCCCATCCCCGCGCGCCGCACGAAGCCCCGCGCGCCGTGCAGATCCCAGACGCGAAAGAGCGCGTAGAGTCCGGCCGCGATCAAGGCGTGCGCCGCGACCGCGGCGTGACCGCTGACGAGCAGCACGGCCGTGACCAGCGCCAGAGCCAGCGGCCAGCGGCTCATGGGTTTGCGCAGCGTCTCGTCGGTCGCGAGCAGCAGCCAGGGCAGGTTCGCGGCGACCTGACTGATCGTGAAACCCGCCCAGAGCACGAGGAATCCCGTCAGCGGCCACAAGGCCGCGCCGATCGCCGCCGGCCAATAGCTCACGCGCAGGACGCGCCGCGCGAAGAGATAGGCTCCGATTCCGGCGAGCACCGATTTGACGAGCTGCACCCAGGCGATCACCACCGGCCCGGGGAACAGGTAGTCGAGCACGCGCAGCGGGTAGAACACCGACGTGTGGTTCGCCGCGACGAACGGAGTGCCGCAGTAGATCAGTGGATTCCACAGGGGGATGCGCCCGCTGCGCACGGCCTCGACGGCGTACATGCGCTGCGGTTCGAGCTCGTAGACGAGGTCCGCGAGCACGGGATCCCGAGGCCGCTGCGCGCCCTGCGTCATCGACGGCGGCGAGTAGATGCCGTACTGCTGCAGGATGTCGAGCGGCAGCAGCACGCGCGCTCCGACGAGCGACGGCCCGAAGAGGATCGCCTGCGGCACGATCAGGAGCGCGAGCAGGATCAACACGCGCGCGAGCCGCGAGGCGGGCCAGTCGGCGCGCTCCTCGTCCGCGACCACGCGCTCCCCCGGACTCACGTCGAGCCTCGTCGCCGGATCGTCCTACGGTACACGGCATCTTTCTCACCGATTCGGCGCTTTCGCGCGGCGCCGTGTGCGGTGACGCTCGATCGGTGAGAAAGATTCCGTGTACCGTACATCACGGGATCGGCGTGCCTTCGACGGCGGTGCGTTGCGTGAAGAGTTCCTGCAGGCGGCGCGTCATCGCTCCGGTCGTTCCCGCGCCGATGCGGCGGCCGTCGAGCTCGTACACCGGAGCGAGCTCCCCCATCGTGCCCGTCGTGAACACCTCGTCGGCCGTCTGGAACTCCATCAAGCTCACGCGCCGCTCGCGCGCGGGGATCGAGCTCGCGGCGCAGATCTCGAGCACGATCTCGCGCGTGATGCCCGGCAGGCAGTGTTCGGCGAGCGGCGTGTGCACGCTGCCGTTCTTGACGAGGAACACGTTCGTCGCGTTCGTCTCCGCGACGTAGCCCTCCACGTCGAGCATCAACGCGTCGTCCGCTCCCGCTGCATTGGCTTCGATCTTCGCGAGGATGTTGTTGAGCAGGTTGTTGTGGTGGATCTTCGAATCGAGGCACTGCGGCGGATTGCGGCGCACGGAGCTCGTCACGAGCTTCAACCCGCGCGTGCCGTACACGGGCGCCTTCCATTCGGCGAGCACGATCAGGCAGGGTCCGTAGCGGTTGAACTTCGGGCTCATGCCCGAGGTGACCTTGCGTCCGCGCGTCAGCGTCAAACGGATGTGCGCTCCGTCGCGCATGCCGTTCTTCGTCAATGTCTCGAAGATCGCGCGCTCGATCTCGGCCTTCGCCGGCACCGTTTCGAACGCGAGCGCGCGCGCCGAACGCTCGAGGCGCGCGAGATGGCGGTCGAGCGCGAACACTCGGCCCTGGTAGACGCGCAGTCCTTCCCACACGGCGTCGCCGCCCTGCACCGACGAGTCGAAGACCGAGACCTTCGCCTGCGCGCGCGGCACGAGCTCGCCGCCGACGTGAACCCAGAGGTCTTCGTTGCGCGGGTCGGGGAGCAGCGGATCCATGAAGAGCGCAGAATACGGTGCGGGCGCGGTTTGTCATCCGGGGGGGGGGCGCCCGCCACGCGCTGGACTCGCGCGCCCGCCGTCGTCATGGTTTGCGGATCGGATGCCCGCACGACACGCCATCACCTCGTCGTGAGATCGACATGGAACCGCAAGCAGACTCTCCGCTCGAACGCGCCCGCGCCAAGGTGCGCAAACCCGCGATCGCCGTCCTAGTCCTGGGCGTGCTGACGGAGCTCGCATCGCTGGCGAGCATCGCCTGGCACGTGCTCGGCAAGAGCCTGATCGAAGCGCAGGAGCAGTCCATGGTCCTCGGGCCGTGGATGGAGTTCAACCAGAAGTTCGGCCTGGCGATGGCGATCCTCGGCTTCCTCCTCGCGCCGATCGAGATCCTCGGCGCGCTGAAGATGATGAAGCTGCAGAGCCGCGGGCTCGTGATGGCCGCCGTGGTGCTGACGATGCTCCCGATCTCGTCGTGCTGCTGTCCGATCGGCATCGGCGTCGGCATCTGGGCGTTGATGACGCTCAACGATCCCGAAGTGAAGGCCGCCTTCGGCCCGAGCTGAGCGCGGCGTCGTCGCGATGCGCACGTCGCGGGACGTGCGTCTACGCATCTCCGCGGAGCGAGCCGTCGACGTGTCGACGTCACGGCTTGCAAGCTGGCGGCTGCGCCTTACGAGCACGCCGCTTGAACACCGGCACCGATCTTCCCCTCGAACGCACTCGTCGGCGGGTGCGCAAACCCGCGCTCGCGATCCTCGCGCTCGCGCTCGTGACGGAGCTTCTCGGTCTGTCCTGGATCGTGATGCAGGTCTTCTCGCCCGAGCTCGCCGCGAGCGCGCCGCGCTGGGCGGCGCCGATCACGGTTCAAGAGCCCGGGCGCACGATCGGCATGGGCATCGCCTTCGCGGGGATGGTCGTGATGATGCTCGCCAGCGTCGGCGCGGTGGAGATGCTGCGCCTGCGCGCGCGCCACTTCGCCCACGTCGCTGCGATCTTGATCATGCTCCCGCTCTCGTGCCTCTTCCCGATCGGCATCCCCATCGGTCTCTGGGCCCGACGCGTGCTCGCGGAGCCCGAGGTGCGCTCGGCCTTCGACGCGCGTTGATCCGTACGGTACACGGCATCTTTCTCACCGATTGAGCGTCACCGCACGCGGCGCCGTGAGAAAGCGCCGAATCGGTGAGAAAGATGCCGTGTACCGTATCAACGCGCGCGTTGCGGCACCGGCAGCTCGCGCAGGAGCTTCCACGCGAGTGTGTGACCGTAGTCGTCGATCGCGAGCGTGCGGAACGCGACAGTCACATCGTGCTTGTATCCGTCGAAGCAAGAGTAGATGGAACGCAGGAGATAGGTGTGGCCCGTGACCGCGAGCGCCTTGCCTGCATCCAAGCGCTGGACGCGCCGCTCGTCGGAAGCGGTGAGCGGGTGGCAGTCGACGTAGTCCGCCGAGCCCGGCTCCGCGCATCGAAGGCGCCAGATGAGGTCCCAGATTCCTCGTTTTGTGTCCGACAGCCCATCCGGCGCGACGACGTGGCGCGCGTCGAGATCGGCCAGGTCGATCGGCCCGAGGTCGACGATCAGCGGCGGCGAGTTCGTGCGCACGCTGACCCAGTAGAGTCCGTGATCCAGCTCGAGATCATCACCGAGGTTGCTCCGGTGAGTCGCAGTTGCGAACGAGTAGTAGGCTCCGCCACCCGGCTCCTCGACGAGTGTGTCGAACTCGCCTCGGGGTAGAAGGCGAATGACACCGCCGCGGTCCGGGGCAGACGGAGAGCTGCTGATCCAAACGGGTGCGACGTCGAGAAGTCGCGGCTTCGCAGCGCGGCGCACGCGCGCGAGCGTCGAAAGCAGCGCGTCCACGGGCAGGCCGCGCATCCACTCCGGCGCCGCGGGAGCGAGAGCGTCGATGCGTTGCCGCTCGAGCGGCTCTCGCAGAGGCCTCCGCTCAACGACATCCCACTGGCGCAGGATGCGCCAGGCCAGAGCGACACCGTCGGCATCGAGCGCGACGACCGTGAATGCCAGCAGGACGTCGAACTCGCGCGGGTTCAGCGCACGCAGCGCGTACGTGTGCCCGACGACCGGGACAAGAGCTCCACGCCACACGCCGAGTTCCGTGCAACGCGTCTCGATGCCGCGGCCGATCGTGTCCTTCGTCATGTGCGCGTCGAACCACAGAGCTCTCCACACTTGAATCTGGTGAGCACTCCACTCCGGCCGGAGGACGCTCACGCTGGCGGGAAAGTCGGCCAGGCGGCACTCGCCGAGATCGAGGCCGGCTCCCATGAACTCGAGCTTGCCACCTTGGAAGAGGACTTGCGGTTCGTCGGAGACGTCACCGCTCCGGTTCACGAACGAGTACCAGGCTCCGCCGCCATCCACGCCGAGCAACGTTTCGTTGTCGGCGAAGTAGCTGTACTTCAACGCATCGACGACGCGGCACGATCCGTAACTCGCGTCGGGGTTCGGCGGCAGGTGCGGAGCGACGAGCGTGGGATCCGCTGCGAGCAAGTGACTGCGCAGCTCGCGCTGGAGCTGACGGCCGAGCTGCAACAGGTCGGGGATCGTCATCACCGCAAGCTGGGACTCCGTCGGTTCCACGTCTTGCGGTGTCGCCACCGGTGTTCGGGCGCGCGTCTTGGCTCGTTGCGATGGGTCGCGATCGTTGTCCGCGTCGTGCACGCTCTCCGCGGGCCGCACGATCGCTGCGACCTCACGCTGCAGCAGCGGTGGATCACCTGCAGTCCGCGACGCGTCGAGCCACGACGCGACCGCTCCGATGCACGCCGCGGCACCGAGCAGCCACGCGGCCGTGCTTCCCAGCGCGAACGAGCTCTTCGGCGCGTCGACGAAGCCGATCAGTGCCGCGCTCCACGCCTTGCGGCCGCCATCGAAACGCTGGTCGAGCTCGCGACGCAAGAGCTCGAGCGCGCGCGTCTCCTGCGAGCGCACCGAGCTCTCCGTCACGCCCTGTCGCGTCGCGAGCTCGCGTGTCGAGAGCCCCTGGTAGTAGCGCCCGAGCATCACCGCGCGATAGGGCTCGCGCAGCGCGAGCACGGCGCGCACGACGCGGCTCTCGAGCTCGAGCTTCTCTGCCAAATCAACGTCGTGCGTCGACTCGCGCCGCGCAACCTGCGCCTCGCGCGCGAGACGGCGCCTCCGCTCGCGCTTCTCGTCCAGCGCGCGGCGGCGGACGACTCGCGTGATCCAGGCGCGCGGCGCCCCGAATGCCGAGGGAGCGTTCGACGCCGATCGCAGCGCCGCGAGCGTGGCGTCCTGCACGACGTCCTCGGCCGCGTGCGCGTCGCCCATCAGCCGTCGCGCGAGCTCGCGCACGAAGTCGCGGTGCTCGATCAGGGCCTGGACGGGAATCGATTCGCTGCTCATCGGGCGCATCTCCACGGTCGTCAGAGTTCCAGGCCCTCGACGCCGCCGGCAGAGATTCGCTGCGACGAAAACAGAGAAAACGCGCGCGCCCAGCGCGCTTCACGCGCTCGCCGACGACCCGGGAGCGCGTCACGCGCTCTGCGTACGGTGCACGGCACTCTCCTCACCGATTCGCGCGCAATCGGTGAGGAGAATGCCGTGTACCGTACTCACGCACTCGGGCGCGCGCGCAGCGCCGAGCGGTAGAGCGTCTCGTAGTGCGGCAGACATTGCTCGAGCAACGGTTGCAGGTGCTCGGGGAACGGCTCCTGCTTCGGACGGTAGGCGGCGAAGCCGGTCGAGCGGTGCACGTTCTCGTACCAGTGCGGCGCCCAGACACCATCCTCCGGCCGCGCGCCGAGCTTCCAGTGCAGCATCGCGGGCTCGAACGGGATCGAGAGACGCTCGCAGAGCTGCGTCAGCACGCCCTCGGGGTCCCGCAAGAGCTCGCGCGCCTCGAGCACCGGCGGATCCTGACCCAGCGCGCGCAGCTCGGCGAGCAACTGCGTCTGCGCCGCGTAGCCCGTGTCGCGCAACGTCGGCACCTCGAGGTTCTCCGCGAGCGACGGCAGCATCTCGCGCGGATCGCGCGTCAGGAGCACGTGCCGTGCGCGCGCGAGGAACGCGCGATCGAGCTCGACCAGGTGATGCGCCATCTGCTTGAAGAACACGACCGGCTTCTCGCACGGACCCTCGAGCACGTCGCGCACGACGCGCTCGCCGTCCTGCTCCTGCGCGGCGAGCACCTCGTCGCGGCCGGGATGCAGCGCGCCCGAGACGCGCAGGTAGTGCGCGTAGAGCGGCTCGTCGACGACGCGCGTGTCCGAGCGCTGCGCGAAGGAGTACATCAACGCCGTCGAGACGTTGCGCGGGCCGGACCACAGGTGCAAGCGCAAGCGGGGGGAGCTCGTCACGATGCGCGGAGCGTGCCAGCTCGGCCGGGATCGCGCAATCGCTCGGGTTCGCCCTGACTTGCGCGCGGCAGCTCCGGGGCGCACGCACGCGCTCCAATTCGCTCGCGTGCGCCGATTGGCTCGCGTGCGCCGTTTCGCTCGCGTGCGCCGTTTCGCTCGCGTGCGCCGATTCTCTCGCGTGCGCCGATTCTCTCGCGTGCGCTCCGGGGGCGCGCCTCGCGTCGTCGGCGGACTCCCGCGACCGAGGCGCGACGCGACGCGCGCGCTCCGTTACGCTCTGCGCGCATGACGCCCGTCCTGCGCGCGCGCGGCCTCGCGGAATCGTCGAGATGACGCATCGGCGCGCCTTCCTCGCCCTGCTCGCACTGTGGGCCGCGTTCTTCGCGCCGTTGCTCGCGCGCGGCGAGGTGATCTACCCGCACGACAACCGCGCCGAGGTCGGCCAGCTCGAGAATCGCCGCTCGACGTTCTTCGAGGAGCGCGTGCTCGCGCGTTTCCTGCCCTGGGTGCTGCGCGAGGAGACGCGCCTTTCGTCGCGGCGCCTGTCGGACGAGAGCTCGGTGTACGTGCCCGAGCTCCACCAAGAGCTGCACGGCGATCACTCCGGCTGGATCTCGCTGTGGAATCCGCACGTGCAGATGGGCCGGCCGACGAGCCACGTCTCCGGCCTCAGCCCCGCGTATCCGTGGACGCGCCTCTTCATGGCGCTCACGAGCGACGCGACGCGCCTCTTCACGTGGATCGTGCTCTTCCATTCGCTGCTCACGGCCTGCGCGGCCTTCGCGTTCCTCGGCGAGCTGCGCCTCGGACCGTGGGCGCGCTTCAGCGGCGCCGCGTTCGCGTCGCTGGGCTTCTTCCCCATCTATTGGCTCGTGCAGCCGATGTTCGGCGCGGGCGTGGCGTGGACGCTCGCGCTGTTGTGGGCAGGCACGAAGCTCCTGCGCGCGCCGTCGTGGAGCTGGGCGCTCGCGACCGCGGTCAGCGCGTGGTGCCTGCTGCTCGCGGGCTATCCGCAGCAGATCGTCTGGCACCTCTACTTGATGGCGGTGTGGTTCGGCCTCGTGTGGTGGAAGGAGATCGCGCGCGCGTCGAAGCTCACGCGCGGGCTCGCACTCGTCGTCGCCGGGTGTGTCGGAGCGCTCGCGGCGTGGCCGGTGTACGCCGATGTCGCCGTGCTCGCCGCGCAGTCGCTGCGCAACGAAGCGCCGGAGGACTTCCTGCTCCAGTCCGTGCTGCGCGCGGCGACGTGGAAGCAGGCGGCCGGTCTCGTCGCGGTGCACTTCGACCCGTACTGGATCGACACGCCGGTGCAGGAGGAATACCCCGAGCGCCTGTTCGGCTTCGCGTTCAGCGCGCCGCTCGCCGCGTTGTGCGTGGTCGCGGCGCTGCGCGGCGGCTGGCGCTCGCGAGCGGCGCCGTGGCTCGCGTTCGTCGTCGCGGGAGTCGTGCTCAACGCGTGGCCCGACGCGTACCTCGTCGGCGTGCGCTACCTCGGCCTCTCGCTCTCGCGTTTCGCGCCGCTGATCGTGTGCGCGATCCCGGTGCCGATCCTCGCCGCGCTCGCGGTCGAGCGCGTGCTCGCGCGCGGGAGCGAGGACGGCTGGGATCCCTGGCGCGCGGCGTGGCTCGCATCGCTGCCCTTCGTCGTCGCGATCTCGTGCGGAGCGTTCGGCCTGGGCTGGTTGCGGCCGGGATTCGTCGGCGCGGCGCTCGCGTTGCACGCGCTGACGCTCCTCGTGATCGTCACGTGCCGCGCGGGCCTCGTCCTCCTGCTCGTGATCGCGAGCGTGCTGCACTACGGCTACCGCGTGCAGCTCGTGCAGCCGCCGCGCGCGATCGCGCGCGACTCCGCGCTCGTGAGCGCGCTGCGCGAAGCCACGCAGGACGGTTCGCGCTACGCGATCGCGGGCTTCGAGCGCTGGGGGTTGCTGCCGCCGAACCAGGACATCTGGCTCGGCCTCTCGAGCCCGCACTCCTACGACTCGCTCTCGTCGAAGCGCTTCAACGACTGGCTGCTCTCGATCTCGCAGACCGGCGCGCGGGCGCGCGGGCGCTCGTTCCGGCGCATCGAGCCCAGGCCGGGTTTCTTCGGCGACGCGTTCACCTGGGCGGGCATCGGCGCGGTGATCGCGACGCATCCGATCGAGTCGCCGCACCTCGACGCGCCGCGCGCGGTCGGCGGTGTCGAGCTCCTGCGCACGCGCGCGCCGGCGCGCCTGGCGGCGCAGCTCGCGCGTTTCGAGCGCGCCGACGGGGAACTCGTCGTCGCGGGCGCGCTCGACGCGCAACCGCAGCTCGAGCTGCGCGCGGGCGCGGCGCACGACGACCGCGCGAGCTACGTCACGACCGCGAGCGACGCGCCGAGCGTGGTCTTCCTGTCGCGGCAGTTCCATCCGGCGTGGCGCGCCCGCAGCGGAGGACGCGAGCTCGAGGTCCTGCCGCTCAACGGGCTCTACCTCGGCATCGTCGTGCCCCCGCACACGCGGGAGGTGGAGCTCGCCTTCGAGCCCTGGGTGCGCTTCGCGTGGGTGCCGCAGCTCGTTTTCGGCTCGCTGGCGCTCGTCGTCGCGCTGCGCGCGCTCGCGCGGCGTCGTACGCGGAGCACGTGACGCGCGAGTCGCGAGAGCGCCCGCCAGCGCGCTCAGCGCGCGAGCCGCAACAGCTCCTTGACCGCCTTCTCGATGCCCGTCGCGACGTCGCCGATGCGCGCGTCGTACATGTACGCGGGCGTGGTCACGACGCGCTGCTCCTCGTCGACGCGCGCTTCGTTCACCGGGCAGTTCACGTGGCGCGCGCCGAGCGCCTCGAGCGCCTGCGCCGTGCCCGCGTCATCGCCGATCGTGAGCTTGGGGTGCTTCTCGCCCAGCGTCGCCGCGAGCACCGCCGGCGCGATGCACCACGCTCCGATGGGCTTCCTCGCCGCGTGCATCTCGCGCACGAGGCGCGCGACGTCGGCGTTCACCTTCGCCTTCGCTCCCGCGCTGGCGAAGTTGCACAGGTTCTTCGCCGCGCCGAAACCGCCGGGCAGGACCAGGGCATCGAGCTCGCTCGCCTTCGCCTTCCCGATGTCCTGCACTTTGCCGCGCGCGATGCGCGCCGACTCGACGAGCACGTTGCGCGTGTCCTCGGCCGGCTTGCGGCTCCGGTGATCGACCACCGAGCTCTGCTCGATGTTCGGCGCGAGACACACGACCTGCGCTCCCGCGCGATCGAGCGCGAGCAGCGTCAGCACCGCCTCGTGGATCTCGCTCCCGTCGAGGAACCCGCAACCCGACAACACGACTCCGACTTGCACCATCGCCGACCTCCGTACAGTACCAGGCTATTTTCTCACCGATTCGCGCGCTCTACGGTACCCGGATCCTTCCTCATCGATTCGAGCCCGCGCGACATCCCGGCGCGCGAGCGTGCGCTCCCGCGCGAATCGGTGAGAAAACAGCCGTGTACCGTACTCACAACGGTCGCAGCGCGACGTCGCCGAGGATCTGGAGCTGGCAACCCAGGCGCGCGCCTTCGAGCTCCGTGCACATCTCGACCGTGTCGCGCTCGTCGGCGGAGATCGGGTTCACGTGCGCCGCTCCCTGCTCGATGCGCAGGATGCAGGTGCCGCAGCTTCCCACGGTGCAGCCGAACTCGTGCGGAGCGCCGTTCTCCTGGCAGAACTCGAGGAACCTGGTGCCGGCGGGAACCTCGTAGGTCTGTCCGGTCTTCAAGAAGGTGAGCTTGGGCATGGGCGCCGAGAACTCTACGTCTCGCGCCCGCGCGCACAAGCCCGCGCCGCTGCAACGCGCGCGGGCGGCTGCTAGGCTCCCGAGATGGCCGCACGCATCGTCATCCCGCCTTCGATCGAGCTCCCCGACCGCGCCTTCGTCGAGCGCGCACCGTCGCTCGCGACCGGCGCGCGCGTGTGGCTCGTGCGGCACGCCGAAGTGCACGCGGACTTCCAGCAGCGCGCCTACGGCAACACGGATGTCCCGCTGTCGAGCGACGGCGAAGCCGCCACGCGCGCGATGGGCGCCGCGTTCGCCGGCATCGAGCTCGCGCGCGTCACGAGCTCCGACCTCGCGCGCGCGCGCGCCATGGGCCAGTCGATCGCGAACGCCAGCGGCGCGGAGCTCGTGCTCGACGCGCGTCTGCGCGAGGTGTGGCGCGGCGCATGGCAGCTCCTGCCGACGGTCGAGTTCCGCCGGCGCTGGGAGGCCGATGCCGCGGCGTTCCTCGCCGATCCGTGGAACTGGAACGGACACGGCGGCGAGAGCGATGCGCAGCTCTGCGCGCGCGTCTGGCCGGCCTTCACCGACGCGGTGCGCGCGGCGAACGGGCGCACGCTCGTGATCGCGGCGCACTACAACGTGATGCGCGTGCTCGTCACGCGCGCCATGGGTCTCGGCGCGCGCGCGAGCTTCGCCTATCGCAACGATCCGGCGCACGCGACGCTGCTCGTCGACGCGCCGGAGGGCTGGCGGCTCGAGCTCGCCGACGCCGAACGACCGATCACCGGTTGAGCTGCGCGACGCGCGCGCTTCACGGCGCGCGGGTGCCTTCCGCGAGCGCTCCGAGCGCGCGACGCTCGCGTTCCATCGACGCGTACCACGCCTCCCCCGCCGTCGAGAGACGCGTGCGGATGCGCGCGTCGTTCGTGCCCGCGCCCAGGTGCGCGCCGCCGCGCTTGCGCTCGTGCAACACGTCGCGCGGCGGCAGCTCGCGCGCCGTGCGCTGGTCGCCGGTCCACGACGCGACCGCCACGGGCTGCGCTCCGAGCTGCGGCTGCGAATGCTCGAAGCAGTAGCGCGCGTCCATCGCGACCCAGCCGGGGAAGATGCCCGCCGTGGCGAAGACCGTCGTGCGCTCCAGCGCCGCGTGGCCGTCCTTCAAGAGCGGCAAGAGCGAGACGCCGTGCACGCCCTTGGGCACGCCCAGGCCCTCGAGCGCGAGCACGGTCGGCACGAGATCGATCGTGCTCACGAGCGCGTCGAGCGTCTGCGCGCCCGGCATGTGCGCCGTGAGCCGCGGACGCACGATCAACGGCACGTGCAGGTCGGGATCGCTGAGCGTGCCGCTCGACAGATACAGCCCGCTCTCGCCGAACGACGTGCCGAAGGAGCCCGCGACGATCACCGTCGTGTTCTTGAGGCGCGGCGTGCGCCGCAGGCGTTCGAGCAGCTGGCTCAGCTTGGCGTCGAGCGACTTCAGCGCGCCGTCGTAGCGCGCTTCGTACTCGCCGATCGAGAGCGTCGCGCCGTTCCAGTGCGAGCGCGGCACGGCGAAGAACTCGTCGTCGTCCGCGGCGACGGGCGGGATCGCGGAGAGCCCGGCGCGCGGCGGAAAGTGCGTGTCCCACTGCGGATCGCCGCCATGCCGCGACCACAGGCGCACGAGATCGTTGACGTGCAGGTAGGCGAACCAGTCCTGTCCGGGGCTCTCGCCCGAGAGCCAGCTCGAGAAGCGCGACGCGATCTCGTCGAAGGAGAGCGGCTGCTCGCCGAACTCGTCGGTCTCCGGCCCGCGGAAGATCTGGAAACCGGCGTTGAAACCGCACACCGGCGAGAGCGCGGAATCGCTGACGAAGGCCGCGGTCGCGTAACCGTGCGCGAGCAGCTCCTGCGCCAGGCGCGGCGCCGCGTCGGGGATGCGCCAGGCGAGCGGATCGCGCTCGTCCTGCGCCGCGTGCGCATCGCGTTCGACCGGCCGGCGCGCGATCCACGGATCGCAACCGGTGAGCAGCGAGACGTGAGCGGGAATGACGCGCGGTGCCGCGCTCCACGCGTTCGAGAAGACGGTGCCCTGCTTCGCGAGCGCATCGAGCACCGGCGACGTGGGACGGTCGTACCCCAGGCAAGAGAGATGATCCGCGCGCAACCCGTCGATCACGAGCACGAGCACGCCGTTGCCGTAGGGCTCGCTCGTCGGCTTGGGCCCGCAGGCGAGAGAGGCCGCGAGGGCCAGCGCGAGTCCGGCGGCGAGGGAACGATGCGTACGGAGCGCGCTCATCCCACGAGCATCCCCGCGCGCGAGCTGACGTGCAAGCGCCACCCTCTCGGGCGAATCGGCAGAGTTGCATCGAACCCCGCTGGAAGTCGTCGAGACGGCCGCGCACTGGGCGCTGCATCCCATCGCAGACCGCGCGTCCGAGCTTATCGATCGACACGTCCGAGCCCCGACGCCATCATGCTCTGAGCGCGGTTCGCCACCGGCACGCGCGGCCGCCGCAATGACGTCATTCCCCTCCACCGATCTGCTCGGCCCTCTCAACGATGTCGAGCGCAAGAACGTGCCTGCCACTCTGCACGTCGAGGGCGATCTTCGCCTGCTCCGCGAAGGTCGGCGTGTCGCTATCGTCGGCTCGCGCAAGGCGAGCGAGGCCGGACGGAATCGAGCCGCGCGAATGGCGAACGCGTTGGTCGACGCGAGCATCGTCGTGGTCAGTGGTCTGGCCGAGGGAATCGACACTGCGGCTCACCGTGCCGCGATTCGCCGGGGCGGGCGGACGATCGCCGTGCTGGGAACACCGCTCGACCGGACGTACCCGGCGTCGAACGCAGAACTCCAGGCGGAGATCGGACGAGAGCACTTGCTCGTGTCGCAGTTTCCGAACGGCGCGCAGATCCAGCGCGCGAGCTTCGTCATGCGCAATCGAACGATGGCACTGATCTCCGACGCCTCGGTGATCGTGGAGGCCGGAGAAGGCAGCGGGACCCTCTCGCAAGGATGGGAGGCGCTCCGTCTCGGACGCCCGCTCTTCATCATGAAATCGGTGGTCGAGAACGCGGAGCTCCAATGGCCCGGCGAGATGCTCGACTACGGCGCGCGCGTGCTCTCCGAACCCGCGGAGTTGCTGGCCTTGCTGCCGCCGGAGCGGCTCCACGAGCACGAGGATGCTCCTTTCTGAGGTCGAGTTCCGATCGTTCCTCGCGTACTCGCCGCACGGGTCGGATGACGCCGCGCGTCAATCTCAGCGTTGGGTGCGCAACCTCAAGTCGGAGCGGATGCTCGGCGCCCCGCCGGAAGCGACGTCCGCGCTGATCGCGCGGCGTGTGAAGGCCAGGATGAGTGAAGCCGGTCTGCTGGACTTCCTCACGCCGAACACGCTGCTCGTCCCTGCCCCCGGCAGCGCGCTCGTCCGCCCGGGCGGTCTGTGGATTCCGAACTTGATTGCGAGAGCGCTGGTCTCCCAAGGACTGGGCGGAGACTCGCTCGCGTGCTTGCAGCGCATCTCGCCGGTGCGCAAGGCGGCGACCTCGGCACCGGACGACCGACCCTCGGCACTGGAGCACTTCGAGAGCATGAGCGTCCGCCGGCTTTCGTTCCCCCACGATGATGTCGTCGTCGTGGACGACGTCGTGACTCGCGGCGCGACACTCCTCGCGGCGATCAGCAGGCTCAAAGAGACTCTTCCCGGTGCCAGGGTTCGCGGATTCGCGATCGTGCGCACACTCACCGATCCGGCGGAGTTCACGCAGATGTTCGATCCGTGCGCAGGCCGAATTGCGCTTCGGAACAATGGCCACACTACGCGTCGACCGTGAGGTCCGCGCGCGCGTCCTCGGCGGGCACACGGCCACGTGTCTCGGCGCTAGCGCCCGCTGAGCAGATCGCTCAGCCGCCGCGTGTAGCTCACGTCGCTCGTGCAGTAGTCCAGCCGCAGATCGAGCTCGCACAGGTGCTGAACGACGTCGGCATCGCTGCGGTCGAAACCTATGGTCGCGCGTTTGGACAGGAGCGCGTGCTGCCGCAGTGAGAGCGCGGCGACCGCGCGCGCTTCGGGGTTCGCGCCGCGCAGCACGCGTCGAATCAAGCCGAAGCGGCCGGCGTCGACGAGTTGCTCGACGAGCCCAGGCGCGGACTGGCGCGTGAGGAACACGCTGCAGTCGGGTCCGGTTGTCAGTCGCGCGAAGGGATCGGCAAGAGCCTCGAAGGTGGCGGCCAACGCCTGCGGCGGAGCATCCGCGGGGGCGCTTCCGAGCGCGATGCGCAGCGCGGCTTGCGACGCGTTCATCGCGGCTTCGCTGCTCACCTCGACGGAACCGCCCCGTGCTTGCTCTCGCACGAGTGCCCGCGCGCCCGCGAATTCCCGCACCATCGCGCGTACGCTCGGAATGCGTTCGGCGCCTGCTTCGTAGCGCAGGAAGCGGCGCACGACGAGCGGCGCGGTTCCGTCGCCGGGGTCGAAGAGCAACGCCTGCAACCACAGGCCGAAGCCGTACGCGCCGATCTGATACCAGATCGCGATCAGTCCAAATCCAAGCTCGCGCCGCTCGCGCTCTGGCGGCGCAACCACGTACTCGCGGCCGAACACGACGCCCAAGTCGAGCTCGTCGCGCACGGGAGCACAGGCGATGGCGAGAGCGTGCGCTAGCGTCTCGTCATCCCGCGCGCGGTCGTTCGCGAGACCGTCCTCGGCGCTCGGATCTTGCCTCGTCTCGCTCGCGCTTGCGACGCCAACCCATTCGCGCGCGTCGAATTGCGCGCCGGAGCTCGCGCCGAGCACCGCGAGCGGAGCCATGCCGACGAGCGTCGCCCACCGCGAACGGCGCATGCTCAGCGCTTCAACGCGAACACGCCGCTCGTGCGGGTCCAGCCTTGCACGCCGTTCCCGAGCTCGACGCGGGTCCAGTCGGGGAGCTCGTCGAGGCGCTCGAGCGTCTCGCCGGGCGGGACCTCGGCGATCAGCGCCGCGTCGGCGCGCGGTTCGCTGAGGACCGAGAGCGGCTTCTCCTTCGGCGCGATCGAGAGCAGCGGGTCGTGCTCGGCGCGCAGGACGTGGCTCGCGTACGGTGCGCACAGCGCGAGCATCACGAGCGCTCCCGCGAACGCTCCACGCCGCGCGGCGCGGTTGCCGAACCAGGCTTCGGCGAGCAGCGTGAGCGCGAAGACGAGCACGCCGCCGAGCGCGAGGTGCTCGCTCTCGCTCGGCGTCAGCGCTCCGAGGACGCGCGACAACGTCGACGAGAGATCGCCGCGATCCGCGGGCTCGAGACCCGCTTCGCGGCGCGCATGTTCCAGGTTCGCCCACGTGTCGGCGTCGCGCGGGCGCAGACGCAGCGACGCCGTGTACCAGCCGACCGCCTCGAGCACCTGCTTGTCGCGGAACGCGACGTTGCCGAGGTCGTAGAGCACGCGCGCCTTCTCGCCGTCGCCGAGCTCGGCCCCCGACGAATCGTCCGAGGCCTTCGCGCCGCCGCGTCCGAGCGCCTGCATCCAAAGCGTGCGCGCGCTCGCGAGATCGCCTTTGCGGTAAGCGTCGACCGCCTGCTGATTCGGATCGGTCTGCGCGAGCGGGTGTGCGCTGGCGAAGCTCCACACGCACGCGAACACGACGACGATTCGGAGAAGGAAGCGCATCAGAGCCCACCTCGCATCACGCGCTCGGCCACGTTCTGGATCTCCTGCTTGTCGATCGGCGCGTTCGTGCCGGCGAAGGTCTGCTCGTCGAGGCGCGCGAGGACGCGCGCGAGTTCGCGCGCGTCCTCGTTCGAGAGACGCGCATGCCCGTCGCCCGAGTTCGCGGCCCAGGCGACGACATCGCGGCCGAGCCACGCTTGCGGGCTCTCGCCGCTGCGCGCAGCGAGGAAACGTTCGAGCACGCGCGCCTGCTCGTCGGCTTTCGTGCAGCGCGCGAGATCGCGCACGAGCTCCTTGCGCGCCGCGCGCCGCGCGCGCGTCATGGGCGCGTCGGGATCGCCGTTCTTGCGCACCCACGTGCGCAGCGCGACCCACAGCACGAGCACGCTCGCGAGCGCGCCGACGGGAACCCACGGACGCGAGCGCGCGACGACCGCGCCGGCGAGCGGCTCCACCTGGATGTCGTGGATGTCGAGCACGGTCGACGGCCGACCGCCTTCGGCCGCGAGCCCGGTCGCGTTCGCGAGAGCGCGCACCTGGATCGGTATCGGACTCGTTTCGACCGTGACGTAGGCCTTCTTCGAGGGATCGAAGACGCGCAGCGGAACCGGCGGGACGAGCTTGACCTCGGGCGAGATCGGCGCGATGTCGTAGACCACCGTGCGCCGCTCGTAGCTCTTCTTGTCGTTCGTGCCGTAGACGCGGAAGCCCTTGAAGCTCTCGAGGCGCGCGAGGTCGGGCGCGTCGAAGAACTCGAGGTTCGCGTCGCCGGTCCATTCGACCGAGAGCTTGATCGAATCGCCCGCGTCGACGTCGCGGCGATCCGCGCTCGCGCTGGCGTAGATCGTGCCGACCGCGCCGCTGAAATCGAGCGGGCGTCCGGCCTCGGCGAGCTTGATCACCTCGATCGAGAACTCGGGGAAGCGCTTGTAGTAGGTCTGCTTCTCGCTCGTGCGGCGGATGCCGAAGAAGCCGTCGGAGTCGTCGACGCGGCCGAACTCGAGGTGGCTGGTCGGGATCTCGATCTTGCCCGAGCGCGTCGCGATGTAGCGCCGGCGCAGGCGCAGGATGCTGAACGTGCGCTCCTTCTCCTTGCGATCGGGCAGGCGTTCGGCCTTCACGCGCTCGCGCGAGTTCAGGTTGAGCTCGACCGTGCTCGCGTTCGGCGCGAGCGGCGCGGAGTCGACTTCGACCACGCCGGGCAGCGCGCGCAGCCACGGGAGCGAGAGGTTGGCGTAGTTGAGCTGGTTGTTCAGCGCGGCGTCCCAGCCGAAGCGCATCTCGATCGTGAAGGGCTGGCCTTCGGCGACCTGGTCGGGCGCATCGATCTCGAACCAGCCGAGCTCCTCGCCCTGCAGGTCCTCGACGACCTTGAGCACGAGCTCCTCGCGCGTCGTCTGCTCCTTGCCGTTGACGACGACGGTGATCGGCGGGATGCGGAAGTCGCCCTTGCGCGTGGGCTGCACCGCGGCGACCCAGGTGAGCGTGATCGAGCGCGTCGTGCGCCCGCCGATCATCGAGACGTACTCCTGCGACGACGGGCCCGACAGCGCGCTGAACTTCAAGCCGTCGACCGCCGGCAGCGCGAGCACGCGCGCGTCGCGAGCGTCCTCGACGGTGATCGAGAGACGCACGTCCTGGCCGAGCTTGACGATGCCCGACGAGAGCTGCGCCGTGACGTTGGATTGGCCCGACTGCGCGGACGAGCGCGGCGCGAACGCCGCGAGCACGACGCAGCACGCGAGCCGCACGAAGGCGCGTCGCGACGCGCCCGTGAGAGATCGATTCATCGCGCTCACCAGTCCTTCTTCACCTTGCCGCGGCGGGCGTGCTGCAGCTGCTGCTGGAGCTTCTTCCATTGGTCCTCGCGCTCCTTCAGGAGGTCGAGCAGGCGCGTCATCTCTTCCTTCGAGAGCTCGCGCTGCTCCGCCTGGGTCTGCTGCGGTTGCGGAGCCTTCTCGTCCTTCTTCTCGTCGGGCTTCTGGTCCTCAGGCTTCTTCTCGTCCTCGGGCTTCTTCTGCTGCTCGTCGGGCTTGGGCTGCTCGTCGGGCTTCTTCTCGTCCTGCTTGTCGTTCTGGTCCTGCTTGTCCTTGTCCTGCTGCTCTTGATCCTGCTTGTCCTTCTGATCCTGCTTCTGCTGCTGTTCCTGCTTCTTCTGTTCTTCCTTGCGGCGCTTCTCGATCTCGTCCAGCTCCTTCAAGCGCCGCTGCACGAGCTCCGTGTTCGCGCGCGCGTCGCTGTCGCGCCAGTCGTCGCGCAGGCGCTCGATGAAGCGCTCGCGCGCGCGCTGGTATGCCGCGCGAGCGAGCGTGAGCGGATCGGGCTCCTGCGCAGCGCCGCCGGCTGCGTTCGACAAGCCGGGCAGACCGGGGAGCCCTTGCGGCAGCGGCGAGCCGCCGGGAGCCGCGGAAGAAGTGCCCGGTGCTCCCTGCGCGCCGGAGATCTCGGGGATCTTGGAACGGAAGAGCTCCCCGTCGAGGAGCGCGCGCGTCGCGAGCTGATAGCCCGCTTCGCCGCGCAGCTCGCCCGGTCCGGCGAGGGAGCGCGCGCGCTGGAACGACGCGTCGGCGAGCGTCGAATCGTTGGCGCGATCGGCGAGCACGCCGGCGGCGAAGTGCACTTCGGCGCGCAAGACGGGCGCGGGACCCGCTAGCCCGAGCGCATCGGCGAGCGGCTCGATGCGCCGTGCGACGCTCGACTTCCAGCCGGGCTGCGCGAGCGCGGCTTCCTTCCAGCGCGCGAAGCCGCTCGGCGCCACGAGGCCTTCGCA
>JBGATX010000055.1:0-2338 GCA_044228975.1 Planctomycetota bacterium | reverse complement strand
GTCGGCGACGCTGCCTTCCCACGTTTCGGCGGGCGGGATCTCCGGCGCGCTCGGCGCGGATCCGGGCGTCGGAGCGGGGCTCGACGGCGCGCCCGGCGTTCGATTCGGCAGAGCTCGCGGCGCGCGCGCGGCCGGGCTCTGCGCCGGGTCCTGCGCCGGCGCCTGGAACGAGGCACTCGCGAGCGCGAGCAGCACGCTGCACGTCATCCCCATCGGTCTCATGCGGCTTCTCCCGTGTCGCGCGTCCTCGCTAGGTTCGCCGGCGCGCTCCGGCCCGCGAGCGAGCCCGGCGGCGGCACGGCGCGCTCGTTCGGCAGCGCGCGCGCTCCGCGGCGTTCGCGCAGCCCGAACTCGACCAGCATGCACGCGAGCGCGAGCACCAGCGGCCACTGGAAACGATCGTGCGGGATGCGCTCCTTGCCCGCGACGAGATCGCGGCCCTCGAGGCGCGAGATGCGCTTCTCGTAGATCTCCTCGAGCGGGATCGGCGAGTTCTGCACCGAGAGATAGGCGCCGCCGGTCGAGTTCGCGATCTCGAGCAGGCTCGCGCCGTCGAGGCTCGAGACGACTTCCTTGCCGGCCTCGTCGCGCACGAAACCGCGGCCGTCCGCCTCGGGGATCTTGCCGCCCGCCTGCGTCGCCATGCCGACGACGTAGACGTGGATGCCGCGCTCCTTGGCGCGCTTGGCGGCCTCGAGGCCCTTCTTCTCGAGATCCTCGCCGTCGGTGATCAGGATCACGGCCTCGTGCGCGCCCGTGCGGCCGTCGAAGAGCTTGAGCGCCTCGTCGATCGCCGCGCCGAGGTCCGTGCCGCCCTTCATGTTGTCGTCGGGCGTGAGCGTGTTGACGAACGCCGCGAGCGTCACGCGATCGTGCGTCAGCGGCGCGACCTGGCGCACGTCGCCGGCGAAGGCGAGCAGCGCGGCGCGATCGCCCTTCAACTTGTCGAGCAGCCCGACGACCTCGCGACGCGCGCGCGTCAGTCGATCCGGTTTCACGTCCTGCACGAGCATGCTGCGCGACGTGTCGATGCACACGACGAGGTCGAGGCCCTTGCGCTGCACGTCGCGCAGCGTGTAGCCGCGCACCGGGCCGATCAGCGCGAGCGCGAAGAAGACGAGCGCGAGCACGCCGCACGCGAGGCGCGCCCAGGCACGCGTCTGCGAGTAGCGCGGCAGGAAACGCGGCTCGAGACGCTCGGAGACGAGCAGGCGGCGCGCTCGTGCGCGCGCGCGCAGGCTCAAGCCGCCGAGCACGAGCACGACCGGCGCCACGACCAGCGCGACGAGCGCCTCCGGCCGCAGCAGATCGAAACCGAGCAGGCCGAGCGCGCTCACGCGATCCTCCGCAAGAAGGTCGTCGCGAGGAACCAGGCCAGAGTGTACAGCGCGAACGCCGGCACGAGGAACCACGGGTAGAGATCGAAGGTCTCGCTCCAGTGCTTCTGCTCGCGCTTCGTGCGCTCGAGCTTCTCGATCTCCGCGTACACGTTCGAAAGTTCGGCCTTGTCGCGCGCGCGGAAGAACCGGCCGCCGGTCACCTTGGCGATGTTCTCGAGATCGCTCGTGTCGATCTCGCGCTCCGTCGCGCGCGGCTGGTTGAAGAAGTCGACCGTGTACACGAAACGGCCGGCGAAGACGGTGTAGACCTTGATGTGCTCGTCGGCCGCGAGCTTGGCCGCGTCGGCCGGCGTGATGTAGTCGATGTTGTTCTCGCCGTCGGTGAGCAGCACGACGACCTTCGAGCGCGCGTCGGACTCCTTGAGCACCGCCACGGCCTTCGAGAGCCCGATGCCGATCGCCGTGCCGTCCTCGGCTCGATTGTTCGGCGGGACGGGCTGGAGCCCGTCGAGGAAGCCCGTCACCGCGTCGACGTCGAGCGTGAACGGGCACAGGAGCTGCGAGTAGGCCGCGAACGTGATCAGCGCGACGTTGTCGGAGGCTCCCTCGCGATCGGTCATGCGCCGCACGGCGAAGTCGCGCACGACTTCCTTGATCACTTCCAGGCGCGACTTGCCCGGTGCGAGGTCCTCGTAGTGCATCGAGCCCGAGCGGTCGATCACGAGCGCGATGTCGACGCCCTCGGAGACCGAGCTCGTCTCCGTGTTGCCGCGCAACGGCCGCGCGAGCGCGATCGAGAGCGCGCACAGGGCCGCGATCTGGAGCACGGGCACGGCCCAGCCGAGGTTCTGCGCCCACGAACGGCCGAGCGGTGTCGCCGGCACGACGCTCAAGCGCGCGCGCGCGCGACCGGCGCGCGCGCGGCCCCACAGGAGACACAGGACGCCGATCGGGATCGCGAGCAGGAACCACGGATCGCCGAGCGAGTACGCGCCCCA
>JBGATX010000285.1:0-3810 GCA_044228975.1 Planctomycetota bacterium | reverse complement strand
GGGCCAGCCGCTCGACGCGCTACTCGACCGAGCCGATGCGCTCGGGCGGCCAGACGCGCACGTCGACCTTTCCGCGCAGATTCTGGCGCGGGACCTGGCCGAACTCCCGGCTGTCGGAGCTGTGCGGGCGGTTGTCGCCGAGGACGAAGAAGTGCTCGGGCTCGACGGTCACCGAGAGGTGGGTGCGCGGATCCGGATCGGCGATGTACGGCTCCTCGAGCGCGACGCCGTTGACGCACACGCGGCCACCTTCGATCTCGACGCGGTCGCCCGGCAGGCCGATGACGCGCTTGATGTAGTCGAGCGTCGGATCGAGCGGGTACTGAAGCACGACGACGTCGCCGCGCTGCACGTCGCCGAAGAGGTACGAGACGTGATCGACGAGGATGCGATCGCCGTCGTGGATGCCGGGCGTCATCGAGCTCCCGCGCACGACGGAGAAGTTGAACATCAGGCCGTAGGCCACGAAGAGCACGGCCGCGATCTTGGCGCTGGTCCAGATCGCGCGCAGCAGGAGCTGGCCGTCGCTCGCGCGCCGGCGCGCCGGCATGCGCGGCGCCGGACGCCAGGTGTCGGCGTCGGCCTCGCGCTGCGCGGGCAACGGAGCGACCCAGCTCGAGAGCGGGATCGACGTGAGGATCGGACCCTTCGATGCGCGCTCGGCGCTCATCGAGCGCGGTGACGGCGACAGATCGTCGACGATCGTGCTCGCGCGAGCCGCTCCCGCTTCGGCGCTGGAAGTGCGCGCGGCGGAGCGCGTGAACGTGTCGTCGGAGCGCAAGGGCGCAGCGGGCTCGCTCGCCGCGCTGCGCGAATCGGTCGGGGCGGCGTGCGGGTCCGAGTCGGTCGGGGACATGCTCCGGGACCTATCGGAGCGATCGCGACACGAGTTGAGCGACGCGAGCCGGCCTTTGCGGTGCGCGCCACGCGGGCTACCCTGGCGCGCGATCGGGCGCGTTCGTTCGCCCCTCGATCCCACTCCGCGTGCACGAAACCGACGAGAGCTCTCTTCCGCCGACCGCGTTGTCGCGGCGCGCGCTCGTCGCGAGCGGCGCGGGGCTGTGGCTCGCCGGCTGCGCGGGCACTCGAAGCGGAGTCGCGCCTCGGGAAGTCGCCACCGAACCCGCCGGTCCCGAAGCGAACGAGCGACGCCAGCGCGACGCGGAACGCTTCGCGGACCTGACCGACCAGCGCGGCAATGCCGTGCCGATCGACGAGACCGACCGCGCGGCGCGGCGCCTGCGTCTCGGCCGCCTGCTCGCCGAGCGCGGACTCGACGCCCTGATCTGCGAAGGCGGAGCGACGCTCGGTTATCTCGCGGGCGTCTCGTGGGGCCGCTCGGAGCGCTTCTTCGCACTCGTCGTGACCGCCGACGGCACGCATTTCTGGCTGGTGCCGGCGTTCGAGGAGTCGAAGGCGCGCCAGCAGATCGACGGCACGCCGGAGCATGCCGGCCCGCGCGGCGACGTCGTCACCTGGCAGGAGGACGAGTACGCGTTCGCGCCGCTCGCCAGCGCGCTGCGCGCACGAGGCGTGAAGCGTCTCGCGATCGAACCTTCGCTGCGCTACGGCTTCGTCGAGCGCCTGATCTCCGCCGCGCGCGAGGACGCGCGAGCCTCCACGCTCGCCGAGCACGGCGCGGTCGTCTCCGCGCGCGAGCTGCTCATCGCGCTGCGCGGGCGCAAGGAAGCGAAGGAGATCGCGCTCTTGCGCCGCGCGAACGAGCTCACGCAGCTCGCGCTCTCCCGCGTGGCGCGCGAGGTGCGCACGGGAATGGACGGACACGCGATCGGCGCGCTCGTCGAGGCCGCGCACGCGCGTCTGGGCTTCTCCGGCTCGTGGAACCTGTCGCTCATCGGTCCCGCGGCCGCGCTGCCGCACGGCGACGCGACCGAGCGCGAGCTCGCGCGCGGCGACGTGCTGCTCGTCGATTGCGGCGGCAGCTTCCTCGGCTACCAGAGCGACATCACGCGCACCTGGGTGCCCGAAGGCGAACTCGACGCCGAGGTGCAACGCGCGTGGAGCACGGTGCGCGACGCGCAGCGCGCGGCGTTCGACGGCTTGCGACCCGGCAAGCGCTGTCACGAGATCGACGCGCTCGCGCGGGCGCGCATCGTCGCGGGTGGTTATCCCGGCGGCTTCGGCGTCTTCACGCACCGGCTCGGTCACGGCATCGGCGTCGAAGGCCACGAGGATCCGTACTTCGACGGCGCGAGCGACGTGATCCTCGAGAGCGGCATGACGCTCTCGAACGAGCCCGGCATCTACCTGCCGGGACGCTTCGGCGTGCGCATCGAGGACATCGTGCACGTCACCGCATCCGGCGCCGAGGTCTTCGGCGCGTGGCAAGCGAGCCCGCGCTCCCCGGCGTGACGATGGACACGCGCGAACCCGGCTCCTTCGCGCGCGCCGCGCGGCCCAGCACGTGGCGCGCGACGCTGCTCGTCGCCGGCAAGGAGATCCGCACGAGCTTTCGCGACCGGCAGACGACGCTCTACACGGTCGTGCTGCCGATCGCGCTGTATCCCTTCCTCTTCTGGTGCCTGATCCAGGGCGCGCTCTTCGTGAAGGGCCGCCGCGAACGCACGGAGGTCGGCATCGGCATCGCGCTCGCGAGCGAGGTCCACGCGGCGGAGGCGCGCGATCGCACCGCGCGGCGTTCCCCCGCTCCGGACGCGGACGCCGCGGAGCGCAGCGCGCGCTCGAGAGAGCTGCGCGAGAGCTCCGGCGCGCTCGTGCGCGCGCTCGAATCGACGCCGGCGCCGAAGGACCCGACGCTCGACGACCACGCGCGCGCGCAGTTCGCGGCCGTGAACCGCGTGCGCGTCGACGAGCTCCGGGATCGCCTGGGCGAGGACGCCGCGCGCGAGTGGATGCAACGCGCGCAAGACGAACCGCGCGAGCACCTCGACGCGATCCTCTACGTCCCGCCCGCCGCGGCGCAGCCGCGCCCTTCGGACGACTCCGTGGCTCCGCGCGCGGTCGCCGACGACGGATCGGGCGCGAAGATCGACTCGCGCGAGAGCAGCTTCACGGCCACGACGATCGCGATCAGTGCCGAAACGAAGAGCGATGCGCCGGTCAACGTGTACTCCAGGGGCAGCGAGCGCCCGCTGATCAACGAACGGAAGGCGAGCACGACGTTGAGCACGGGGATGCAGGCCAGCTTGGGAGTGAGCTCGAGCCCCGGGATCGCGCTCGCCATCGCCGGCACGATGAAGACCATCTGCACCGGTCCGAGCAGCGCCTGGCCTTCCTTGAAGGTGCGCGCGAGCGACGCGATGCCGGTCAGTGCCGCGCTGACGAAGAACGCGAAGAGCAGCGCGAGCGGCGCCATCGCGACGAACGCGCCGATCGGCACGTCGATCTGCACGCGCGTGCCCTGCGAGAACATGTGGATCAGGTGTCCGGCCGAGAGCGCGAGCGCGAAGAGGTTGAGCACGGTCGCGATCACCGATCCGGCGCACACGGCGAGGATCTTGCCCTGGTGCACCGAGAGGCGCGGCACGGGCAGGAGCAGTGTCGTCTCCGACGTGCTGCGCTCGCGTTCGCCGGCCGTGAGGTCGACGGCCGGGAAGAAGGCGCCCATGACGGTCATGATCACGAGCAGCATCGGCAGCAGGAACGAGAGCAGGTACGCACCCTGCTCGCGATCCGGCGCGATGTTGTGCGCGGCGAGCTTCTGGAACGGGACGAGCTCCGCCGCGTCGCTGCCGGCCGGCAGTCGCGACACGCGCAGCTCCTTCGCGTAGGGCGGCAGGCGATCCCTGACGCGTTCGCGCGCGAGATCGGAAGCCGTGCGCGTGCTGT
>JBGATX010000054.1:0-33330 GCA_044228975.1 Planctomycetota bacterium | reverse complement strand
GTCGACGAGCACCTGCATCGGCGCCATGCCGCGCAAGGCGTCGAGGTTCTTCTCGAAGCGCGGCCAGAACAGGATCGCGGCGGCGAGCAGGCCCTCGAGCACGATGAAGTAGCCGAGCGTGCGCCAGGCGACCGACTTGAGCTCCTCGCGCATCAGCAGCCCTCGACGCCGTAGAGGTCGCGGTAGAGCTCGGCGAGCGACATCTGGCCGTACTCGACCGTGCGCGGCTGCGGCAAGCCGGGAGCGCCGAGCTGCGCGAGGAACGGGCGCGGATCGTCGCTCGCGAGCTCGACGAGCACGCGCGTCTCGCGCACGCGCGCGGACCTCGCGCCCAGCGCGCTCGCGCGCGACGCGAGCTCACGCGCTTCGCTGTCGCGCTCGAAGCTCAGGCGCACGAGCTTGCGCGCGCGCTCCTGCACGTCGGCGGCGCGCTCGTCGGCGATCTTCCGGCCTTCGTTGAGGAACACGAGGCGATCGCAGACGCGGTCGACCTCGCCCAGATGGTGCGAGGAGAGCAGCAGCGTGCGGCCGTCGCGCGCCTGCGCACGCAGGAGCTCGAGCACCTCGCCGCGCTTCGTCGGATCGAGGCCTTCCGTCGGCTCGTCGAGGATCCGCACTCGGAGATCGCTCGCCAGCGCGGCGCAGAGCATGAGCTGGCGCTTCATGCCGTGGCTGTAGGTGCCGACGCGCTTCGCGAGCGGCAGCCCGAGCGTGTTCGCGAGCTCGGTCGCGCGCGCGAGTGCCCGCGCATCCCGCCCGCGCACGAGCCAGTCGAGATGGCGCGACGCGCGCTGCTCGCGGTAGAGCGCGATCTCCCCCGGCGCGTAGCTCACCCGCCGACGCACGTTCGTGCCGTCGCCCGCCAGCTCGACGCCGTCGACCCAAGCGCGGCCGGAATCGCGCGGCACGAGCCCCGTGAGCAGGCGCAGGAACGTGCTCTTGCCGCTGCCGTTGGGGCCCAGGAGCCCGATGATCCCGCCCGGACCGAGGTCGAGATCGAGCGGCGCGAGCGCCTGGCGGTCGCCGAAGCGCTTGGCGAGGCCGCGGACGAGGATCGACCCGGGGATCGCGCCGGCCTGGGCGGTGTTCGGCGCGGCCTGGACGTCTGTGGCGATCACACGCGGCGCACTGGAGCTCGGGCGCGCCTGCGCGGAGGATACGAGCGTGGCGGAACGCTTCCAAGTCGGCGCTGTTCTCAAGGCGGACTCGTTCGGGCGCGTGGAGCGCATCGATGCGCTCGGTGCGCTCGGGGCGCACGGTCGCGACGTCGCGCCGGACCTCGCGAGCGCTCCGGGAGACTCGCAGAGCGGACCGCGCGAGCTCCACACTCCCGTCGCCATTCGCCGCGTCGCCTGTGGATCGGGATCGTGGTTCAGCGGGCTCATCGCGCGCCGCCTGCTGGAGCGCGAGCGCGCGGCCCTGCGCCATCTCGCGGGCCTCGAGGGCGTGCCGCGCGAGGAGCCGCGCGCGGAGTGGCTCGCGCTCGCTTCGCGCGATGGCCGGCCGCCGCGCGCGAGCGAGGTCCTCGTGCGCAGTTGGATGGCCGGCGCGCCGCTGCACGAAGCGCGCGTGCTGCCGCGCGACTTCTTCGACCACCTCGACGCGCTCGTGCACGCGCTGCACGCTCGCGGCGTGTGCCACAACGACCTGCACAAGGAGCAGAACATCCTCGTCGCGCCCGATGGCCGGCCGCAGCTCGTCGACTTCCAGCTCGCGAGCGTTCACGCGACGCGCGGGCGCAGCTTCGCCGTGCGCGCGCGCGAGGACCTGCGCCACGTCGAGAAGCACCGCCGGCGCTACACGCGCTGGGGGAGAGGGCCCGACGGCGCGCACGAGCCGCAAGCGGGCGCGGGAGCGGACTACAAGCGCTCGGCCCTCGCGCTCGTCTGGCGCCGCACCGGCAAGCCCATCTACAACGGGATCACGCGCGGCCTGCTGCGCACGCGCGACGGCGAGGCGCGCCGTCCATCGAGCGGACCGTGGCCGAGCTGGAGCGCGCCGCTCGGACCGCCGCGAAGCTAGGAGCCCCTTTCAGAATGCGCCGACACGTCGAAGGCCGCCCCGAGGCGGGCTCGCGGCGTTACGCCTCCTCGGAGTATTGCGCCGCGAATACGCCTCGTCGGCGTGCCTTGCTCGCCTCGCCTCGGGGCGGCCTTGGACGCGCCGGCCCATTCTGAGAGGGGCTCCAAGGCTCAGAACGCGCTGTCGAGCAGCACGACGACGCGGGGCGTCGAGAGCGTGCGCTCGCCGCTGGTCGACGTGAAGGTCGCTTGCAGGAACAGCGTTCGCGCTTGGGTTCCCGGGCCGAGGTCCGGGATCGTCCACGTGCTCGTCGCCGCGCCGGTCGCGCCGAGCGTCGTGACCTGCGCGATGCGGCGCGGCTTGGGCTGGCGCGTGAAGCGCACGCCGCGCGCGCTCGCGAGGTACTCGAAGCCGGTCGCGTCGGTGATCTCGAGCTCGACCACGTCGCCGGGTTCGCCTTGGAAGTTCGCGGTGACGCTCGCGCCTTCGCGCACGAGCGCCGTCGCGCCGAGCGCGCGCGCGCTCCCGCCGAGCGTCTGCACGCTGCCCGCGATCGACGCGCCGTCGAACGTGCACGGAGGATTGGCGGCGCCGCAGCATTGCGTGTGGCAGGTCGTGATCCCGCACGAGCCGCCGGTCGGCGCGGTGTTCCCGCGCTGTCCGCCGGTCGCGCTGATGCCGAGCACGATGCCGTTGGGTAGCCCCGCGTCGTGGAAGATGCCGTTGCCGCCCGACGACGGGCACACGCAGAACCCGCCGCCGCAGTAGACGTCGTTGCCGCGCGCGCCGTGGAACGAGGAAGCGCACGCGAAGAGGAACGAGTTCTCGACGCGCGCTCCGTCACCCGGCGCGCCCATGTCGCCGTACGCGGGACCGATCGGGGCGGGCGGAGGCGTGCAACCGAGCGTGTAGCCGTAACCCAGACCGGCCGTGCCCGCGGAGAGCGTGCTCGTGTACACGGCGAGCGTCGAGCTCGTGACGTACGCGCCGTGTCCGCCGTCGTGATACGTCGGCGCGACGGATTGCGGCGGTCCGGCCTGCGCCGAACCCTGCAGCACGCAACCGCTGAACACGACGTCGGCGCAGTTCTCGATCCACGCGCCCTGGCCTTCGACGCAGCCGGACTCGCCGGGAGTCACCGGCCGCGCCTCGAGCACGCAATCCTGCACGCGGATCGAGCCCGCGCAGTGGCGCACGAGCAGTCCATGGCGCGTGCTCGTGCCGAGCGCATTCCCGACCGCGTGCAGCCGGGACAGCACGAGCGTGTTCGTCGCGCCGACGCCCGCGACGCGGATCGCTCCGTCGACGCGGGCGTCCGCTCCCGTTTCGCCGACGATCGTGAGCGTGTGGTTGCGCACGGCGAACGACGCGTACACGCCGGTTTTGACGAGGATCACGTCGCCGTCGTGCGCCGCGTCGACGGCGTGCTGGATCTCGAAGTACGGCGCGCCGCTCGGCGCGACGACGAGCACGTCGGCGTGCACGAGCGGCGCGAGGAGCGATCGACGAGGATGCGGAGTTTCGACATCGGGGATCGTCTGGCGGGGGGAATCCGTCGCGCAGCGCGCGAGAGATCCCGGCGAGGACCATTGTCGCCGAATCCTCGCGTGTTGCAGGCGGACACGGATTTCGCGGTCGCCCCGGGCTGAAAGCGGGAACCGAGCCAGGCGCGGCGGCACCGTTCGACGCGTTGCGCGCAGGAGGCGTGCCGTGACCGCTAGAGGATGTCCTCGCGGTACACCCAGCGCTTGCGCTGCAGCATGTCGCGGCGGTGCGCGACCAGGCGCCACAGATCCGTCGGGCCGACGACGGCCATGTAGTCGCGCTCGCCGTCCTTGGTCGAGAGGTGGATGCGGCCGGCGTAGAGGCCGATCAGGAGGCGCTGGTCCGTGTCGGGATCGGTCACGTAGACGCCCGCTCCGATCTGGTCGGGGCGATCGACGAGCTCGCTCGGGATCGACGTCAGGATGCCGAGCGCTCGCGGGTCGCTCTCGACCGTCACCGAGCTCTCCCACGTGCCGCGCTCGGTCTGGCCGACGACGGTCAGCCGCGAGCCGGGCTTGGGCTCGGCGAAGGAGAGCGGCACCTGAGGCATGAGGATCTCGGTCTCGGCGGTGTAGAGCCCGGCGCCGATCGGCTCGATCACGGCCGGTTCGATGTTCGGGCCGTCGCCGTACCACGCTTCGATCTCGATGCGGCCGGATTGCGCCGTGCGTCCGAGGAAGACGATGCCGTACTCGGTGGCGACGCCGAGCTCGCGACCGCCGCTCGTGCGCAGCGACAGCGTCGGGTTGGCGACCTTGCGCGAGCCGACGCAGCTCGCGAGGGCGAGCGCGACGCACAGCAGGATCGACGTGCGTGAGAGCGGAGTCGGGTTCATCGCGCGAGAGCCTACTCGAACTTCGCGCGCCAGCCCTGGAACTCGACGTTCTCCGGATCGAGCTCGCTCGCCAGGCCCGCGTGCTGCTTCGCCGCGGGATCGGAGAACTTCGCCTTGCTCTGCACCGACACGTTCGACTCGTCGATGTCGCCCGAGCGCAGCGTGATCTGCTTCTCGAGGAAGCGCGAGTAGGAGTAGTGGTAGGCGGCGTTGAGCGGGCACCTGCGAGCGCGCGGCCCACGCGCGCGGATCCTGCGTGCCTCCGGCGATCGCGGCGTCGAGATCGTCGATCGCATCGTCGAACTGGAAGCTGCGCACGGCCATCAGGCCGCGCTTCAGGCGCGCCGCCGGACCTTCGATCGGGATCTGCTCGACGAACTTCTTCCAGTCGGCTTCGAGCGCTTCGAGGTCCTTCACCCCGAGCTTCTTCATCATGTAGTCGCGGATGTCCTCGGGCTTGACGTGCTTGCCGTTGCCGGACTTGTTGCCGTAGGGCAGCGACTCGTAGGGGATGCCCTTCTCGAGCGTGTAGAGCCCCTTGAAGAACTGGTTGAAGGCCTTCTGGTACTTGCCGTTCTGGTAGTTGTTCAGGAAGTAGACGAACGACCAGGCGTGCGCGTACTCGAAGCCCTTGAACTGCTCGCGCGAGACGAAGAGCAGGTCCTTGAGCTTGATGAACGGCCGGCCGATCACGCTGTTCTTCGCCTTGGGCGCGTCCGCGCCGCCGCCGCCGCCGGTCGACGTGGCGCCGAAGCGGATCGCGTCCTGCACGGTGAGCACGCGATCGGTCTGCACCTCGCCGGGGATGATCTTGATCTTGCCCTTCTTGTCGTACTCGATCTTCGACGAGCCGAAGTAGTCGGCCACGCCCTCGTTGAGCCAGATCTGCGGCATGTAGGACTGGTCGATCAGGTACGTGAGCAGGTGCGTGCACTCGTGCAATGCGACCCACGTCGAGCGCGAGGGCTCGGCGTAGTCGTGATAGAAGTTCAACGTCCCGTCGGACGACGAGAAGAATCCGATCACGCCGAACGGCACCTTGCCGCCCTCGCCGTAGGGCGCCTCTTCGCGGAACTCGTTGTAGTTCTTGTAGACGTTCACCTGCATCTTCGTGCGCTTCATGCTCAGCGTCGGATTGATGCCGATGCGCTGGTCCTGCAGGTCGTAGTACGCTTCGAGCAGATTGCAGTAGTAGTCGAGCAGCTGCGGCGAGGTGTTCGTCTTGAAGGAGAAGTGCGCCGTGTCCTTGGTCCAGCCGGTGTCGAAGCGCGCGTGCGCGGCGATCTCCTCCAGGCGCTTCTTGCTCTTCGTAGTTCTGCTTGAGCAGCGATTCGTAGGCCGGTTTCGAGAGCCATTTGCCCTCGTAGCGCACGTAGCCGTCGGCGAGCTTCTTCTTCTCGTCGTCGTTGGCCGGCACGTAGTCCGACATGTCGCCTTCGACCTCGACCGAGAGCAGCTGGCTCTTGTCGGGCACGAGCACCTCGCCGCTGTCGAAGACGAGCTTGTAGCCGTTGCCGTCGGGGCGCGCCTTCTTGTAGGTGAGCACGCGCTGATCCTTGGTGATCACGCGATCGGCGAAGGCGGGCGCGGCGAGCGCCACACAGGCGAAAAGAGCGAGGAAGCGGTTCGTGCGCACGGGATCGAAGTCCTTGGGGTGAGAGGCGGGAAGCGCCTTACTTCGTGTAGTCGAGCCAGGACGCCTGGAGCGCGTCCATGTCGATGCCGTCGAACGCCGCGTCGACGGCCTTGTCGGTCTTGCCGGTCATCGCCAGCGTCTTCAGGTACGCCTCGAGGATCCCATCCCACTTGGGATCCCAGCCCTTCGCATTGGCCTTCTTGCCCGTGCGCAGGAAGTAGATGAACGACCAGCCTTGCGCGTAGTGATCGCCGATGTCGGTGTTCGACTCGCTGTCGGTCGAGTAGTACTCGCCCTGCGACATGCGCACGAAGCGCGCGAGGTCGACGATCTTGCCGGCGTGGATGTTCTCCTTCACCAGGCCGAAGCGCCATTGGAACTTCTCGAGCTTGAACTGCTTGTTCTTGTACTGGTAGCCCGAATAGAAATCGCCCGTGCCTTCGTTGTACCAGCTCTGCGGAGAGATGTTCCCGTAGTAGTAGAAGATGAACTGGTGGAAGGCCTCGTGGTTGAGCGTCGCCCACGTGTCGCCCTTGCCGCCGTCGGCGCGCGCGTCGTAGATCACGAGCTCCTGCTGCGTCCACGCCCAGTATCCCGCCGATCCTCCCGGCCCGCCGTAGCTGTGGTACTGATCGCGGTTCTTGCACACGCGCACGACCGAGCACTTGGCGAGCTCCTGCGGATCCGCGCCGCCGTTGATCAGCTCGGCGAGCTTCGCTTCTCCGTCGTTCTCGGGCTTCTTGCCCTCCGACGCGTCGCGCGTCCGCTGCTGCTTGGCGAGCTCGCGGAACTCGTTGGCCTTCTCGATCGGATAGTCCTTCTCGTAGACCGTGCGGATCGCGCCGAGGCGGCCCATGAGCTCGTCGAGGAACGCCTTGTCCTCGTTGTTCGAGACGATGAAGTAGTTCGGCGTCTCGTAGAGCTTCCACTCCGGCGCATCGCGCAGGCGCGTCTGCAGCTCGACGCGCTTCTTGCCGCGCAGGCTCTCGTCGGCCGGGCCCGCGTTCTCTTGCGGAGCCGCGATTTCGAGGCGGCGCATCGTGCGCGCCATCGCTTCGGCGGCGCGCTCGTACTTGGCCCACTTCTTCGGCTCGCCCGGACCGTTGACGATCAGCGCGACCTCGACGTCGGGCTCGAGCTGGTAGACCATCGCGTAGAGCCGCACCGGCTCCTCGATCGCCTTGCCGCTGCGCGACTGGGCGGCCTTCGTGCTCACGAACGCGTACTCGGTCGCCTTGAGCTTGTTGACCTCGCTCGCCTTGGGCTTGCCCTCGAGCTTGTAGCCCGGCCCCGCCTCGCCCTTCGCGATCCACGTCGCGAGGTCCTTGTAGCGCTGTTCGAGCTTGAGCTTGCCCTTGTCGGCAGCGTCCTCGCCTTCCTTTTTGCGCTGATCGAATTTGACGAGCCAGGTGTGCAGGTAGAGCTCGCCCTCCTTGCCCATCTGGATGAACTTGCTCGACGGCGGGTCGTACTTGACGAGCAGGTTCTCGTCGCCCGGCTGCGCGCCGATCTGCTCCCAATCGTCGGGGAACTTGACTTCGAACCCGAGCGACTTGTTCTGGTAGTACTTGTTGCCCGGCTTGGGCTCCTGCGCCGTTGCGGACGCGGCGAGCACGACGACGGCAGTGGCGATCCAAGCTCGTTGCCAGACCTTCATTGCGGAATTCTCCCGGGGGTGCGCCTGCGGCGGGGCAGGCGCGAGCGCGACCGACGAACGCGGCACAGCATCCGTCATTTGAACATCGCAAGCGACCGGGCTCTTGTAAATCGCTGCCGGCGGTGTTCGGGTGGGGCGAGGGTCGTCCGCCCGGGCCTGTTGTCGCGAGGCCCCGCCAACACGTCTCGCAGCGGCGCGTAGCCGTGCGCGCTCCCGCGCCGGCCCGACCTCGTCCCGCGACGATTCGAGACCGGAGTTTCCATCCATGCGTCCGATCCACGCCTTGACCTTGGCGTTGGTGCTGGCCGTGGGCGTCGCCGCCCTGGCCCTTTTCCTTCGATCCGGCTCGCAGCCGGCGACCGCACTCCCGAACGATCGGACGGCGGAGCACGCACCCGCCGCGACCGGTGCGAACGCTCCGGTCGAGCTGGTCCGGCCCGAAGGCGGTGACGATCCGCAGCACGCGACGGGGGATGAGCGCGACCGCACGCGCGCACAGGTCGCGAAACGCTCCCGCACCGAAGGCCGAGACCGGACTGCGCGGACGTGTCGTCGATGGCCGAGGACGCCCCGTGGCGGGAGCGCGCGTGAACGCCGATGCGGCCGACATGGACGCGTTCGTCGTCGACATCGATCTCGGCAACGGCGATTCGATGCCCGGCCACGTGCACGTCGAGACCGGCGCCGACGGCCGCTTCGTGCTGCAGCCCAAGGTCAAGGACCACACGCGCCTCTCGGTCCGGGCAGCGGGCTTCGCTCCCTTCGACCGCGGCGAGCCGGTGCCCGTCGCCAACCAGGATCTCGGCGATCTCGTGCTCGAGGACAGCGCGATCCTGACCGGCCGTGTGCTGAACGCGCAGGGCCGGCCCGTCGCCGATGCGAAGCTGAAGCGCCTGCGCTCGGATCCGGGCTCGAGCGGGATCGTCTTCTTCGGCTCGAGCTCCGTCGGCGGCACCGAGGTCGCGACGACCGACGCGCAAGGCCGTTTCCGCATCGACCAGCTCGCCGCGGGACCGTGGAAGCTGCGCGTCGAGAGCGTCGATCAGCCCGACAAGGTCTTCAGCGGCGAGACCGATCGACCGGGTGCGACGGTCTCGAACCTCGAGTTCGTGCTCGACGAGGGCACGACGATCGACGGCGTCGTGCTCGGCGCGCCGGCCGAACTCTTGCCCAAGCTCTGGGTGCGCGCCGTGCAACGCCCGAGCGGCGACGGCGGCGCCGTCAACGCCGTCATCTCTGGCGGCGACTTCTTCGGCGGCGCGCGCAAGGCGCGCTGCAACGCCGACGGCACGTTCCAGGTGCGAGGCGTCGTTCCCGGCGCGAGCTACCGACTCGTCGGTCGCGACAACGAGCGCGACTTCGGCATGGGGCGCACGTGCACGAGCTCCGTGACGACGCCCGCGGGCGAGCGCGGGGTCAAGCTGCAGTACAAGGCCGAGACCGCCGTCGTGTTCCACGTCGTCGATGCGACCTCGGGCGCGCCGATCGAGAAGCTCGACGTCAGCGGCGGCGCCGGTTTCGCGATGCCGCTCGCCGACGAGAAGGGCGAGCCGCAGTCGCGCTTCCCCGGTGGGGAGGTGCGCTTCGTGCGCCGCGATGGACCGGCGCTCCCGGGCAGACGAAGACCTTCTCGTTGCACGTCTCCGCGACGGGCTACAAGCCGTACGAGCGCGGGGACATCGTCCTGCTCGACGGCCAGGACACCGACCTCGGCGTCGTGCGCCTCGAGCGCGCGCCGCTCGTGCGCGTGCTCGTGCGCGACGCGCCTGAAGGAGCCGCTCGCCGGCGCCTCCGTCGAGCTCGTCGAGCGGCCCGAGGAGCAGAGCGGCGAGCGCCGGTTCGAGCGCAACGTGCGCATGCGCATGAGCGTCGGCGACGACGGCCAGGAGATCCCCGACGAGGGCGACTCGAGCTCCGCGCGCACGGACAAGGAAGGTCGCGCGAGCCTGACGAGCCTGCCCGGCAAGCGCGTCGAGGTGCTCGTGCGAGCGCGCGACCACGCTCCCTGGGCGTCGGGTCCGTTCGTGCTGCCCGCCGAGGGCGATCACGAGCTCGACGCGCTGCCCGGCTCGGGGGGCAGCGTCACCGTCGCGGTCGTCGACGGCGCGGGCAAGCCCGTCGCGGGCATCGAGATCGAACGTCGCGGGCCGGATGGACGAGGTGGAGCGATGCTCGGCGGCGTGCATCGTCCGCGCAGCGACGCGCAGGGACGCGCGGTCTTCGAGCACCTGATGCCCGGCGTGCAGCGCTTCCGCATCGCGGAGAGCAGCGCGCAGGTCTTCACGACGTCGTCCGGTGATCTCGCGAGCCTCGACTTCGGCGGCGCGGGCGGCGACGACGGCTGGGGCCAGGTCGAGGTCGTCGAAGGCGAGGCGAGCTCGCTGCAGCTCATCGCGCCCGAGCGCGCGACGCTTGCCGGACGCATCACCGAGGCCGGCAAGGACCTCGCCGGCGCGCGCGTCGAGCTGGTCGCGGACGACGACGGCGACGAGATGAAGCTGCCGTTCTTCGGCGGCGGCGGACCGAACGACCAGACCGACAGCAAGGGCGCGTACCAGATCGAGCGCGTCAAGCTCGGGCGCTACACGCTCAAGGTCTCGCACTCCTCGCGCGCGATGGAGTGGGAAGCACCGCTGGAGATCCAGAGCGGCGAGAACAAGTTCAACGTCGACTTGCCGGTCGCGATCCTCGAAGGACGCGTCAGCGGTCCCGACGGCAAGCCGCTCGCCGGCGTCAAGGTTCGCGCCGAGCGCGCACCGAGCGAGGACTCCTCGAGAACCACCCGCCGGAGCTTCGTGGCCATCGCGCTCGCCGATGACGGTGGCGACGAGCCGCAGGTCACCTTCGGCAGCGGCGGGCCCACGAGCCCGACGGTGCTCACCGACGCCGAGGGTCGCTATCGGCTGCGCGGCGTCGCGCCGGACGTGGAGCTCGTCGTCAAGGCCCAGGCGAAGGACGTTCAGCCCGGACAGTCGGAGAAGGTGCACGTCGGCAGCGACCAGACGAAATCGAACGTCGACATCCAGCTCCAGACGGGCGGGAGCGTCGACGTGACCTTCGTGCGCCGCGATGGACAGCCGTCGAACTCGTGCATGCTGCTCGCGACCTTCGAGAGCGGAAATGGCGTCGAGCCGCGGCACGAGTTCTCGGGCGCCAAGGGCGTGGTCAAGCTCAGCGGGCTCAAGCCCGGCCGCTGGAAGTTGCACTGCGACGCGTTCGGCGCGCCGGGCGCGAACGGCGAGCGCGCGTCGATTCCCGAGCAGACGATCGAGATCGTCGCCGGCAAGGCGGCGAGCGCGAGCTTCGAGATCCCGTGAACACGGCGCGCGGCGCGCGGGCTCCATTCCGGTGAGTCCGCGCGCCCGCGCGGCGTTCGCTTGCGTCCGCCACCACCCGCGGAGCAAGCTGGACGCGCACGCGGCGCGCACGAGCTGGGCAGAGCGTCGCGTTGCGGTTCTACTGGGATCCCTTCGCGCGCCACGGCGGCGTCGCGGGAAGTCTCGATTCGCATGCGCGCTCTGCACCTCTTGCTCGCCGGCTTGATCCTGGCGGCGCTCGTCGTCGGGCTGTGGTTCTTCCTCGACGAACCCGGCTCGGCCGTGCGCGCGGGACGCGCCGCGGAGGAAGCGCAGCGCACGAACGCGGCGGCGAGCCTCGTGGCTTCGGCCTCCGCCGCCGATTCCGTCAGCGAGGACGCGGCGCGACGTGTGCTCGAAGCTTCGTCGCCCGCGTCTGGCGCGGCGCCCACTCCCGATGCCGCGCCGCGCAAGCCGCGCATCGTCGGGCGCGTCGTGACGAGCTCGGGCGCGCCCGTCGCCGGCGCGACGGTGCTCGAAGCCAAGGGCGCGGAGTGGTACGCGCCGATCCCGCTCGACATCGAGAGCGACGCCGTGCCGCGCGGCTGGCTGGAGGTGCACCGCACCGAGACCGCCGCGGACGGGACGTACTTCTTCGAGGACGTTCCCGCCGGCGGCGTGCGCCTCGTCGCGCGCGCCGGCGGCTACGCGCCGCGCTACGAGGACCGGTTCACGATCAAGGGCAAGGGCGAGGAGACGCTGCCCGATCTCGTGCTCGCGCCCGGCGTCGTCCTCGCGGGCAAGGTGCAGGATCGTTCCGGCAAGCCGATCGCGGGAGCGCAGATCCTGCAGAGCGCCGATCAGCTCTCCGGCGCGCGCGCGGTCTCCGTTCCCGGCCGCGGCATTCCGCTCGCGACGAGCGACGAGAGCGGCGCGTTCCGCGTCGACCAGATCGCCTCGGGCCCGTGGTGCCTGCTGATCGAAGCTCCCGGTTTCCTCGCGCGCGAGGAACGCGGCCGCACGGAGCGCGCGGGCGAGGTCGCGGGCCCGCTCGTGATCGTGCTCGAGCCCGGCCAGGAGATTCGCGGCCACGTGCGCGGCGACGGCCGGCCTGCGGTCGTGCGCATCAGCGCCCGCCCCGCGCGCGCCGAAGGCGCGCCCGAGGAGACGGAGGAGCTCGCCGCCGACGCCGCGCCGCCGGATGTGAACCAGCTGCGCGCGCGCCACGGACTCGTCGACGCCGAAGGCAACTTCGTCATCGCGGGGCTGAAGCCGCTCGCGAACTACCGTCTCTCCGCGTCGGTTCCGGCGACGGAGCCCGGGCGCTGGAAGCGCGTCGGCGCGATCGACGGTGTCACCGCGCTCGCCGGCCAGCGCGGCGTCGAGATCGAGTGGAAGCCCGAGGCGTCGATCACGTTCCAGGTCGTCGATGCGCAGACGCGCGCGCCGCTCACCGAGCTCGTCGTGTGGGCCGGCGTCGGACGCGAGCGCACGTTGCGCGACGACAAGGGCGAGCCGTTGAAGAGCTTCGCCGAAGGCCGCGTGCGCTGCGGCGAGCTGCGGCCGCAAGGCGGCAAGCCGGTGCAGCTGCGCGTGCGCGCCGCCGGCTACAAGGACTTCGAGAAGAAGGACGTCAACCTCGCCTCGGGCGCGACGCTCGATCTGGGCGTGATCGAGCTCGCGCGCGAGCGCGCGCTCGACGTGCACGTCGTCGAGGACTCCAGCGGCGCGGACGTGCGCGACGCGAGCGTCGTGCTCTCGCTCCAGAGCGAGGAGCAGCTCTCGAACCTGCTCGGCGACGACGCCGGGCGCGACGTCGTCGGCGATGCGAAGGCCTGGAGCGCGCGCACGGATGCGCACGGACGCGCGCGCCTCTCTTCGGCGCCGGGGAAGAGCGTCGTGATCGCCGCGATGGCCAAGGGCTTTCTCGCCTGCGAGCCGGTGCGCGTGCTCCTGCCGGAGGACGCCGATCATTCGCTCGAGCTGCGCCTGAAGCGCGGCGGGACCGTCGTCGTGCGCGTCACCGACGCGCAGGGGCGCGCGGTCAAGGGCGTCGGCATCGCGCACAAGAAGCCTCGCGACGACTCGGACGATCCCGGCGACGACGGCGGCTGGGTTTCGCTCACGGCCGAGAAGAAGACCGACGCGGAGGGCGTGGCGCGCTTCGAGAACCAGCGCCCGGGCGTGCACAAGTTCCTGTTGCACGATGAAGCCGGCGAGACCTGGATCAACGCGCAGGACCAGCAGCGTCCTCCGCCCGTGTGGACCGAGCGCGGCGTCGTCGAGGGCGCGACGGTCGAGCTCGTCTTCGTCGCGGCGCCGCGCGGCGGGCTCGGCGGCCGCGTGCGCGAAGCCGGTCAGCCGCTCGAAGGCGCGCGCCTGCATCTCGCGCGCGTGCGCCAGGGCGACGAGCCCGAGGGCGAGAGCTGGGGCGGTCCGCAGGATCCGTTCTCGACCTCGACGGATCACGACGGGCTCTACCGCTACGAGGATGTGCGCTGCGGCGAGTACTGGCTCTCCGTGCATCACGCGCAGCGACGCATGAGCGCGCGCTTCTTCGTGCGCATCACCGAGGACTCGCGTCCGTTCGACATCGACCTCGACATGGCCTCGGTCGAAGGCACGGTCACCGACGTCGAGGGCCACCCGGTGCCGGGTGTCGAGGTGAGCGTCGTCACCTCCGATGACTCGGGCAGCGAGGACTCGCCCTACGAGATCGTCGTGCGCGAGGACGAGCGCGGGAACCCGCAGACGCAGTACCGCGCGCCCTCGCGCACCTCCGAGCGCACCGACGCGCGCGGCCACTACGCGTTGCGCGGGTTGCGCAGCGGCGTCGCGCTCTCCGTCACGGTGTCGAGCGACATGCTCGAGCCCGCGAGCTCGCCCGAGATGACGCTTCAGCCCGACGAGGCGCGCTCGGGCGTCGATTTCCACCTGCGGCGCGCGGGCGTGATCACGGTCGCGCTGACCGGCACGATCCCCGGCAATCGCGGCTGGTACGAGGTGCGCGCGGCGCGCCTCGATCCCGCTCCCGCGAGCCCCGAGGCGTCGAACGGCGGCGCGAACGGGAGCCGCGAGCAGGTCGTGCAGACGACGTGGATCGGCTCGTGGAACCGCAATGCGACGCTGCGCGGGCTCGCTCCGGGGCGCTACCGCGTTTCGCTGCGTCGTCCCGAGCAACCGGCGGCCGGCCCCGACGGGCAGGCGGCCGCGCTGCCGTCGCAGGAAGTCGAAGTGCGCGCGCAGGAGACGACCGCGATCTCGCTCGCGGCCTACTGATCCGCCGAGCGAGGGACGGGCGCGTCGCGCGCGCTACACTCGGTGGATGTCGCAGCCGCGCTACTCCGCACTGGTGCTCGATCTCGACGGCACCCTGCTCGATCCAGAGAGCCGCATCCGGCCGCGCAACCTCGACGCGCTGCGCGCCGCGCAGTCGGCCGGCGTGCGCGTCATGGTCGCTACGGGGCGCTCGTCGCTCTCGGCGCATGCGGTGCTCGAGGAGCTCGCGCTCGACGTCCCGGCCATCGTGTTCAACGGCGCGGGACTCTATTGCCACCGCACGAAACGGCTGCTCGAGGAGCGCGTGCTCTCGAGCCGCACGCTGGAGCGCGCGCTGGCTTTCGGGCGCGCGCACGACCTCCTGACGGTCGTCATGCGCGCCGACGACAAGCTCACGACGCAGCCGCACGACGACGAGGAGGCCGCGGCGCTCGCCTGGATGACGGGCCTGCGCGTCGTCGAGCGCGAGGAGCTCGAGCGCGCCGAGTTCGTCGTGCGCGTCTCCTACCTGTCTCGTCGACACGCGACCTCCGCCGATCTCGCGCGCGAGGTCGAGGAGGTCGTCGCGCAGCCGTGCTACATCACCGACTTCCCGCTCTCCGTGCTGCCGCACCATCGCCAGAGCGCGCTGCAGGTGCTCGACCTGCATCCGCCGTGTCGCGGCAAGGGCGAGGCGCTGCGCTACCTCTTCGAGGAACACGCGATCGCGCCGGAGCAGGTCGTCGCGGTGGGGGACGCGACCAACGACATCCCGATGTTCGAGGCGGCGGGACTGTCGTGCTGCATGGCCGACGGCATGGAGGAAGCGCGCGCCGCGGCGCAACGCATCCTCGGGAGCCACGCGAGCGACGCGATCGCGGAACTCGTCGAGGAGCTCTTCCTCGCGCCCGCGCGCCGGCGCCTTGGCGCTTGATGCGGCGCCGACGCCGGTCCTCGAACGGCGTTCGTCGCGAGCTCGCTCGCGCGGCGCTCAGTCCTTGGACTTCTTCGCGCGCGCGTCGCTCGACGATTCGCGCGAGCGGTCGGACTTGGGAGCGGGCTTCGAGTCGCTCTTCGACGCGTCCTTCGCCGAGTTCTTGGAGGCTTCCTGGGACGCGCCCGATTCGCTCTTCGACTTCGCGTCACTCTTCGTCGCGCCATCGGCGGACTTCGACGGCTCCGCCGCCGCGGGTTTGGGCTCCGCGTCGGCCTTCGCGCCTTCCTGGTACGACTTCGAGCGGTAGTCGGTCAGGTAGAAGCCGCTGCCCTTGAACACGATGCCCGCGCCGGTGCCGATGCGCCGCTCGAGCTGGTTCTTGCCGCACTTGGGGCACTTGCGCCTGGGCGCCTCGCTCATCGAGTGCATCAGCTCGAAGGCGTGCTCGCAGGCGAGGCAGTGGTAGTCGTAGGTCGGCACTAGCGGCTCTCTCCGGCGCGCTCCGTGTCGGCGGTTTGCGTCGCGACGCGCACCTGCGCCGCGCGCAGGATCTGGCCGCCGAGCGTGTAGCCCTTGCGCAGCGTGGCGAGGATCGTCCCCGGCGGGTGCTCGTTCGTCTCGACGCGGTCGACCGCCTGATGCGAGGCCGCGTCGAAGCTGCCGCCTTCGGGGATGACGCGAATGCCTTCGCGCTCGAGCAGTCCGAGCAGCTGCGCGCGCGTCATCTCGACGCCCGCGAGCAGGGCCTTCGCGTCGGCGCTCGCGCACGACGTCGAGAGAGCCATTTCGAGGTAGTCGAGCACGAGCAGCAGGTCCTGGTGCAGCGCCTTCTTCGAGCGTGCGACCGCCGAGTCGATGTCCGACTGCATGCGCCGGCGCAGATTCTGGTAGTCGGCGGCGGCGCGCTGCCAGCTCGCCTTGTATTCGTCGCGCTGCGCGAGCAACTCCTTGACGTCGAGGTCGGCGTCGAGTGCGTCCGTGCGCGCGGCGTCGTCGGTGTCGGATCGCGGATCCTGGGGATCGTCGGGAGCGGCCATGGGTCAGCTGAAGTAGCTCGAAATCTTCTCGAAGAAAGACTTGTGCCCCGAGTTCTTCACGTCGATCTCGGCGAACTCCTTGAGGAGCTGCTTCTGTCGATCGGAGAGCTTCGTCGGCACCTCGATGAACACGCGCACGAGCTGGTCGCCGCGCCCGCGGCCCCCATGACCTTCGAGCACCGGCAGTCCTTGCCCCTTGAGGCGGAACACCTTGCCCGACGCCGTTCCAGCCGGGATCGACATCTCCGCGCGACCGCGCAGCGTCGGGATCTCGACCTTGTCGCCCAGCGCGAGCTGCGCGTAGGAGAACGGAAGCTCGCACAGGAGATCGGCGCCCGAGCGCTGGAAGAGCTTGTGCTCGACCTCGCGCACGACGCAGTAGAGATCGCCGCGCGGCGCGTTCGCGTCGCCCGCGTCGCCTTCGCCGGGCACGCGCAGACGCACGCCCTCCTCGATGCCGGGCGGGATCTGGATCTGGATCTCGGCGCGCTCCTGCTGCTTGCCCGCGCCGCGGCAGCTCGTGCACGGCGATTCGATCACCTGGCCCGCGCCGCGGCAGTGCGGACACGTCGTCGCGATCGCGAAGAAGCCCTGGTTGCGGTGGATCTGTCCGCGTCCGCCGCAGGTCTTGCACGCGGCCGCGCTCGTGCCCGCCTTCGCGCCCGTGCCCTTGCACGTCGCGCAGTGCTCGTGTCGCTTGAGCGCGACCGTGCGCGCGACGCCCTTGTCGATCTCCTCGAGCGTGAGCTCGAGCTCGATCTTCAGGTCGCGCCCGGACTGCGGACCGCCGCGGCGTCGTCCGCCGAACATGTCGCCGAAGCCGAACACGTCGCCGAAGGCCGAGAAGATGTCCTCGACGTTCGTGAAGCGCGTGCCGTCGAAGCCGCCGCCGGGTCCGAAGGCCTGGTGGCCGAACTGGTCGTACTGCGCGCGCTTCTGCGGCTCGGAGAGCACCGAGTACGCCTCCGCGCATTCCTTGAAGCGCGACTCCGCGGTCTTGTCCCCCGGATTGCGGTCCGGGTGGAACTGCATCGCGGCCTTGCGGTAGGCCTTCTTGATCTCGTCGTCGCTCGCGCCGCGCTGGACGCCGAGGACTTCGTAGTAGTCGCGCTTGTCGGCCATGAAGGGAGTGGAAGTCGCGTCGCGTTCGCGAGAGCGCGCTCTGCGCCCGGGCCGGTTCACGGGGGGCGACCGTGCGGCTCTCGCGTTGGGAAGCGCGGCGCGGAGAGCCTCCTCACCGCGCCGCGCATTCGAATCGGGGATCGAGCCGCGCGTCGTGCGCGCGGCGCGCGAGGTCAGCTCATGCTGCCTTCGACCTTGGTCTTCTCTTCCTTGATCTCCGTCACCATCGTGTCGGTGGTCAGGAGCAGGCCCGCGATCGACGCGGCGTTCTGCAGCGCGGAGCGCACGACCTTGGCCGGATCGACGACGCCGGCCTTGATCAGGTCGACGTACTCGCCGGTCAGGGCGTTGAAGCCGTAGGCCTTGCCCTTCTCGCGCACGTTCTCGACCACGACCGCGCCGTCCTCGCCGGCGTTCTCGGCGATCTGGCGCAGCGGGGACTCGAGCGCCTTCTCGATGATCAGCGCTCCGAAGTGCTCGTCCGCGGAGAGCTTGAGCGCCTTGACCGCGTCGATGGCGCGCAGGAGCGCGACACCGCCGCCGGGCACGATGCCCTCCTGGATCGCGGCGCGCGTCGCGTTAAGCGCGTCGTCCATCAGGTCCTTGCGCGAGTTCATCTCGGCCTCGGTCTTGCCGCCGACCTTGATCACCGCGACGCCGCCCTGGAGCTTGGCGAGACGCTCCTCGAGCTTCTCCTTGTCGTAGTCGGACTTCGTGTTCGCGACCTGGACGCGGATCTGCGCGATGCGCTCCTCGATCTCCTTCTTCGAGCCCTTGCCGCCGACGATCACCGTGCTGTCCTTGGTGATGCGCACGCGCTTGGCGCTGCCGAAGTGCTCGCTCGTGACCTTGTCGAGCGGCAGGCCGAGCTCTTCCGTGATCGCGGTACCGCCCGTGAGCGCGGCGATGTCGCCGAGGTAGGCCTTGCGGCGGTCGCCGAAGCCCGGAGCCTTCACCGCGCAGACGTTGAGCACGCCCTTGAGCCGGTTGATGACCAGCGTGGCGAGCGCTTCGCCTTCGATGTCCTCCGCGATGATGACGAGCGGCTTGCCGACGCGCGCCGCGGCCTCGAGCACGGGCACGAACTCGCGCACGTTCGAGATCTTCTTGTCGAAGATGAAGATGTAGGGATCCTCGAAGGTGCAGGTGAGCTTCGTCAGGTCGGTGGCGAAGTAGGGCGAGAGGTAGCCCTTGTCGAACTCCATGCCCTCGACGACCTCGAGCTGCGTCTCCAGTCCCGTGTTGGCCTCGACGGTGATCACGCCCTCGTCGCCGACCTTCTCGAAGGCGTCTGCGAGCATGCGGCCGACTTCGGGATCGTTGTTGGCGGAGATCGTGGCCACGTTGGCCTTCTCCTCGCGCGTCTTGATCTTGCGCGACTGCTCGGCGATCGACTTGACGGCCGCTTCGACCGCCTTGTCGATGCCGTTGCGCAGCGCGATCGTGTTCACGCCGGTCGCGACGTAGCGCAGGCCCTCGTTGAAGATGGCGGAGGCGAGCACGGTCGCGGTCGTGGTGCCGTCACCGGCGACGTCGTTGGTCTTGTTGGCGACTTCGAGCACGAGCTTCGCGCCCATGTTCTCGAAGGGGTCCTCGAGTTCGATCTCCTTGGCCACCGACACGCCGTCCTTGGTGACGGACGGGGCGCCGAAGGACTTCTGGAGGATGACGTTGCGGCCCGCGGGACCGAGCGTGACGCGCACGGTCTTGGCGAGTTTCTCGATGCCGACGCGCATCTTGTGGCGCGCGTTCTCGTCGAACAGGATCTGCTTGGCCATGGTGGTGGTGTTCTCGTTTGCGTGATTCGGTGTGCGTGGTTCGTGGATGCGAGGCGGAGGGCGCGATCAGAAGTCCATTCCGCCCATGCCACCCATGCCGCCCATCTCGTCGTCGTCCATGCCACCGCCGGGACCTCCGGGGCCGCCCTTCTTGCCCTTCTTGGGCTCGGGCTTGGTCGCGATGAGCGCGTCGGTCGTGAGCAGCAGCGTGGCGACGCTGACCGCGTTGCCGAGCGCCGCCTTGGTGACCTTGGCCGGGTCGACGATGCCGAAAGCGAGCATGTCGCCGTACTCGCCGGTCAGCGCGTCGAAGCCGAAGCTCTCCTTCTTGTCGCGCAGGATGCGGTGCGAGACGACCGTGCCGTCGTAGCCCGCATTCGTCGCGATCTGCTGCACCGGGCGCGCGAGCGCGGCGTGCAGGAGGTCGAGCCCCATGGCGTAGTCCGCGTCGTCCTCGCGCTTCAGCTTGCGCAGCACTTCGCGAGCGCGCAGCAGCGCGACGCCGCCGCCGGGCAGGATGCCGCCTTCGACCGCGGCGCGCGTGGCGTGCAGCGCGTCCTCGATCAGGGCCTTGCGCTCCTTCACCTCGGTGTCGGTCGCGCCGCCGACGTTGATCTGCGCGATGCCGCCGGTGAGCTTGGCGAGACGCTCCTGGAGCTTCTCCTTGTCGTAGTCGGACGTGGTGAGCTCGACCTGCTGGCGGATCTGGGCGACGCGCGACTGCACGTCCTCCTTCTTGCCCGCGCCGTCGACGATCGTCGTGTTGTCCGTGTCGATCATGACCTTCTTGCAGGTGCCCAGATCGCGCAGCGTGAGCGTGTCGAGCTGCGTGCCGAGGTCCTTCATCACGGCCTTCGCGCCGGTGAGCGCGGCGAGGTCCTCGAGCATCGCCTTGCGGCGATCGCCGTAGCCCGGCGCCTTGACCGCGCAGACCTGCAGGATGCCGCGCAGCTTGTTCACGACCAGCGTCGCGAGCGCCTCGGACTCGATGTCCTCGGCGATGATCACGAGCGGACGGTTGGCCTGCTTGACCTTCTCCAGCAGCGGCAGGAGCTTCGCGACCGAGCTGATCTTGTCCTCGAAGACGAGGATCAGCGGCTTCTCGAAGCTGCACTCCATCGTCTGCGGATCGTTGACGAAGTGCGGCGAGAGGAAGCCGCGGTCGAACTGCATGCCCTCGACGACGGTGACTTCCGTGTTGAGCGTCTTGCCGTCCTCGACCGTGATCACGCCGTCGCGACCGACCTTCTCCATCGCGTCGGCGATCAGGTCGCCGATCTTCGAGTCGTTGTTGGCCGAGATCGTCGCCACCTGGCGGATCTCGTCGTTCTTCTTGACCGGCTTGGCCATGCGCTCGAGCTCGGCGGTGACCGCCGCGGCTCCGTCCTTCATGGCGCGCGTGAGCGTCGCGGGAGCCGCGCCCGAGGTGACGGCGCGCAGACCCTGCGTGAAGATCGCCTCGGTGAGCAGCGTCGCGGTCGTCGTGCCGTCGCCGGCGACATCGGAGGTCTTGCTGGCGACCTCCTTCACCAGCTGCGCGCCCATCTGCTCGTAGGGATCCTGCAACTGGATCTCCTCGGCGACGGTGACGCCATCCTTCGTGATCGTCGGCGCGCCCCAACCCTTGTCGAGGATCGCGTTGCGGCCGCGGGGTCCGAGCGTGGTCACGACGGCTTTGGCGAGCTTCTCGACGCCGCGGCGGATCGCATCGCGGGCGTCGGACTCGAAGACCATTTGCTTGGCCATGGGGATCTTGTGTGCGTGGGTGCGGTGAATTCGGTGGATGCGCGGCGGTGCGCGCGGCCGGGACCGTCGAAGAGCGCACCGTCCACTCGCGAACCGTCGAGTCGGCGCGGCATTGGCCGGACCGGAGCGACGGATGCCGCCGATGCGTGAGCATCGGAGCAGGAGTTGGGGAGCAGCTCTGAACCCTCGGCGGCGAACCTCGGGCCTCGAATCGACGATCGCCAGTGCGAGCAGCGTGTGCCTGCGCGTTGGGTGATCAGAAAACGACGGGCCGCCGTCAGCAAGAACGGTGCCGCCATTCGGGCAGGATCCAAGCTGCGCTGGCACAAGGGTTTGTGTGGTCTTAAGGGGGTGGATCCGCCTGCCGGAATGGCACGCGCGCAGAGGGTCGAGACGGCGCCGCTGTCAGGCTGGCAGCGCCGGCGAGAGCTCCCCGGGCTTGCGCTTGGAGCTGGACGCGCTCGCGCCCATGCTGGGGAGCATGTTGTCGAACGCCCTCCTCGCGGTCGTCGTCGCGATCCTCCAGGCGCCGCCCTCGAACCCGCCTCCGCTCGCCGGCGCGAGCGCGCTCGGGAGCGGCGTCACGGTGATCGGTGTCGACGGGCACGTCGAGACGCGGCCGGCGAGCTCGATCCGCGGCGCGGACCCGCGCCAACTCGGTGCGCAAGCGCTGGTCTTCGACGCGACGACTCCCGCGCCGGCCGCCGACGCGCGCGCGGCCACCGTCGCGTTGAGCGACGGCGAACGCTGGGTCGGCTCGTTGACCGGGCTCGACGGCGAGCGCGTGCAGGTCGATCTCGCACCCAAGCTCGCGCTGCGCGCGACGATCGACGAGCTGCGCTCGATCGTGTTCCAGGGCCGGCTGCCGAGCGCGTGGTCGGGCACGCTCGAGCCCGCCAAGGAAGGCGATCGTCTCTACCTCGTGCGCGCCGAGGCGCTCGATCGCATCGACGGCGCCGTCGAGGAGTTCAGCGCGCAGGGCGTGCGCTTCCACGGCGAGCGGGTCGACAGCCGCGTGTTTCCCTGGGGCGAGGTCGCGGCGCTCTTCATCGAAGGCGCGGGACACGCCGCCACCGCCGACGAGGCGGACGCGAGCGTTCGCGTCGTCGCCGATCTCGTGCAAGGCAGCCGCTTGCGGGGCGTGCTGCGTTCGATGGACAACGGACAGCTTGCGCTCGCGCCGCGCAGCGGCGAGCCGCTCGCGCTCTCCTTCGGCGACCTGCGCCAGCTCTACGTCGACGACGGACGCGTGCGCTACCTCTCCGAGCTCGAGCCCGCGCGCGCGCAGGCGAGCCGTCCGTTTGGCGACGATCTCGGCATGAGCTGGAAGCACCGCGTCGATCGTTCCGTGACGGGCGGCGCGTTGCGCGCGGCGGGTCGCTTTCACGCGCGCGGCCTAGGCGTCCACGCGCCGAGCCAGCTCGCCTGGACGCTCGAACCGGGCTGGAAGACTCTGCGCGGCCGCGTGGCGATCGACGACGAGGTCTTGTCGCTCTCCGCCAAGGGCTCGGTCGTCTTTCGCGTGCTCACGGACGGCAAGAAGGCGTGGGAGAGCGCGGTCGTGCGCGGCGGCGAGCCGCCGGTCGAGCTCCCGCCGATCGACCTCGCGCAGGTGAAGGAGCTCGTGCTCGAGGTCGACGCCGGACCCGAGAGTTTTGTCGCGGACCGCGCGGACTGGTTGGACATGCTGCTGATGCGCTGACGCGCTTCAGCGCGCGGCCGGCGTCGAAGCGAGCACGTAGTCGAAGAGCGCGCGCACCTCGTCTGCGGTGAGCACGTCGAGCAGGCCGGCGGGCATGCGCGAGAAGGGATGGAAGCGGCGCTCCTCGATTTCGTCGCGCGCGAGCTCGATCGAGTCCTCCTTCGGCGGCATGCGGCGCAGCGTGAGCGCGCTCGGCGTCTCCTTCTCGATCCGTCCGACGTAGAGATCGCCGTCGCGCGTGATCAGCTCGACGTCGCGGAACTGGTCGGAGATGACCTTCGACGGCTCGAGCAGTGCCTCGACGAGATCGCGACGCGTGAAGCGCGCTCCCGCGCCGCTGAGATCGGGTCCGGTGTCGCCGCCGACTCCGCCGAATCGATGGCAGGTGGCGCAGCGCGCCTTCTCGAAGACCTTGCGGCCGTTCGCGGTGGTTGCCGTGTCGTCGCGGAGCAGCGCTTCGATCTCGCTCGCGGTCCAGGCGTGCACGAGCTTCGTCGCGATCTCGGTGGCTTCGGCCGCGAGCACCTCGGGCAGCTTGTACGCCGCGCGTTCGGCCTCGGGCACGAGCTCGAGCGCGTCGCTGCGGATGCGCTCGACGAACTTGACCAGGCTCGCGCCGCCCTTGGCCGTCTTGCGCAGCTCGTCCAACGCCGCGAAGTAGCGCGCGCGTTGCTCGCTCGTCCAGCCGGTGTGCAGCGCGAGCAGGCAATGCGCGAAGTGAATGCGCTCTTCCTGCGTCGACGCGCTGCGCAGCGCCTCGAGGATCGGATCGATGGAGAGCGGGTCGTCGAGGCCGCCGAGCACACGCGCCCACTCCGACCGCACTTCGCCGTTCGTCGTCGTCAGGCAGGGGCGAATGCGCGTCGCGAGCGCAGCGCGCGTGGGCGCGTCGAGCGGTCCGGCGCGCAGGAGAGTGAGCTGCAGCACGCGCGCGTACGCGACGGCCTGCTCGGGCGTGCAGCTCGCGAAATCGACGTCGGCGAGGCGTCGCAGCAGCTCTTCGCGCGCGTCCGGGCCGGCACGATGAAGGCGCGCAACGAGGCGCGCCGGTGAAGCGTCGGCGGTCTTCAGCGCTTCGAACGCGGCAGCATTCAGCCGCTCGCACGCGATGCGCGCCGCCTGGCGAAGGAACGGATCGGGCGAGTCGAGATCCTGCGCCGCGCGCTCGAGCTCGCGCGGATCGAGGCTCGCGCCGTGCGCCGCGTCGCGCTCGACGTCGGCGGTTGCGAGGTGCAGCTCGGCGTGCTCGCGTCGCCGCGAGCGTGCCGCGCTCGCAGTCCCGATCTCCCGTCCGCGCGCGATCTCCTGCGCGTCGGCCGCGGCGTCGACTGCGCCACTCCACGTGATCCGGTACAGGGCCGATTGCGTGCCGCGACCGCCGATCGTCACGTACAGCGCTCCATCGATGCCGACCAACGCGTCGGTCACCGGGAACGGCTTGCCCTGCGCGAACACCTCGTGCGACGCGCCGAAGCTCGCGCCGCGCGCGTCGAGGAACACCGCGTGGATCGTTCCGTAGGCCCAATCGCAGGCGAAGAGCGCGTGCTCGTACTTCGGCGGGAACTTCGCGCCCGTTCCGAACGTGACTCCCGTCGGCGAGCCGATTCCGAGATCGCACACGGAAGGCAGCGTGTCCGGCCAGTCCGCGTTCCATTTCGCCGAGCCGTTGCGCCAGCCGAAATCCGCGCCGCTCACGAGATGCAGGATGCGCGTCGCGCGATACCACGGCGCGCCGATGTCCCACTCCATGTCGGAGTCGAAGGTGAAGAGCTCGTCGTCGGGACCGAACGCGAGGTCGTAGCTGTTGCGCAGACCGCTGGCGAAGAGCTCCCATTCCTTGCCGTCCTTGTCCGTGCGACACACCCAGCCGCCGGGCGCCTTGATGTGCGGGTCGTGGTTGTTCGGATCGGCGAGATGGGGGAGGAGCTCGTCTTCCTGCCACGTGCGCGGCACGCGCGAGCTCGAAAGCGGCTCGGGCAGCTTCGTGAAGTTGCCCGCGATGATCCACAGCCCCTCGTTGCGTCCCGGTGGCCCGAGCAGGACCGCGTGCGGACCGTGCTCGCCGCCGCCGTCGAACGCGCGCAGGAGCTCGACGTGATCGAGCCGATCGTCGCCGTCGGTGTCGCGTGCGCGATACAGCCCTGGCGCGGGGGCGTCGCCTTCGCTGACGACGACGTACAGCGCGCCGTACGCCCAGCACAGTCCGTGCGCCCGGCCGAGTGCGATCGGCACCTCCTCGACGTCGACGCGCTTCGAATCGGCGGAGTTCGCGGCGAGCGTGATGCGGTAGAGGTGCCCGTTCTGGTCGCTCGTGTAGAGACGGCCGCGTTCGTCGCTGCACAGCGTGACCCACGAGCCCTGCCGCGACTTCGGCACGCTGTACAAGAGCTCCGCGTGGAAGCCGGGCGGCAGCGTGAGCTCGTTCGCCGCGAGGACGGGCTCGTCGACCGCGGGCGCAGCATCCGCGGATGCCGCGCCCGAGCCCCACGGAGCACAGCCGAACTCGCCCAGCACCTGGGCGCCGGCCGCGCGCGAGCTCTCGAAATCCGCGGGAATCCAAGCCTCGAACTCGCGTCCGGCCGCCGGGCGCTCGGCGGCGAAGCTCGCGTCGCTCACGATGCGCAGTCGCTGGCCGTCGGCGCCATCGACGACGAGCTCGACCCACGCCGCCGCGGGACCGGAATCGTTGCGCGCGCAGAGCGTGAGCGCGTTGAGTCCCTCGTGCAATAGCGCCGTGACGTCGCGCTCGCCGTGCGTGGCCCAGTCGTCGTGCGCGAAGGCGAGCTCGCCGCCCACGAACGCTCTCAGTTCGTTGTCCGCCGCGCCGCGCAGCCGCGCCTCGATCGGCGCGAACTTCAAGTCGAACTCGCGCCGCAGCGTCGCGATCTCGTGATCGACGGCCTGCGCGTCGAGCCAGATCCACTGCGGCGGCGGGCCGTCGAAGCGCAGTGCCGCGGATTCCGCGGCGGGGCGCGGGAAGGAGTCCAGCTCTCGCGCCTCGGAATCCGAAGGCGGCGCGAGCTCGACGAGGCGCAGGTTCTTGAACTCGACGCGCATCGGCGCGCCCGCGTGCAGCTGCAGCGCGAGCACGCCGCTCGCGCGCGCGGCGTTCGGATCGTCGTCGAGCACGTCGACCGTGCGCTCTCCGTTGATCGAGAGCTCGATGCGCTTGCCCCGCGCGCGCACCGAGTAGTGGTTCCAGTCGCGTGCGCGCACGCGCGCCTGCAGCGCGGCAGCGTCCGCGAAGCGCGTCGCCGCGCGTCCGCCGGGCACGAAGCGCACGCGCTCGCCGCGCGTCGCGCACACACCGCGTCCGTCCTGCTCGTAGAGACACCCGGTCCAGCTCGGACCGTCCTCGATGTCGGCCTGGTATCCGGCGAGAGCCAGCGGTCGCGCCTCGACACTGCGAAACTGCACACCCGAGTTGCCGCCGTGGATGCGGTAGTCGAACTCGAGCTCGAAATCGGCCACCGTTCCGCCGTCCCACACGAGGTAGGTCGTCTCGCGGCACGGATTCGCGGCCGTGCTCTCGCCGACGAGCGCGCCGTCCCGCACCGACCAGAAGCGCGCTTCGCCGCGCCAGCCCGCGAGCGACGCGCCGTCGAAGAGCTCGCGCGCCTTCGCTCGTGTCGCGCCGACGGGTTCGTGATCGCGTTGCACGGCGCAGGCCCCGAGCAGCGAGAAGGGGAGCATCCAGCGGAGGAGCGTCGAAGTCGTCGCGCGGTTCATTCGGCCGCGAAGTCTAGTCGCGCGCTCACGCAGTTCGGCAGCGCGCTGTCGGATCCGTGCCAGGCGGCCGCTAAGATCCCGGCCCGATGTCGCGCCTCGCCTGGTCGCTGCTCGCGCTCTTCGTGCTGACGCGGCTGATCCTCGTGGCGAGCGTGGCCGATGTCTTCGGCTACGGCGAGGAGTGCGGCAAGGCCGCGGCGGCGAAGGCGATGCTCGACGGCCTGCCGGTCGAGCACTACCGACTCGCCTACGTCTATCACGAGGGCGGCGGCTTCGTGATCACGCACCTGAAGGCGCTCGCGTTCCTGCTCGTCGGGCCGACCGTGCTCGCGAACAAGCTCGTCGCGCTCTTCACGAGCGCGCTCGCGCTGCTTGCGGGCCTGCGGCTCGCGTTCGTGCACTTCGGCTCGCGCGCGGCGTGGATCTTCGGCCTCGCGTTCGTCTTCGCGCCGGATGCGTTCTTGCGGTTCTCGCTGCTCAGCCTGGGAACGCACTTCGAGGCGGCGATCTTCATCGCGCTCGCGATCCATCTCACGCTGCGCATCGTCTCTCGCGAGAGCACGACGCGCACGTGGCTCGCGCTCGGGCTCGTGCTCGGTTTCGGCGTGTACTTCGCGCTCGTCACGCTCGCCGCCGTCGTCTGGGTGGCCCTCGCTCTCGTCCTCTGCGCCCGAGCCGAGCTGACGCCGCGCCGCGTCGGCACCGCGTTCGCCGGCGCGATCGTGGGGGCGCTGCCCCTGTGGTGGATGATGAGTCACGTCGGTCTCGACGCCGTGCGCGTGCGTGCGAAGGAGGGCGGAGCGAGCGCGTCGGTCACGCGCTTCGAAGCCGCGCGCGATCTCTTCAGCGCGTTCGATCGCGGCGAGCTCGGTCCGTGGCTGCTCGCGATCGGGTTCGTGCTGCTCGCATTCGCCGGCTGGCGCGCGTTGCGAGCGCATCCCGACGAGCTCCGAGCGCGCAAGCTCAAGCTCGTCGGGGCGTTCGTGCCCGTCTTCCTCGTGCTCTACCTCGCGAGCGGTCTCGCGATCCGCCCCGACGTCGGTTGGTTCTTCTTCCTGCGGCTCGCGCCGGTGTGGTTCGTCGGGACGCTCTTCGTCGCGGCCTGCGCCGCGAGCGCGCTCGACAGCACCGATCGCCTGCGCCGCACGGGAGCTCTCGCGGCGCTGCTCACGATCCTCGGCGTGGGAGCCGCGGACTTGTTCGCGCTCGCGCGCACCGGCGACCCGTCGCGGCCGCTCGCCAACCTCGCCGAGTGTCGCGACACGAAGGGCTACGACTATGCCGAGTACTTCGACAAGTTCCAGCACCACCTCGAGGGCTCGCTCGAGGACAAGATCGCGATCCTGCGGCGCTTCGACGATCGATCGTCGCTCCTGCTGCCGGCGATCAACCTCTCGCTCTTCGAGCACGCAGGCGTCTCGCTCGCGGATGCCGTCGCGATCAGCAAGCGCGCGTACGGCGAGGAGTGGTTCGTCGCGGTGCAGGGGCTGCGCTTCTTCGTGCACCCGAAGTTCGGCCACGACATCCCGGCGGCGTTCGCCGCGATCGAGAGCTTCGACGGGCTCGAGCGCCAGATGCTCGCGACGGCGATCGGCCGCGCCGGACTCGGCCCGCGCTTCCTGGCCGACAAGATCGCGCGCCAGATCGAACTCGACGTGCCCACGGAGTTGCGCTCCGCCTACCTCGCAGGCACAGGCTGGCGCATCCACCGCGCGTTCGCGCTGCGACCCGACCTCGGTCGCGAGTTCATCGCGCGCTACCCGCCCGACGTCGCCGTCCACTTGACGGCGGGGTTCGACGTCGCGGCGATCGAGACGTGCTACCTGCGTTTCTGAATTGGCGAAGCGCGGCTGCGGGTTCACCGGCCGTGCCGCACTGCATCAGCCGCACGATCCGACTCGACGCGTCGAACGGTGCTGCTTCTTGGCGCGGCCGCGCACCCACCGTAGTTTGGCGAACGCCGGGAAGGCCAGGAGGCACGCGCACGCGCACATTCAACATGATCGTCGAACGCGACCCTGATACCGGCCTCTTCATCGGTTCGGTTCCGGGCTGGCCGGGTGCCCATTCTCAGGGGGACGACCCTCGACGAGCTCGAGAAGAAGCTCCGCGAAGGGTGGAGCCCTCCTCGCGGCCAATCCTCCGGATAGGGTCCTGATCGTTTTGACAAACGCTTCCGAGGAGCAAAGTGATGAGCGCCGCCGCCGTGATTCCGAGTCTGATTCCGCTGCTCGTTGTCGTCGCGATGAGGCGAGCCGAGGCGCGCATCCATCGACAACTTGCCGACGCTCGCGCGTTCACTGCTGAATCATCGATTCCGTTGACACTCAACCGTTCGATGGACAGGAGACGCCTGCAGAGTCTGATTCACGGAGGTGCGGTGCGATTGACTGCCAACAGCCTCCACTTTCTCGACACAGACGGTTGGGGCAACTACCAGCGCAATCGACGCCGCCGTGCATGGCTCGCGCTTTCCGTCGTCGTGGCGCTCATCGGCGTTGGCTTTGCCGTGACCTACGTCATGCGGTGACGCCTCCGTGCGCCCTTCGGTACGCCGTCCAACACCGCGGGGCGGCCGACGTTCGCCCCCAAGCGGTCGATCACGGCTGAGCGCCAAAGACGTTGGGCGGCGCGAGCGAACGTGATCACGAAACGAGAAGTCATGCCCCTTCTGCTCGAAGCCTGCCCTGGGTTCGAGCCCGCGTGGCGCCAACACCTCGAGTGGTGGAAGGGCGAGGAGCCTGGGATCTTCAACGACACGGGCGAGTTCGCGTTGTACCTCGTGGAATCGTACGGTCGCGGCGACACCTCGGAGTTCGAGAGGGCCTTCTCCACGGTCGAGCGCATCATTCGAGAGGGAGACGACGAGGCGCGCGGTGCGGCGACCGTGGGCGTGCTTGAGTCGATCCAAGTGCGCGCGACGCACTATCCGTTTGGGCAGGATGTCTTTCTCGAGTGGGTTGGACCGCTTGGCCGGACGGCGTGGTTCGAGATCGACGAGCTGTGGCGCGCTGGCGGAGGCTCCCTTGCCGGCGTCATTCGGGCTGAGGCACGCTCGGCGCACCGATCCGGTCGACGCAGGCGCTGGTGGCAGTTCTGGAAATGACGCGCTCCAAGTGGAGGCGCAACAGCTGCTGAGCGGCGGGGAAAGCGGAGGGCGAGTGCGCCACGATCGCGAGACGGCGCTCGCCGCTGCGCGGCGAATCGTTGGAGCCACGGACGGCAGGTGCTGTTGCGCCGCGACAGCTCGTCGAAGGTCGACGGTTCAACCCAGCTCGAGCTGCCTGCGCGCGTCGACGACGCCGCGGTGCATCGTGTCCATGAATTGCGCGAGGCGCTCGTGTAGGTCCCAGCGCGGGTCGATCGAGCGGCGGATCTGGCGCATCAGCTGCACGGCCATTCGCAGCTGGATTGGGCTATCCAGGCTGAGCTGGTTGACCGACTTCGAGCGCAGTTCGAATCCGATGGACAAACTGCTGTCGAGCGCTCAGTCCCTTGTCCCACTCGTAGCATGAGATCCTCTCGATGTGCCAACCTCCTCGCATAAGGCGCAGCGACCTCTCCACGTCTCGTGGCACGTAGCGTCCCTGACTGTCAAAGTGTTGGGGCCCATCGACTTCAACGGCGATAAACCGTTCGCCTTGCGTGACTACAAAGTCGATGAAATATCCGCAAGATTCGTACTGCGACTGCACATTGAATCGTTCAGCTACGAGGGTCTCGTACACCTGCTTTTCAAACTTCGAGTCAAACGTCTGATTGGGAACGGCCGTGACCTTCCGAATGCCGGTCGCGTGGTCGTGATACTCCCGAATGTTGCCGTGGAAGCTTCCGATCGGGACAGATGATACCACGAACATTTGATCTTCAGCCCGGGTCACGGCAACATTGAATCGGTTGTCATCCAAAGCGTGTTGCAACGAACGTTGGTGTGCCTCTGGGTCTACGCCAAGGCACAAAACAATTGTGTGTCGCTGGTCACCCTGAAATGACTGTGGCGTTCCACATTTGAAGCGGCATTGGCTTATTAGCGTGCCTACAATAGGTTCGCCAGCAAACCGCGCATTCATGTACTTCGCCTGAGCTTCGGTCATTGTTATCACGCCAACGGTTGGTGGCGCCGGTCGTTGTGCGAGCTCACTAACGATCGCCAATGCTTCGCTGTATTCCTCCGGGATGACATCTAGCTCGTTGCGTCGGCCTTGCACATACCGAAAATGAACCGCCGTCGACGTCTCGTTGACTGGATTCCTGCGCATGATCTTCAAACGGCGATCGTAGTATTGCTCGTTTGAAAATCCAATTATCGGTGGAAGCGATCTGAAGTGTTCGTCGAGCATGAATAGCCCAGCCTTCGGCACGCGCGAGGCTGCGATCTCGTAGACGCTTCGTCGGTAGCTCAAGTCGTTAATAGTGAGGGCGTCCAACCCGTTCTTTGTCGCAACCATTTGTAGCTTCGGGTCGGCAATGTTCTGAGAGCGGTGCTTTAGCTGTTTCTCGTCTCCCACCACTATTACTCGCATGGCGCGGAACAGCGCCGGGATTGCCGTGGCGGGATCCGAGAGCGAGGCCTCATCAATAATGACGTAGTCGAAGAGTCCAGGTTCCAGTTTGAGTGCTTGACTCAGATGGTTGCTTGTGCCCGCCCAAATCGGAAAGCACTTGAGCAGCAGGCCGCTGTCGGTGCCTTCGAGCATCTTGGACACGAGCCGGGCCTTGGAAGCATTGGTAACTGGCGCTTCGAGTGCATTGGCATAGGTTCGCAAACGCGGCGCTGTGTTGGGATCGGAGAACAAAATGTCGGCCAGCACCTTCCGGCGCCAACAGGCGAACACATGGGCGCTCGCCTCCAATTCCGTTTTCACCGCTTCAGAATGAGCGCGCCATAGTGTCCGAATGTTCTTTTGGTTCCGAAGGACGCTGAGGGCTTCTTCAGCTTTCTTGGTGTGAAATGCCTTTTCTGCCGCGCTCACGAGTAGTGGCGGTGGTGACTGTGAAGACATGCGCAAGTGACCAGCGATGGCGTTCAACAAAGATCGCGCGCGAAGTTTGTGGGCGAGCGATGGAATCGGCCTCGACAGAGCGAGTGTAATCCAAGCGGCGTGGTCCTTGAGTAGATCAAGCTCTCGTAGTTCAGGAAGTACGTCAGGGATTGCGATATGTGCCAGCTTGTCGAGGGCCGCGTGGGCTGTGTGGAAATGTGCATAGTACTTTTCAAGATTTCGAATGGCATTCGCGACGTCGCGCTTATCTCGTCGAGCGACGTTAAGTGCGTTCGTAGCCAAGTCCAGGGATCGGGCTTCATCCTGGGGCGCGAGTCGCTCGTACTGCAGAATGCCTTTGATTAGTTCTGCGAATTCTCTTTTTTGTGACTTGTCGCCGACGTGGGCGACAACGTATTGTCCGCCGAGGGCCGTGAGTTTGTCTACGACAACCGATACAGCCTCTCGCGTCTTGCTAGTGATGAGGACCGTTCGCCCTCTATATGCCAAATTGATCGCCAGCGAGGCAATGGTATACGACTTGCCGGTTCCTGGTGGTCCGGAAATTACGGTCAGGTTGGCGCGCTTGGCGTACGCCACGGCTCTACGCTGTTCCTCCGACAGAGTGAGAACCTCGAGCACATGAGCGTCCGTCGGCGACCCACTTGGCTCAGATTCGGATACAATAGAACTGCCGTCGAGAGTGCCCACAGGACGTGCCAGCAGGGAAATGCTAGTTTCTTCCGCCAGCTCGCTCTTCATTATCTCGCTGATTTCTTTTTCGACGGAGAAGTCTGGAAGTGCGTCCACCTTCAAGAACGCCGCGGTCGAAAGTAGGGAGAGCTTCGAGTCCTCGCGAGCATTGCTGATGTCGTCGTCTTCCATGCTCCGAACCCGCGTCGCAGGTTGCGAAAATGCTGCACGGCGGTCGACTGCCAAGGAGTTCTTGATGCTACGAAGTAGTGATTCGTGCTCGATGCCGAATGGAAACGTGAAAGGCAAGTCCTTGGCTATCTTCTCGATCTGTTGGGCCACGACTTCCGGCGCCGAGTCGTTCGCATCGGCCAGCAGCATCGACAGCGCCGGCGTATAAAGGGCCAATGTACCAGGCTTCAAATCGAGTCTTGTTTCGTTGTCTCCACTCGTGGAGACCGCGACCTCCGCGACGATCAACGGACAGCACATGGTCGTCTGTTCCTGCTTGCCCGCCAAGAAAAGGAAGCCCAACAATATGGAGCAATCGCCTACCGCGCTGATTTCGAGTTCCCGGCGCCATGTCAACAGGGCGGCGCGGTCGGTTTGGACTGTGCGGGAAACCTCAAGCTGGCGCAGTTCAGCCCCCGTCAACAGGCATAAATCGCCTCGGGTGGTTCGCGCTCTGAAATCGATCGGTGAGTCGCGAGCTACGAGGCGTGCGCAGTCGCGGAGGTACCCGAGGTAGTTTCGAGTAAATACGTCCACAGGGCTAGTCCCCCGTGAGAGATGAAACGTCGGCGGCAATCGATTTTCTGAGGGCTTCCAGCGCGTTGCGGTTTTGTTCGAGCTGGGACGCAATCATGCGGAGTTCGGGCGTGAGGGCAGATACTGATTTCAGCTGCGATGCGAGTTCTGCGCCCTGTGCTTCGGTCGCCTTAGTAATCAGGCGCGCGCCCTGGTCAAGGCGGTCCGAAATCTGTTTGTTGGCGGAATCGATCCGAGCGACGAGTGTCTCGAAGACTGCGGCGGTGCGCTCGAAGGTCTTATCCGCGCGTTCGTCGGCCTTGTCAGATGTCCACTTGCGATTGTCCGTGGCTTCTGCTTTTATTGTTGTCGAGATGGCGGACACGCGCTCTCTGAGATCGTCAAGCTTCTCTTTCAGCGTGTCAGCTGCCTGGCGGAGGGCTTGACGGTTGTCTGCGGCGACGGATTGCGCAACCTGACGGTCCTCCTTCGTTTGGGTATCGCGCAGGCTAACCGCTTCCGTGATGCGCAGATCAATTCGCCTAAGGGATTCGGATAGAGCGTCACTCGATTGTACGGACTTGCTTGCCGCGTGAATGATCGCGGCC
>JBGATX010000053.1:0-33211 GCA_044228975.1 Planctomycetota bacterium | reverse complement strand
GGGTCGATCTCGAACCAGTATCGATCGGCGCGCACGTCGAGGAGCTTCCACGCGTAGTCGATCACCTGAGCATCTTCGTGCAGGACTTCAAACTGCGCGGTGCCGAGACTTCTCGCGACGATGCGGGAATTGCCCACGTCCGCACTCGTGCACAGCTTCAGCACGATCGCGTCGAGCGGCCAACCCTTCGGAACGCGCAGGGTCCCAGAGATGTCCGACAGGCCGGGCTTGGGGCCCGTGAGCACACGCAACGTCACGTCCGTCGTCGCGCCAGGGCTCACGACGATGTCGGCACAGTTCGCACACTCGATCCTGTCGCGCTTGCCGAGCCCTGCGACCGTCAGCGCGTAACGTCCAGGCTTCAGCGCTTCGATGCCACACCGTCCGGCGCCGCCGACGGGAGCACGGATCGCTCGGGGCGGCTCACCGCCTCCGCGCAGCTCGATGCGGAGATCGCCGGGCGTCGCGGCTCCCTCGACGATCACTTCGAGCGCGCCCGCGCGCTCCAGAAGCACGACGTGCTCCTCGCGCTTCGTGCAATCGACGACGACGCTCGTCCATGCCATGCCCTTGGCGCGCACGAGCAGCCGCGGTTGATCGATCAACCACAGCCCCTGCACGCGCTGGGGCAGACGCACGAGGTTGCCGCGCACGTCGCAGCGCAGTGGGAGCAATCTCTCCGGGTCCGGTGGCCACGCCTCATCGTCACCGTTCGTGAAGTACTCCCAGAGCACCTCGGGCTCCTCGATCGCGACGGCGGGATCCGTGCTGCGCAGGCGCAACGCGGGCAGTGAGAGCTGCTCCGCGCGCAGGGCGACGACGTTGAGCTTCCCGGGCTCGAACAGGAACTCTTCGGGCGCGATCAGCAGGCGTTGGCCTTGGAGCGAGCCGTCGAGCACGTGCATGCGGCGCGCGACGACGCCCTCGAGCGACCACTTGCCGTCGACGACGAGCACCTCGATCGGGCTCTCCGCATCGTCGAGCCGCAGCGTGAGCGTCCCGTCGAGCTTGCGAATGTTCGGCGCGCCGCCCTCCTCGGGCGTGCGCGTCGGAGAGACGACACGGATCGTCCCGCGGACCTCGAATGGGACGGTCGGCGCGTTGTTCGACGCGAGACTGCGCATCTCGCGGTTGTCGTTCGTCAGCGGTCGCGTGGCATCGCCAACGGTGTTCACGTGCGAACCCGAGAGCGCTTCTCCGACCGCTTCGGATGTCGCTTCGACTGAACGCGCGTCGCCGTGCTCGACTTTGCGCTCGGTGTCGCGTCGCAGGAACCATGCGATCGCGGCGAGGCCGATCGCCACCGCGAGTCCGAGGAACAAGAGCCTGCGTCGTGTCATGGGTGGGTCACGAATGGCCCAGGCGTAGCGACTGGAGCCGCGCGTCAGCGTACCTCGAATTCCTGCCGCGCAGCGCTGCCCCGACCACGTCTCGGAGTGCGGACGATGATGGAGGCCCGCACGCTCAGCGTCGCGGCGAAGGAGCGGAGACGCTCACCGACTCATCGACGCGCAACACGACGTTCGGATGCGAGTGCAGATGGCTCGCGGGCCAGTCGGGCGTTGTCTCGCTCGCAAGTGTGCGCTCGATGACGGCGCGCTTCGACGCGCCGAACGCCATGACGACGAGGCGGCGCGCGTCGAGGATCGTGGCGACGCCCATCGTGATTGCGTGGCGCGGGACGCGCTCCAGGCCGCCGAACGCGGCACTCTGGTCCTCGCGGGTCCAGGGGTGGAGCTCGACACGACGTGTGCGATCCGTGCGCGAACAACCGGGCTCGTTGAAGCCGATGTGGCCGTTGCGGCCGATGCCGAGGAGCTGGAGGTCGATGCCACCGGCGTCCTGGATCGCGCGTTCGTACTCGAGCGCGTGACGTTGCACGGCGCGCTCGTCACCTCGGCCGTCGGGGATGTGCACGCGACGCGGGTCCGCGTCGATCGAATCGAAGAGCTGCGCGCGCATCCAGGCATGGAACGACGCCGGGTGCGAGGGCTCCACGCCGCAGAACTCGTCGAGGTTGAAGAAGCTCGCGCGCGCGAACGAGAGCTCCCCCGCTCGATGACGGCGGATCAACTCGCGGTACACGCCCACCGGCGTGTTGCCCGTCGCGAGGCCGAGCACGGCGTCGGGTTTCGCGCGCAAGAGTCCGGCGATCTCGTCCGCGACCGCCCGCTCCGCCAGCTCGCGCGTTGCGAACACCTCCACGCGCAGGCGCGAGTGCGGAACTCGACCGTCGGGCTGCGTCGCCATTTCCGCCGAATCACCCCGCGCGCTCGACGACGCGCTCACGCGTTCGTGCTGCGACGCGCGTTCGCGGCCGTCGGAATGCGCGCGGCGGTGTTGAAGTTGAGCCAGTAGTGCCCGAGCGTCGTCAGCATCGTCTGCAGCGCATCGAACGCGACCGGCTTGACGAGGTACGAGTTGCAACCGGCGTCATAGGCATCGTCGACGTCGGCGGGTTCGCGCGAGGAGCTCAGCACGATCACCGGGATGCGCCGCAGTCCGGATTGCGCGCGGATCCAGCGCAGGAGCTCGATGCCGTTGCCGCCCGGCATCTTCAAGTCGAGCAGCACGAGCAACGGCAGCGGATGCGCCACGCGATCGGCGTACTCGCCCTCGGCCGACAAGTACGCGCGCGCCTGCGGCACGCTCGAGACCACGCGCGTCTCGATGTCGATCTGTCCGCGGCGCAGCGCGCGTTGAACGAGCACGATGTCGTTCGGGTCGTCCTCGATCAGCAGGATCGGAGCGTAGTTGACCTTCATGCGGAGTGCTCCATTCGCGGCAGCTCGACCCAGAAGCGGCTGCCCTCGCCGGGCCGCGATTCTACGCCTGTACGACCGCCCATTCGCTCCAGCGCTCGGCGTACGAGCGCGAGACCAATTCCGGTCCCGGCGTACTGATCCGCTCCGTGCAGGCGTTCGAACGGACGGAAGATGCGGTCGTGGTGCTCGCTCGCGATCCCGATCCCGTTGTCCTCGATCCACAAACGCCCGGCGCGCGCGCGCGACTCGAATCTCACGTGGATGAGCGGTTGGCGCGCGCGTGGCGTGAACTTGGTGGCATTCGTCAGCAGGTTGGCGAGCGCGTGCACGAGCGTCGGACCGTGTCCGAGGACCGTGCCGAGCGGCTCGTCGACATCGAGCAGCGCGTGTCGCTCGGCGAGATCGGCGCCGACCTGATTGCGCGCCTCGGCGACGGCGTCGGCGAGCGCGACGGGATGCAGGGTCATCTCCGTGCGGCCGATGCGGCTGTAGGCGAGCAGGTCGAGCAGCATGCGGTCCATGCGCTCGGCCGCGGCGATCATGCGGCCGAGGAACTCGCGGCCTTCCGAGCCCAGACGCTGGCCGTAGTCCTCGCGGATCGCCGTGCCGAGCCCTTGAACGGCGCGCAACGGGGCGCGCAGATCGTGCGAGACGGTGCGCACGTAGCTCTCGAGCTCCTCGTTGACCTCGGTGAGCTCGAGCGTGCGCTCGGTGACACGCTGTTCGAGCTCCTCGGAGTTGCGCAGGAGCTTCTCGTGCAGCCCCAGATGCTGCACGCCGACCGCGAGCAAGGCCGCGATCTCGCGCGCGAACTCGAGGTCGGAGGATGCCGGCCGTCCCGCACGGCTGGAACCCAGATCGAGAGTGCCGATGAGATGGCCTTGCACGACGAGCGGCACGAGCGCGAGCGAACGCACGCCGTCCTCCGCGAAGCTGGTGAGCGACGGATCGAGCAGCGATGCATCGAGCACGTCCTCGATCACGTGTGCCGTGCCGTGCGCCAGGCCCGCGAGCTCGTCGCGCGCGAGCGTCGAGAGGCGCGGCGGAACCGCGCGGCGCGGCAGCTCGACGTGCAAGACACACAGGCTCGACGGCCGTGTCGCGCCGGCGGGCTCGTCGAAGAGCGCGACGCCGGTGTGCAGCGTGCCGAAGGCGTCGCGCACGGACTCGATCGCCGATTCGAGCAGCTCGTTCAGCGTGCGCGCGTGCAGCACGGCCGCGCCGATCTGGTGCAGCGTCGCGAGGCGGCCCGAGAGGCCGTGCTCGATCTCGGTCTGCGCGTGCAGGCGCGCGTTGAGCTCGGACTGGTGGATGCCGACGGCGAGCAGATCGGCCACCTGGCGCACGAAGTCGAGCTCCTCGAGATCGAGCTCGCCCGTGCGCGCGAGACCGATGTTCAAGGTGCCGACGAGCTCGCCGCGCGCGAGCAGCGGCACGCAGGTCAGGCCGCGCACGCCTGCGCCGTGCAAGCGCTGCTGGAGCGGTGCGAGGGCGTGTTGCGTGGAGAGATCGACGATCGACCAGGGTTCGTTGCGCTGCAGGTTGGCGAGCGGGCCGATGCCGAGCTCGGCGATCGGCAGGCGCAGGCCCGTCGCGAGCTCGTGCGTCGCGCGCTCGGAGACGGCGAGCAGCTCGCCCGAGTCGCGCGCGAGGTCGACGACGACGACGCTCGCAACGGCGCAGTCCATGAATTCGTGCACGCGATCGATCGCCGCGGCGGCGACGCCGTGCACCGTGCCGACCTCGAGGATCTCGCGCCCGATACGGTTCACGATCGCCAGGCGCGCGAGCAGGCGCTGCTCGTGCTCGCGCATGCGCTGGCGATCGAGCGCGACGGCGAGAATGTCGGCCACTTCCTGGAGGAAGCCCAGATCGCGCGGATCGAGGTGCCCGGGCTGCTCGCGCGAGACGTTGAGCGTGCCGAGCAGCTGCCCTTGACGCAGGATCGGCGCGAGCACGCACGAGCGCAGACCCTCGGCGCGCAACTGGGGCAGGGAACCGAGCTCCTCGGCGATCGCGGCGAGGTCGGGGATCTCGACGGGATCGCCGGCTTCGCGGTGCGCGCGCAGCTCTCTCTGCACGCGCGCCTGGCTCGGCAACGGACCGGCGACGACGCTGGTCGGCGTCTTCGTGGTGACCGCGAGCAGGAGATCGAGCTCGACCTCGGGCCGCAGCAGCGTGACGCTGACGCGCGCGCAGCGCAGCTGGCCCATGACGCGCTCGATCGCGGCGTTGGCGCAGCCTTCGAGCGACGCCGTGTCGAGGATCGCGCGCGCGATGCCGTTCAGCGCGGCGGTGCGCTCGAGCCAGCTCTGGCGCTGCTCGGCGGCGCGCGCGTTCTCGATCGCGATGCCGCTCAGGTTCGCGGCGGCTTCGAGGACCTCGATCTCGGCCTGCAGCGGCTGGCGCTCGCGCGTGAAGTAGAGCGAGAGGATGCCGAGCGTCTCGCCGGTGCTCGAGAGCACGGGCTGGCTCCACGCGGCGCGGATCGTGAAGCGGTCGCACAGCTCGCGCAGCGGACCCCAGACGGCGTCGAGCTGCGTGTCGACGGAGACGACTCGCTGGCGGCTCCAGGCGCTGGCGCCGAACGAACCGGCCTGCGGGCCGAGCTCCAGCCCGTCCAGCGCGCGGTCGAAATCGGCGCCGAGCTGCGACGGCAGCTGCGCGCGCAAGTGCACGCGGTCGGCGTCGAGCAGGAGCACGCCGGCGCGCGCGTCGGGCACGATCTGCGTCAGGTGCTCGAGCACCGACGTCACGATCCCGCGCAGTCCGCGGCGCTCGAGGATCCAGCGCAGCGCCTGGCCTTGCATCGAATTCAACCAGCGCGCGTGCTGGAGCGCCGTCACGTCCTGCACGAACGACAACGTCGAAGTCGTGCGGCCGTCGGCGTCGCGCAGCGCGACACTGTTCCAGGCGAAGAACATCGTGCGGCCGTCGGCGCCGACGTGGCGCTGGATCGCGGGCGCGCGCGCCTCGCGTTCCGTCGGCGATCGCGCGGCGGTGCTGGCGGGCTCCGCGGTTTCGCCTGGCGGCGCGATGCGCAGCTCGGCCAACGTGCGCCCGCGAGCCTCGCTCGCCTTGCAACCGAAGGCCTGCTCGGCGCCCTTGGTCCAGGCGCAGATGTTCTGGCGCGCATCGCGCTCGAACGCGGCGATCGGCGCGTGCTCGACGAACGCGCCGAGGCGGCGCAGGACCGCTTCGAGCTCGGCCTCGTTCTCGAACTCGCGCGTGACGTCGAACGAGACCGCGATCACGCCGACGATCGCTCCGTCGAGCCCGTCGGAGCGCACCGGCGCCACGCGCGTGCGCTCGACGCGACGCTCGCCGTCGAGCTCGCGCTCGTCGTCGAACTCGACGGCCGGCGTGTCGCGATCGTTCGGAGCGCGCGCGCTCGCGAGCGCGGTGTCGAGCGCGCGCGACCAGCGCTCGAGGAACGCCTTGGGAGCGCCGGACTCCGCGAGCGTCGTGCCCGCCAGTCGCCCGAAGCGCGCGACGGCGAGGTCGCTCTGCGCGATCACGCGCCCGTCCCGATCCTGCGCCCACGCGACGGCGGGCAGACCTTGGAAGGCGGAGGAGAGCCACGCCGCGCTCGAGGCGAGGCCCTGACGCTCGCGCAGCTCGCGTCGCAAGCGGCGGCGCCAGCCGAGCTGCACGAACAGGATCGGCGCGGGAACGAGGACCAGCGCCATCGAGCACAAGGCCAGCCACCAGGGCCGCGTCGTGCGGCGGATCTCCGTCAGGATCGACGACCACGGCGTCATCGTCGCCAGCGCGAACGGCGCCCTGCGCGCCACGCCGATCGCGATCAACCAGCGCTCGCCGTCGAGCTCGATGAAGCCGCTGGCGCCCTCTCGCGCGCGCACGACGTCGGCGACCGTGGTCGGCGAGCCTTCGAGCCGGACGAACCCGACGTCGAGCCAGTTCGCGGGCCAGCGTGTCGGTACCTCGCCGCCCTGCGGCTCGAGGTCGCTGCCGGTCTCGAGCGCGGTGCCTGTCGCGTCGAAGACCACCAACCGCGACGTGTGGTACTGGCGCGCGTCGTCGAAGGTCTCCTTGAGCGCGCGCAAGGCCTCGGTTTCGCCGCGCGCTTCGTAGAGCACGTCGAGCAGCGCGACGCGCGTGCGCACGCCGGAGACGCGCGCCTGCACCATCGTGGTCTCGAGCGTGCCGGCGAGCTGGCCGATCGCGACCAGCCCGATCACGAGCGTCACGGCGACCGCGGCGAGCGCGATCCACGCCGCGCGGTGGTCGCGCGAGACGATGAGGCTGCGTTCGGTCGCCTCGCGCACGGCTCCGCGTGCCTGTCTCGCTGCGCCCATGCGCATAGGCTATCCCGCTCGGATAGCTCGACAACGAGCGGTCTGCGCGCTCCGGCGAATCGCGACCCTCGGCGTGGCGCGGGCGGGACGCGCGGGCGGCGGCGCAACGCGGAGTGCGCCGCTCGAACGCGAGGCGGGGCCCGCTGGAAACGAGGACGCCGCGGGCTCGCTGCGAGTCCGCGGCGTCGCGAGGGAGCTCGGCCGCGCTAGGAGCCCGTCCAGCCGCGGCTGATGAAGTCCTGCATCGTGAAGGCGATCATGATCATGAACCACACGAAGGCCGCGCCGACGAAGACCCAGACGAGCTTCTTCGACCACCACACGTGCATGAAGATCAGCACGACGAGCGTGGCCTTGGTGACGGCGATCGTCAGCGCGACGACGGTGTTCATCGCACCCAGGTCGCGCTTGGCGGTGAAGACCGTCAGCGCCGTCAGCACGAAGAGGCAGGTGATGACGAGGAAGTACATCCGCATCGGAACGACGTGGACGTGCCCCGGGCCATGCCCCGGGGTGTGATCGTTTCGTTCGCCGCTCATGAGTGATGCGCTCCGAAGTGCGCGCCGAGCAGGTAGAGCATCGGGAACAGGAAGATCCAGACGATGTCGACGAAGTGCCAGTACAGGCCGGACATCTCGAGCGCGTCGTGGTGCTCGGGGACGAACTCGCCCTTCTTCGCGCGGTGCAGCATCCAGGTCATCACGCCCGCGCCCACGACCATGTGAGCGGCGTGCACGCCGGTCATCGCGAAGTAGAGGAAGAAGAAGATCTTCGCGTGCGGGATCTCCTCGGGGTGCTGCTGGAAGAACGCGCTGACGTGCGCCGGATCGGACATGAACGTCGGGCCCGGCACGAGATGGTGCGCGAACTTCTCCGCGTACTCGAAGTACTTGACCACGAGGAACGCCAGGCCGAGCAGCGTCGTCAGCACGAGCATGCTGAGCTGCACGAGCTTGTTGCCCGTCGCTCCGCCTCGCACCGCGACGGCCATCGTCAGCGAGGAGGCGAGCAGCACGCACGTGTTCGCGAAACCGAGGTCGACGTTGAGCAGGTTGCTCGCGTGCGCGAAGGCCTCGGGGTACAGGTTGCGGTAGACGATGTAGGCGAGGAACAGCCCGCCGAAGAACATCACTTCCTGAGCGAGGAACGCCCACATGCCGTAGACGGCCGTGTCCCGCTGCTGCTCGAGGTCGTCGAAGTGGTGCGCCAGTCCCGGATGGTGAGCGTGGCCGTGGTCGCCGTGGCCGTGCGCCGGTTCGGCGTGGTGCGGAGCCGCCGTGGGCACCGCATGCGCGCTAGTGGACAACGGTCGTCTCCTTGCCGTGATAGGCGTAGGCCTCTTCGGTCACGCGCGGCGTGACGTCGAAGTTGTGCGGGATCGGCGGGGTCTGCGTCTGCCACTCCAGGCCGGTCGCGCCCCACGGATTGGGGTCGGTGACGACCTTGCCGAACTTGATCGAGAGCAAGAGGTTCATCCCGGCGATGAAGTAGCCGAAGCCGAGGATGCCGGCGCCCGCGGTCGAGAGCACGTTGAGCACCTGGAACTCGTCGGCGTACGCGTGGTAGCGCCGCGGCATGCCCATGTACCCGACGATGAACTGCGGGAAGAAGGTCAGGTTGAAGCCCACGAAGACGACGACCGCGCCGAACTTGCCGGCCGTCTCCGAGTACATGCGGCCCCACATCTTCGGCCACCAGTAGTGCAAGCCGCCGAGGAAGGCCGTGACCATCCCGCCGACCATGACGTAGTGGAAGTGCGCGACGACGAAGTAGTTGTCGTGCATGTGGATGTCGAGGCCCATCGCGGCCAGGAACAGTCCGGTCACGCCGCCGATCAGGAACAGGCCCATGAACGCCATCGCGTAGAGGAACGGCGTCGCGAACTCGACCGAGCCCTGATACAGCGTCGCGGTCCAGTTGAAGATCTTGACCGCGGTCGGCACGGCGATGAGCACCGTCAGGAACGAGAACACCAGTCCCGCGTAGGCCGACTGGCCGCTGACGAACATGTGGTGGCCCCACACGAGGAAGCCCAGCACGGCGATCGCCAGCGACGAGAAGGCCACGAAGCTGTAGCCGAAGATGCGCTTGCGCGAGAAGGCGGCGATGAGCTCGCTGATCACGCCCATCGCGGGCAGGATCATGATGTAGACGGCCGGGTGGCTGTAGAACCAGAACATGTGCTGGAACAGCACCGGGTCGCCGCCGGCCTTGGGATCGAAGATGCCGATGCCGAAGATGCGCTCCAGCGCGAGCAGCATCACCGTGATCGCGAGCACGGGCGTCGCGAGCACGTTGATCAGGCTCGTGGCGTAGGACGCCCACACGAAGAGCGGCAGACGGAACCAGGTCAGCCCCGGCGCGCGCATCTTGTGGATCGTGATCATGAAGTTCAGGCCCGTCAGGATCGACGAGAAGCCCGTGATGAACACCATGATCGCGGTCTCGGCGACGCGCGTGTTCGAGTAGGTCGAGCTGTAGGGCGTGTAGAACGTCCAGCCCGTGTCGACGCCTCCAGTCGCGGCCACGATCAACGTCAGCAGCCCGCCGACGACGAAGATGTACCAGGACGCCAGGTTGAGCTTGGGGAACGCGACGTCGCGCGCTCCCAGCATCAACGGCAGGACGAAGTTGCCCAGGATCGCGGGCACGCCGGGGATGACGAAGAAGAAGATCATCACCGCGCCGTGCATGGTGAAGACCTTGTTGTAGGTCTCGGCGTCGAGCAGGTCGCCCTTGGGCGTGAGCAGCTCGAGGCGGATCAGCCCCGCGAAGAGGCCGCCGATCGACAGGAAGAAGACGATCGTGATCAGGTAGAGGATCGCGATGCGCTTGTGGTCGACCGTCAGCAGCCAGGACTTCCACGAGTAGTCGTGGTTCAGGTACGTCTCGCGCGTCTCGACGTCGACGTGGCGCTCGCGCGCAGTGGCGATGGCCGTCGTGCTCATTTCGTTGCTCCGGCGGGCGGCTTGAGGGACTTGATGAACGCCACGAGCTGCATGATCTCCTCTTCGCCGAGCTGCCCTTCGTACGTGGGCATGACCGGCTCGAAGCCGTTCACGACCTTCGCGAGCGGGTGCAGGATCGATTCGCGCACGTATTCCTCGTTGACCAGCACCTCGCCGCCGCCCTTGAGCGCGACCGTCGTTCCGAAGATGCCGTCGAGCACCGGACCGCGCTGACCGGCGCCGGCCGCGTGGCACGTGACGCAGCGCATGTTCTCGAAGAGCTTCGCTCCCGCGACTTCGGGCGGATCACCGACGTTGCCGGAGAGCCAGCGCTGGTACTCCTCCGGCTCCATCACGTAGACGTAGCCGACCATGCCCGAGTGCAGCGTGCCGCAGTACTCGGCGCAGAAGAGATGGAACTTGCCGGTCTGCGTGGGCTGGAACCAGAGCTCGGTGTAGCGCCCCGGCACCACGTCCTTCTTCATGCGGAAGGCCGGGATCCAGAAGCTGTGCAGCACGTCCTCGGACGTCATCGTGCAGCGCACCGCGCGCCCCAGCGGCACGTGCATCGTGTTGATCTCGCGCTGGCCGGTCGGGTGCTGGATCTTCCACATCCACTGCTTGCCCGAGACGTAGAAGTCCATCACGTCCTTGGGCGGCTTCATCGCGTAGAAGTAGACCTTCGCTCCCCAGGCGAAGATCCCGAGCGCGAGCACGAGCGGGATGAAGGACCAGAGCAGTTCCAGGCGCAGCGAGCCTTCGATGCCGCCGGGCGCGACGCCCGGACGGCGGCGGTAGCGGATGGCGAGGAACACCATCGCGACGAAGATCCCGACCGTGATCACTGCGCTCAGGATCACGAGGAACCAGTGCAGCGCGTCGACCTGCGGGGCGAAGGTCGAGGCGCTCGGGAGGTACCAGGGAAGCCGGTCTTTGAACATGGAGAGCGCTCAGCCGCGCGTCCCGAGCTGGGCCAGGGCGCGCTCGCGTCGCAGTTGCTTCACCACGTAGCCGACGATCAGCAGCGTGATCAGCACACCCGACAGGCGCACGGTTCAGGATCTTGAAGGCGTACTTCCCGGTGATCGGGTCGTAGTGGTAGCAGAGCCAGAGGAACATCTCGTCGGTGAAGGAGCCGACCTTGCCGCTGGACGATTCGACGATCGAGAGGCGCAGGTCGCGCGGCGTCGGATCGATGCCGTAGAGGTACTTCGAGGCGCGGCCGTCGGGCGTCAGCACGACCACGCCGCCGGCGTGCGCGTACTGGCCGTTGTCGGTGTCGAACGCGTAGCGAAACCGATCGAGCTCGTCAGCGCGTCGACAGCGGAGTCGTGCGCCGCTCCGTCGCCGCCGGCGTCGGTCGAAGCGGGCCTCGTCGTCGCCGGATCGGCGCACAGGAAGTGCCAGGCGTCCGGCGATTCGAAGCGCCCGAGGCGCTCGAGGTAGCCCTGCTTCTTCTCGCGCGCGATCTTCGGCGTGTCGCGCGGATCGATCGAGAACGTGACGATGTCGAAGTCGCGTCCGAGCTCGAAGTCGACGGTCTTCAACCCGTCGACGAGGCCGTTCAAGACCTGAGTGCAGAGCATCGGACAGCCGTAGTAGACCGGCGTGAGGATCACCGCGCGGCCGTGGAGCAGATCACCGAGCTCGACACGTTTCCCGTTCTCGTCGAGGAACGCGAGTGAACGGTCGATCTGCACGCCGAGCTTCTGGTCGAAAGCCACGCTCTCGCGGATGCGCGCGACGTGGGCCGGATCGCCGCCCCGTGCCGGCGCGGTGACCAGCAGGAGCGCGACGGCCGCGGCGGCGCTGCGGAGGAGGTGCTTCATCGACGTGCGTGGACGGGGCGGGACGCCGGGGTCACTTCTTGGGTGCCGCGGTTGGCAGACCCTGCTGGAGGACGAGCTCGGCCGCGCGCTCGACCGGGATGTGCACGAGGCCGGCCTGCTTGTCGATCCAGCCGTAGGTCGAGAGCTGCTCGCTCTCGTGCGCGTGCAGGTCGCGCAGGCTCTGGCTCGTGAAGTACGCCGATGCGTCCCTGCGGCCTTCGCTCAGGAGCGCCGCGTTCTTCGCGCGTTCGAGGCGCGGCTCGGGCGGGATGACGCGTTCGAGCGCGAGCGGGTGGCGCTCGTTGCCCGGCAGCGGCGTGTCCTGCTGCTTGAACCAGCCGAGCAGCGACTTCATCAGGAAGAAACTGATGGCGCAGATCACGGCCAGCCAGATCAGGAACTGCACCAGCGGCGCGATGTGCGCGTCGGTGCGTTCGTGGTCGTTGCCGATCGCTTGAGCTTGCATCTTCAAGGCGGATTTCCTTCGGGGCTCAGTGATGCGCCGCGTGCGCTTCGGCCTGGATCATCTCGATCTGGTGGTTCGTGATCGGACGGCCCTTCATGAACCACGCGAACAGCGCGACCCAGAAGCCGCCGATGGCGAAGGGCATCGCGAGATCCATCCAATGCGGTCCGGCGAAACCTTCGTGATGGAACGCCGGCCCGATCTGCCAGTAGAGGTCGCAGTGCCGCCCGACGAGGCAGATCAACGCGACGCCGACGAGCAGATGCGCCTGGTGCTTGAGCTTGCGCTGCAAGAGCAGGATGAAGGGCAGGAAGAAGCCCAAGGCAACCACAGCCGCGGCGAGGTTCTCCCAGCCGTGACCGATGCGCGCGAGGTACCAGGGCGTCTCCTCGGCGAGGTTGCCCGACCAGATGATCAGGAACTGCGAGAAGCTCGTGTACGTCCAGAACATGCTGAAGGCGAACATCAGCGTGCCGAGGTCGTGGAAGTGCGCGGGGCTGAAGAGCTTCCCGAACTGCTCGTCCTTGCGCAGCCACGCGCACACGAGCACACCGAAGGCGAGCGTCGTGATCGCCTGTCCGGCGATGAAGATCACGCCGAACATCGTCGAGAACCAGTGCGGCTCGAGCGACATGGCCCAGTCGACCGTGGCGGCGGTCAACGAGAGCGCGTAGACGATGATCATCGGCCCGGCGAGGAAGCGCACGGACGCGTCGGCCTTCGGATCGCCGGTCGCATCGCGCTTGCGCGAGCGGCTCGTGATCAGGAACGCGCAGCTGATCCAGATCGCGAAGTACAGGACCGCGCGCAGCTTCCAGCCCGGTTCGTTGAGCCAAAAGGCCTTCTTCTGCAGCACCGGATCGTGATCGGCGGCACCAGGAACGGCCCACGGATAGAGCTCGCGCAGGTTGACCCAGATCGGGATGAACAAGAGCGCCATCAACGGCAGCGTGCTCATGCCCGACTCGAGGATGCGCTTGAGTCGGTGCCCCCAGCGTCCTCCGGTCAGGTAGTGCAGGACTCCCAGCGCGAGGCTGCCCAACGACAGCCCGAACCAGAAGAAGTAGGCGAAGAGGTAGGAGTGCAGGAACTGCGTGTGGTTCTGCGCCCAGCCCAGTCCGACCGCGACCGCGCCGAGGATGCCGACGCCCAGACCGATCTTCATCAGACCGTCGAGGCGCGCGCGCGAGGATTCGCTCAGGGTGTTCCCGTGTGTGTTCATCGCTGGATCAGTGCTTGGCCGGAGCGTGCGCCTCGCCCTCGGTGCGCGGGCGCGGGTGGTCGAGTTCGTCGCGATGTTCGGCCGGAACGTCGGCCACGACCGCGTTCTGGCTCTTCTGGAGCACGCGGATGTAGGCGACGATCGCCCAGCGATCCTCGACCTTCGGGATCCGGTCGGCGAGGTCGAACATCGCGCCGAAGCCGTTGGTGATCACGTCGAAGAAGTAGCCCGGAGGCGACTTCTGCAAGCGCTCGATGTGGTACGAGGTCGGACGGCGCATGCCGCGCAGCACGACCATGCCGTTGCCGTCGCCGACGCTGCCGTGACACGGCGTGCAGTGGATCTGAAAACGGTCCTTGCCGCGCGCGAGGATCGCCGCGTCGATGGGGAACGGAAACGTCTCCGCCGGCTTGCCGTCGATCTTGCCGCGGTAGAGGTGATCGTCCTCGTTCAGCTGCCCGCGCGCGACGGTGCCGGCGACGAGCGGACGCGCCGAGCGGTGGTCCTTGAACAGCACCGAGCCCGTGAAGGCCTTGTGCTTGGGCTGGTCGTGCATGTCCTGACGGCACGCGGACGCGAGCAGCGCCGCGCAACCGGCGAGCACGACGTGGTGGAGCTTCAATGCGGCACCTCGTTCACCGAAAGAGCACGTTGACCGGCGAGGAACTGGCGCGTCGCGGAGAGATCGAACTTGGGATCGCGCGAGAGGACGATGAAGAAGAAGCGGTCGTTCGAGCCGCGAGAGAACTTCTCGACGTTGAAGACCGGGTGGTACGGCTGCGGCAGCCCGTTGAGGATGAGCATGCCGAACACGGCCGTCAGCGAGGCGAAGAGCACCATCGTCTCGAAGGTCGGGACGATGAACGCCGGCCAGCTGTTGTAGGGCTTGCCGCCGATGTTCAGCGGGTACTCGATCACCGAGGCCCAGTAGCACAGACCGAATCCGGTCAGCGCTCCCGCCATCCCGCCGAGGAAGACGAGGTGCGGGACGTAGTTCTTGTACCCGAGGATCTCCGGCAGTCCGTGCAACGGAGTCGGCGTGTAGGCCTCGATGTCGGTGAAGCCCTGGGCGCGCGCGGCCTTCGCGCAGGCGAAGAGCGCGTCCTTGTCGTCGAACTCGGCCAGGTAGCCGTAGATCGGTTGCTCGTGCTTGGCGGTGGTGCTCATGGGGCGCTCGTTCTCGAGGGGCTCATCCGTGAGTGGCCGGCGCTTCGCGCATGCCGGCGGGGTGAGCGTGCGGGTCGCGCATGCCCGTGGTCAGACCGGGCTTGTGCGGCACGAGCGCCTTCATCTCCGCGATCGCGATCATCGGCAGGAAGCGCACGAAGAGCATGAAGGCCGTGGTGAAGAAGCCCAGCGTGCCGAGGAACATCGCCCAGTCCCAGCGCGACCCGGCGTACATGCCCCACGACGACGGCAGGAAATCGCGGTGCAAGCTCACCACGATGATCACGTAGCGCTCGAGCCACATGCCGATGTTCACGGACATGGCCACGAAGTAGAGCGCCCAGATGTTCCGGCGCAGCTTGGGCACCCACATGATCTGCGGCAGCACGCAGTTCGTGAGCAGCAGCGACCAGTACTGGAAGGCGTAGGGCCCTCGCAGCCGGTTCAGCAGCATGAATTCCTCGTACGTGCTCGCCGAGTAGAAGCACATGAACGCTTCCACCGCGTAGCCGTAGGTCACGATCCAACCCGTGGCGAGCAGCACCTTCGCCATGTTGTCGAGGTGCTTCTCGGTGATCAGGTCGTCGATCCCGTACCAGATGCGCAGCGGGATCATCAGCGTGAGCACCATCGCGAAGCCCGCGAACACGGCGCCCGCGACGAAGTACGGCGGGAAAACGGTCGTGTGCCAGCCGGGGATGATGCCCGCGGCGAAGTCGAAGCTCACCACCGTGTGCACCGAGAGCACGAGCGGCGTCGACAAGCCCGCGAGCAGCAGGTACGCCGTCTCGTAGCGATCCCAGTGACGCGCGGCGTTGCGCCAGCCGAGCGCGAGCATCCCGTAGATGTACTTCTGCAGCGGCTTGACCGCGCGATCACGCAGGATCGCGAGGTCGGGGATCAGACCCACGTACCAGAAGAGCGCCGAGACCGTCGCGTACGTCGAGACCGCGAACACGTCCCAGATCAGCGGGCTCCTGAACTGCGGCCAGATGCCCATCGAGTTGGGGATCGGCAGGAGCCAGTACGCGAGCCACGGCCGGCCGGTGTGCAGCAGCGGGTACATGCCCGCGCACGCGACGGCGAAGAGCGTCATGGCCTCGGCCGCGCGGTTGATCGACGTGCGCCACTCCTGTCGCAGCAGCAGCAGGATGGCGGAGATCAGCGTGCCGGCGTGGCCGATGCCGATCCACCACACGAAGTTGATGATGTCGAAACCCCAGCCGACGGGGTTGTTCGGTCCCCACACCCCGATACCGGTGAAGAAGAGGTTCAACACCGTCAGCGCGAGGAAGCTGGCGACGATGGCCGCGATGCCGGTCACCGCGAACCACTGCAGCGGCGGCTTCTTGGTGAGGACGATGTCGCTGATCTTCTCGGTCAGCGTGGCCATCGTGTGGCCGGGACCGATCAGCGCGTCCGAGTCGCCGTGTTGGGAGGGCTGGCCGTTCTCGTGTTGCAGTTCGTGCGCTCGTGGGTCGGGTGCGCGGCGCGCGCGAGGCGCGAGCCGTTGATGAAGCCTCGATCAAGAGTGGCGCTCCGCGATCCGGGGTTCTGGTTGGTGACCTTGCCCAGGAAGGTGGTGCGCGGCCGCGTGTTCAGGTCCGCGAGCAGCGCGAAGTTGTGCGGCTCGCGCTTGAGCGCCGCCACGCGGCTCTTCTCGTCGTCGACGTTGCCGAAAGTGATCGCCTCGGCCGGGCAGACTTGCTGGCAGGCCGTGACGATCTCGCCGTCGCGCACCTGGCGGTCCTCGCGCTTGGCGGCCATGCGCGCGCGGTTGATGCGCTGCACGCAGTAGGTGCACTTCTCCATCACGCCGCGCGAACGCACCGTGACGTCGGGGTTGCGGCCGAGCTTGTAGCTCTCGGTGTGGTAGTCCGAGTACAGGAAGAAGTTGAAGCGCCGCACCTTGTACGGGCAGTTGTTCGCGCAGTAGCGAGTGCCGACGCAACGGTTGTACGTCATCTCGTTCAGGCCCTCGGGCCCGTGCGAGGTCGCTTCGACCGGACAGACCGTCTCGCAGGGCGCGTTCTCGCACTGCATGCACGGGATCGGCTGCAAGTGGATGCGCGGACGCTCGCGATCGCCTTCGAAGTAGCGATCGATGCGGATCCAGTGCATCTCACGGCCGCGCAAGACCTCCTTCTTGCCCACGACCGGGATGTTGTTCTCGGCGACGCAGGCGATGACGCAGGCGTTGCAGCCCGTGCACGAGCCGAGGTCGATCACCATGCCCCACGCGTATTCGCCGCGCGGGAACTTGGGGTAGATCGACGTGTCGTGCTCCTCGTGCCCGCCCGCCTTCTCCTCGGCCGCTTCGTGCTTCGAGAGGTGGAAGGCGTGCGGCTCCTCGCGGAACCGCTCCAAGGTGCCGACGCGGATGACGTCCTCGGCGCGCTGCGTGAGGTCGATGCCCTCGGGCGTGACGTCGAGCCGGTCGTGTCCCTGCGTCGACGCGAGCTTGTACGTCTCGCCCGTCTTGTTGAGCGTCGCGCCGCCGACATACCAGGGATTCGCGGACGTGCGCAGCACGTAGGCGTCGTACCCGAGGCCGGTCGCGAACGAGCCCGCGTGCGTGCGCCCGAACCCGAGCACGACCTGGATCGATTCGTCGGCCTGTCCCGGTTGCACCCAGACCGGTCCGCGCACCATGCGGTTGCCCGCGCCGACCTCGACGACGTCGCCGGAAGCGACGCCGAGCCGTTGCGCGGTCGCGGGGCTGAGCTGGATGACGTTGTCCCAGACGAGCTTCGTCAGCGGCTTGGGCAGCTCCTGCAACCACGCGTTGGTCGCGAAACGGCCGTCGTGGATCGAAGGATCGGTCGCGAAGGTGATCTCGAGGCCCTGGTTCGCGGCGAGCGGCGGCAGCTGGAACGCCTGCAGCTCGACCCCCACGGAATTGAAGCGCGCGCCCTCGATGACGCCGTCGTGCAGCGCGCGACGCCACTTCTTCTCGAAGTCGGCGCCCATCTGCTTCTGCCAGCCCTCGCGCACGATGTCGTAGTTCGTCATCGCCGCCTTGTCGATCAGCGCGGCGACGAGCTCGTGCGCCGTCTTGCCGCCGTACAGCGGCGCGATGAGCGGCTGCACGAGCGACAGCGTCCCGTCGACCGCGCGCGCGTCGCTCCAGCTCTCGAGGAAGTGCGCCGCCGACACGTGCCAGTCGCAGGCCATCGCGGTCTCGTCGCGGTAGAGACCGTGGTGCACGCGCAGCTTGACCTTGCCGAGCGCGGAAGCGAAATCGAGATCGGCCGGCGCGGTGTAGACCGGATTCGTCTCCGAGACGATCAAGAGCTCGACTGCGCCCGAATTCATCTCGGTCACGAGCTGGCGCAGGCGATCGACTTGCGCGTCGCTCTCCATCTCGACCGGCGGCACGAGCGCGACGGTCTTGCCGAGCGCGTCGATCTGGCGGTTGATCGCGTGCGCGAGCGCGTGCACGTGCGGAGGCTGGCTCGCGCCGACGACGACCAGCGCCTTGCCCTTGTTCGCGGAGAGATCCTTGGCGACGGCCTTGGCGAAGGACTCGAGCGCGGGAGCTCCACCCTCCGCGTTGGCGACCTGCAGCCCGAGCTCGCGCGCCACCTTGCGCGCGAAGAGGTCGATCTCTCGGGACGGAATGGCCAGGCGATGGTCCGCGCTCGCGCCGCTGATCGTCGGCGCGCTCTCGACGACGTAGCTGCGGCACATCGACGCGTTGCCCTCGCGCGCCTTGCGTCGCGCGCTGAACTGACGCGTATTGCGCACGCCGTCGGGCCCGGCGAGGAAGTCGGACTCGAGCGAGAGCACGACGTTCGCCTTGGAGTAGTCGGCGAGCACCGACACGTCCTTGCCGAACGCGATGAGCGCTCCGGCGCGTGCGTTGTCGCGGTTGACCGGGTCCCACTGGACCCAGCGCGCCTTGGGCAGCGCGGCGAGCACGTCGCGAATCTGCTGCGCGAGCGTCGGCGACACGACCGTGCCCGTGAGCACGCGCACGCCGGCTCCTTGCGAGCTCTGCTGCTCGCCGACGGCCGCCTTCATGTCGGCCGCGAAGTCGCTCCAGGTCTTGATCGTGCCGCGGTACTGCGTGTTCTGCGAGCGCTGCGGATCGTAGAGGCCGAGCACGGCGCCTTGCGTCATCACGTCCGTCGCGCCGAGGCTCGCCGGATGCAACTCGTTGCCTTCGATCTTCGTCGGGCGGCCTTCGTGGCTCTCGACCACGACCCCGAGTGCGCCGCTCGGCCAGGGCATCGTCGTGGCGAAGAAGAGCGGCTTGCCCGGCAGCGTCTGCTCGGGGTTGCGCGCGTAGGCGTAGATGGTCTCCTTCGGCTGGCGCGTGCACGAAGCGCTGACGCCCGCGAGCGCGAGCGACGCACCCATGAGCTTCAGGAACTCGCGCCGCTGCGGCGGGTCCTGGAATTTGTGCGCTTGCGAGGGATATTCGCGCTGCAGGAACTGCTCGAAGGTCTCGGCGCCGTCGATCTCGTCGACGCTCTTCCAGAAACGGCGCGCGCCACCGCTGGGTGAGTCGCCGCGCGGCTCTTGCGCGCGCGCATCAACGGCCTGCGTGCGGGCGTCGCTCGTCGATCGCTCGCTCACGAGCATGTCGTCGTCGTGGGTGTGGCTCATCGGTGACACGTGGCGCAATTGGTGCGGCTCTGGACCCGGTACTCTTCCTTCAACTTCGCTCCGAGCTCGACCTGCGACATGCCCGTCGAGGCCATGGGATCCCAGCCCATCGTGAACACCTTGTCCCGCGGTCGCAGGAACTTCTCGGGCTCGCGGTGGCACGCGAGGCACCACTCCATGTTCAGCGAGTTCTGGCGCATCATCAGCGGCATCTGGTCGACGCGGCCGTGACAGCTCTCGCAACCGACGCCCTGCTTGATGTGCACGGAGTGGTTGAAGTAGACGAACTCGGGCAGGTCGTGCACGCGGATCCATTCGACCGACGTGTCGTTGCGATAGCTCTCGCGCACGGGCTCGAGGATCGGCGCGTCCTTCCACACCACCGAGTGGCAACCCATGCAGGTCTTGCTCGGCGGAATGCCGGCCGACGACGACTCCTCGACCGCCGTGTGGCAGAAGCGACAGTCGATGCCGAGCGTCCCGGCGTGGTGACTGTGCGTGAACTGCACGACCTGCTCGATGGGCGTGCTCTGCGTCGTCATGTACGTCGTGCGGTTGACGTTGATCGTCGCGAAGCCGACCACAGCCAGCAGACCGCCGGCCACCACGATCGAAGCCTTCGAGAGGGTGTTGCTGCTGCGGGGGAAGATCTGGGCCATCGTGGACGAACGCGCTTGGGCGCGGCCGCTGGGAGGGACGCAACCTGCGCCCTACGCGAGGTGTCTTCGTGCGTAGGATCGAGGCGGCGCCGAGGGGGGGTCGGAGTGGCTCCGGGGTCGGAAACGAGCCCGCCGTTATAGGGATGCGAAGTGTTGGCGGCAAGCAAAGGAACGAGCGCGTGCGCTCCCGCGCTTCGAGCTCTGCGGCGAGGATCGGCGAGCGCGCGGGTGGCGACGCGCGGCACAAATACGACTTTGTGCGGAGCCCAAGGACGACGAGCGACAGCCGCCGGAGTCGAACCGCTGTCGAGCTTGCGGTCAGAGAACGGGAGTGCTCGTCGACGCGTCGCGCGGTCCGCGTGTTCGGCGGTGCTCGCCGCGGTCACGCCGGCAAGCGCAGTCGAAGTTCAGCGCAAGCCAGGTCTGACTACACGTCTTGCGTCGACGCGCCCGAGCGCTCGAGGAGCTCGCGGTACCAGCGCACCGCGCCGGACGTCCGCTTCGGCAGTGCATTTGTCCCCCAAACCACCGACAACGTTCTCACGGTGGCGGGATCCGTCTTCGTGCGCTGCGCGTCCTTGACGGCGTTGGCGCACGGGCCGTGGCCATCGAAGAGGCACAGCAGGCCGCCGAGGTCGATCGTCTGGCCCGAAGCGTTGAACACGTAGCTCGCACCCTCGGGCGCCAGCGCGATCGAGCACGGCTCGAGCGCCCGATCGAGGTCGACGACGCTGATCGGCAACCCGCTGTGGTACGAAACCGCATTGCAGGCGTCCACGGCTGCATTGATCGTCGGCAGCGAGCCCCCTGCGACCGCGGCGAGCAGGTACTCGCTCGAGGGCTTGCCACGTCCCGTCGGCTTGTAGCCGCCGACGCGCAGGAGGTCGCGCACGCGCTTGCGCACGTCGTCGTCGCTCGAGAACGGCGCGCTCGCGCCGGCCCGAAGCAGCGCCGCGACTTCCGCGCTCGCCGCGCACTCCCCGAGAGGTCGCGGGAAGCGCGTCACGAACACGCCGGCGTCAAGCAAAGGATGTTCAGCGATCGCGAGCATCTCGGGAGCGCGCCAGCATACGCGCGGACCGCGTGAACGCGCGATGGGCGCGCGCGCCCGGCGAGCGACGGGACCGGGGCTTCGAAGCTTGTCCATCGGCGAGCGACGCCGGATGATCGTCCGCGTCGAGAGCCGCTCCGCCGTCGGCCATTGCCTGAAAGAGATCGTCATGAAGCTGTCCATCGCTGTCGCCGCGCTCCTCTGCATCACGAGCGCCTGCCGCACCGTCGATCACGCCGCCTTCCAGTCGGGCGATACGCAGAAGGCGCCTCCCGCGAAGGACAGTCCGGTCAGCGGCGCGATCAGCGAGGACGCTTTCAAGAAGCTCCACGAGTTGAAGGAAGGCGCCGTGCCGACGTTGCTGGGCGAGATGATCGAGATCGGCGGGACCAAGGCATACCTCTCGATCCCCAAGACGGGCGCGGCTCCGTTCCCGGCGATCGTCGTGATCCACGAGTGGTGGGGCCTGAACGACAACGTCAAGCACTGGGCCGATCGCTTCGCGGCCGACGGCTACGCCGCGCTCGCCGTGGACCTGTACGACGGCGTGGTGGCCAAGAACTCCGATCAGGCCATGGCCGCGATGAAGAAGGTCGACGCTGCCGCTGCGGAGAAGACGCTGCTCTCCGCGCATCGCTTTCTCGCAGTCGACAAGCGCGTGCAGGCGAAGAAGCGCGGATCCGTCGGTTGGTGCTTCGGCGGCGGCAAGTCGCTCGCGCTCGGTCTGGCGACCAAGGAACTCGATGCGTGCGTGATGTACTACGGTCACCCGGAGACGGATCCGCAGAAGCTCGCTGCGCTGCATGCACCGCTGCTCGGCATCTTCGGAGCGCGCGACGCGAGCATCCCGCCCGAGAAGGTGGCGGAGTTCGACCAGGCGCTCACCAAGGCCGGCAAGGAGCACACGATCCTCAGCTACGACGCCGAGCATGCGTTCGCGAATCCGTCGAATCCCAAGTACGACGAGAAGAACGCCGCGATGGCCTGGGAGAAGGTGCGCGCGTTCTTCGCTCAGCACCTGAAAGGCGCGAAGTAGACGCGCTCGTCCTCGAGGCGGGCCGAGCTCCGCGCGCGCCTTCGAACCGCGCGCGTGAACGCACGGCCGCGCTGAGCCGCGCGCGATTGGCGACGCTCCCGTGATCGGCATCCTGCGGCGCAATCCGGCGTTCCTGCGTCTGTGGCTTTCGCAGGTCGTCAGCCAGACCGGCGATTGGCTCAATCGCATGGCCTGCATCGTGCTGATCGGACGCCTCGGCGGTGATTCGCGGCACTTGGGACTGTTCTTCGGGCTCGAGCTCGCGCTGCGTCTCGTGCCGCCGGCGATGCTCGGTCCGCTCGCCGGCCCGCTCGCCGATCGTTTCTCGCGGCGCACGATGATGGTGCTGTCGGACGTGCTGCGCGCGCTGATCGTGCTCGCGTTCCTCTTCATCGACAACACGAGCGAGCTGTGGCTCTTCTACGCGCTGATCTACGCGCAGATGGCCGCGAGCGTGTTCTTCGACATCGCTCGCACGGCCGCGCTGCCCGACACGGTCTCGCGCGACGAGCTCTTCGAGGCGCACGCTCTGTCGGCCGCGACGTGGAGCGTGATCCTGAGCGTGGCCGCGTTCGCCGGAGGCGTCCTCGTCGGTTGGGTCGGAGTGCGCGGTGCGTTCGTCGTCGACGCGGCGTCGTACGTCGTCAGCGCGTTGCTCCTGATCGGCCTGCCGCTGCCGCGCCCGAAGCCGCGTGCGGAGCCGTTCCGCTGGAGCGAGATCGTGCTCTTCACCGAGCTGCGCCGCGGCGTCGCGCACGCGCGCGAGCTCGGCATCGTGCCGATCCTGTGGGCCAAGACCTTCTGGGGCGGGGCAGGCGGGTTCCTCGTCGTGCTCTCGCTCGCCGGTCCGGCGCGTTTCGGCGAGACGGGCGCCGCGGGATCGGACGCGTTCGCGACGGGAGCGCTGTACTCGGCGCGCGGCGTCGGCACGTGGATCGGGCCGATCCTGCTGCGCCGGTTCTTCGGCAAGGACGACCGCGGTCTGCGCTGGCAGATCCTGTGCGGCTACACCTTTGCCGCGGTCGGCTACGCGGCCTTCGGTTTCACTGAACGTCTCGATCTCTCGTGCCTCGCCGTGGCCTTCGCGCACCTGGGCGGCGCGGCGTTGTGGGTCGCGTCGACGATCTGGTGGCAACGGCGCGTCGAGGATTCGTTCCGCGGCCGCGTGTTCGCGGTCGAATACCTCGGCATGTGTCTTTCGTTCGCGGTGTTCGGCCTGATCAGCGGGTTGGTGTTCGACGTCTCGCACTCGCTCACGACGACCGTGTGGGTCGTCGCCGCGCTGGTGTTCGTGCTCGGATCGAGCTGGGCATGGATCGCGCGTCGAGTGCCGCACACGAGTGGAGCGACTCCGGCTCCGGCATCGATTGCGCCGGTGGTCGTCGTCGAACGCGACACGTGATCCCGCTGCCGCGCGCTGCGCATCCTCGCACGCACTCGTGGGATCGGCGCGTGCGCACGGACGCGCTGCGGCCGAGCGCCCCCCGCAACCCGCGCTGGCTCCGCCGCGCCGCTCGGTGCGCGCAGGCCGGCGAAAAAGGACAGCACCTTCACACGCTGCTTGCTCTCCGCGCTGGCGATCCGCCAGGGCAGCTCGACGGAACTTCTTTCCGGATTCCGCATGGGAGTTTTTTCCCAATCGCACCCGTAGAATCCGCTGCAGCGCCCCGATGTAGGAATTTGCATTGACTTCGCGCCGCTAGGAATTTCCAATGCTTCTCCGGTGACGGCGTGGCGGGCGGTGCCTCGAAGGTCGCCGGCCCAATCTCCGCGGCGACACCTTGCCTTGTCTCGAGCCTTGCCCCGGCTTCGCGCCTCCAGTCTTCCCATGAACCGACCCTCTCGACCCCTGGCACGCGCGCTCGTCGCTGCCTTCGTGCTCACCGCGGCCGTCACGACCGCGACGGCGCAGAGCCGCACGTACACGCTCGACGCCGACTTCGACGAAGGCGTGCTGGTGAACGTGAACCACGTCGCCGTGCACGATCAACTTCAACTCGACGTCGCGAGCGGCGGCACGGCGATCAACTTCGCGGCGATCGCGGCCAGCGGTCGCGGGACGATCGTGCGCTTCAACACCGACACCGGCCAGATCACGGGCGAGTACCGCACCGCGCCCAACGGATTCGCGCGCAACCCGTCGCGCACGTCCGTCGACTCCGCCGGCAACGTGTGGGTCGGCAATCGCGACGAGGCCTCGGGCGGCCTGGGATCGGTGTGCCGCATCGGCTTGATCGTCGGCGGCACGCGCGTGAACGCGAACGGCGCTCCCGACTCGAACGGCGAGTACCTCGCTCCGCCCTTCATCTACAACACCTGCGTCGATCGCGACGGCGACGGGCTCCTCCACACTTCGCGCGGGCTCAACGACGCCTTTTCCTGGCCGAACGTCACCGACGGAGCGGGCGGAGCCGACGGCCTCGTGCAGGACGCGCTCGACGAGTGCATCCAGATCTTCCAGCGCACGACCGGGACGCGAGTGCGCCACCTGTCGGTCGATTCCAACGACGACGTGTGGGTCGGCGGCTATCCGGACTCGCCGAATCCGTTCAACAGGCTCAGCGGCGTCGACGGCGCGATCCTGAGCACGCTGCCTTCGCCCGGATGCGGCGGACACGGCGGGTTGATCGATCCCAATGGGATCATCTGGTCGACGAGCCTGTTCGAGGACGCCGTGCTGCGCTTCGACCCGTCGAACGGCAGCAGCCTGTGCATCCCGGTCTTCGCCCCGCACGGCATCGCGCGCGACAGCCAGGGCAACATCTGGATCGCACAGTACACCTTCAACTCGGTCACGAAGATCGCGCCCGACGGCACGGTCTTCCCGGGTTTCCCCAAGCGTTCGGGTGGCGCGAGCTTCGACCGTTCGCTCGCCGTCACCTTCGCCGACGACAACGTGTGGGTTGGCAGCAGCGCCGGCAACGACATCTCGCGCCTCACGAACGACGGTGTCATCCGCAAGGTGCTCAACCTCGGCGCGAACGGCAACAGCCCGCGCGGAGTCTCCGTCGACGGCGCGGGCAAGGTGTGGGTGACGAACTTCGGTTCGAACAACGCGATGCGCATCGATCCGGCCGGTGGTTCCGACGGACTGGGTGCGGTCGATCTCACCGTCGATCTCGGAGCGAATGCGACGCCGTACGACTACGGCGACTTCACCGGCCGCGTATTCCCCAGCGCTTCGCAGCCCAACGGCTCGTGGACCGTGGTGTACGACAGCGGCGCCGCCGGCACCGAGTTCGGCCGCATCAGCTGGAACGCGAGCGTGCCGGCGGGCACGGCCTTCGACGTGTCCTACCGTGCGGCGGACAGTCTGGCGCAACTCCCCGGCCTCCCCTACTTGCCGGCGGCGAATGGACAAGCATTCAGCGGCATCTTCGGCCGTTTCGTGCAAGTGCAGACGCTCTTCACGCGCGCGAGCTCGTCGACGGTCGCGAGCCCGCAGCTCTTCGACCTCACGATCGAAGCGCTGCAGACGCCGCCTCCGCCTCCGTGCAATCCCGGACACCGTTTCCCCTCGAGCCTGCTCGTCTTCCCCGAGTACGACAACCGCCAGGCGGCGTTGACGCTGCTCTCCATCACGAACGCGGATCCGGACCACGGCAACGTCGACGTGGAGCTCGTCTACATCGCGCGTCGCGACGCGCAGGACAACCTCGTCGACTGTCTGGAGACCAACCGCACGCACCACCTGACGCCGAACGACACGTTGTCGCTGATCACGAGCGTCGACAACCCCAACGCGCGCCAGGGCTACGTGTACGCGTTCGCCAAGAGCCGCACGACCGGTCAGGCGATCGTGCACAACGGCTTGATCGGCAACGCGCTCGTCATCGACGGCATCACGCAACTCGACTACTCCTTCAATCCGTACTCGTATCTCGGCATCGGCGACGAAGGCGTGGCGACGGACCACGACGGGGACGACATCCGCGATCTGAACGACATCGAGTACCAGTGCACGAGCGACGTCACGCTGGTGCCGCGCTTCTTCGGCCAGGGCCGCGCGGTGAACAGCGACCTCGTGCTGATCAACCTCACGGGCGGATCGGCCTTCGAGGCCGTGCTCGACTTCACGATCTACAACGACAACGAAGAACCGTTCTCCGCGCAGCACGCCTTCACTTGTTGGGAGAAGATTCCCCTGGCGGGAATCTCCAACGTGTTCAACAACCAGTACCTGCTGAACACGTCGCACTCCCCGAACGAAAACGTCGGTGTGGAAACCGGTTGGTTCCGCATCGACGGCAACGTGGCCAACTCTCTCGCGACGAGCCTTCCAGACCCTGCCTTCCTCGCACTCCTGATCGAGAAGATCGGCCCGATGGGGGTAACCGATCTGCCCTTCGAAACAGGGATGCAGGTGAACGGCGACCTAGTCCCGCGCGGGGTGCTGGGAGACGTCACGCCATGAAGCGGGTGTGACGTTCTGATTGGTTTGGGCCATCCTGAGGGCGAGGCCCGGCGTCATACGCCGGGCCTCGTTTTTTCGCGTTGCGCGCACAGAACGACGAGCGCGAACGCGACGAAGGCCGCCAGCAAGGCCGACTTCGATCGAGGGCTCTCGGTGGATCGAAGGACAGGCCTCCGTTCGAACGGCCGATGAAGAGAGTCACCGTCACTTGCCGGCGTGCGGTCCGAGAGGCGGTGCGACGCTCGCGCGCGAAGCCTCTGGAGCGCTTCACGGCGGTACTCCACGAGTTCCGCTCGTCGCGAACTCGCGTCGCACAAGCGCGCTGGCGATGCGCAGGTCCGCTGGAGCGCGCGCCGGAACGCGTCGCGCGCACCGCCGACGATGCCCATTCTCCCCGCCGAAAATCGCCCGATTGCGCGCTTCCCCCGTACGCTGGACGAAGCCGACGTCGCCCGGCCGCGGTCGAACCGCCCGGTTCGAGCGCGCGTCGCGCAACGACGACGTCACGACGTCGTCACGACAAACGGCGCCGTTTCCGTGCACGCTGCCATCTCCTGCATGCGCTTCCTCTCGAGCGTTCGAACGCTCTGCATCGCGCTGGTCGCGAGCAGCGCGGCTTTCGTCGGCGGCAAGTCCACCGACGCGGAGGGCATCGTCTGGCAGAAGGACGTCGAGGGCGCTCTCGCACAAGCGCGCGACCAGAGGAAGCTCGTCGTCCTGGCGGTCAACATGGACGGCGAGCGTGCGTGCGACCGGCTCGCCGACAAGGTGTACGCCGACAAGGCGCTCGTGGCGCTCGCCGGTCAATCGCTCAACCTGATCGCATCGCCGAACGAGCACGTCGGTGGTGAGAAGCCGTGCCCGCGCTTCGGCACGTTGCGTTGCGCCGAGCACCGGAAGATCGACCTCTGGGCGCGCAAGAACGCGCTCAAGCCCGACGCGGGCGGATACGTGATCGCGCCGCAGCACGTCTTCCTCGATCCGCAGGGCAAGGTGATCCTCTCGGTGCCCTACGAGGTCAGCGCGGCGGAGCTCGAGTGGTGCTGGATCACGGCACTGCACACGCTCGACCCGCAATCGAAGGCGGCGCCCTCGACCGGCGCGCACGCCCCGCGCCGCTTGATCCTCGGCGGCGTGTGGGATCCGGGATCGACTCCGTCCGCGACACCGGCGACGCGCAGCGAAGCCCTCGGTCTCATCAAGGAGATCAAGAAGGGCATGGAGAGCGATCGTCGCATCGAGGTCTTGCGACGCGTGCTCTCCTCCGACGAGCCGGAGTGCATCGACTACGTGCGCTCCGAACTGCGCTCGGGCGGCACGGCCGGCAGCGGCAGCAACGGAGGCGCGTACGGAGACGAGCGCGCGCGCGTGTTGCGCTCGATCGGCGCATTGTCACCGCCGTCGTATTGGGAGCTCGTCAGCGAGTTCGCGGTCGGCGGACAAAACGACTTGCGCCTGGAAGCGGCCGTCGCGCTCGAGCAGCTCGCCGCTCCGGCATCGTTGAAACGCGTGCAGACGGCCTTCGCCAAGGAAGACCATCGCGAGATCAAGAAGGAGTGGATCCGAGCGCTCGCGGCCGTGGGTTCGAGCGATGCGGCGACGCGCAAGGAGATCCTGAAGCTCGCGCAGACGGAAAAGGACGAGCTCCTGCGTGTCAATGCGATCGTCGCGCTGGGTTCGCTCGCGCCTGGAGACGATGTCGCGGCGGTGCTGAAGAGCGTCTTCGAAAAGGGCGCGAGCTCCGAACGCGCCGCGGCGGCGTGCGCGCTGGCGTTGACGCGCGATCCGCAGTGGCTCGGCGTGCTGGAGTCGAACTCGAGCGCGGAGTCGGATGCGAACGTGAGCAAGGCGCGCAGCGCGGCAGCGCGCTCGTTGCGCAGCGGCGGGTTGCTCGCGATCCGCGAGGTGCTCGCGCAGGTGGCGCAGGACAAGCTCGAGCGCGAGCGCTGGTTCGGGAGCCGCTGAGGCACGCGCGCGTTCGGCGGGGAGCTGACTCGTACCGATTCGTCGATCGAGGTCTCGCGGCGCGCGAGACTTTCGCGTGATCTACGCGGACCGCCTCGGCCGCGACGTCGCATGCGACTCGCCGCGCGTCGCGGAATTCGAGCGCCGCTCGACCTGCGGCGCGCTCGAACGCCGCGTGGAGTGCCCGCTCGGCGAGGGAGCTGCGAAGACCCGCCGCGACTCCACGATTCTCGTCGATGCCGTGAGCGTGCGGCGCCCTCCAGCGTGGCCGCGCGATCTCGGCCCAGAGCCCTGTATTAACGATTCGACAGGTTGGTTGGCCCCAAGGCGGAGCTGTCGAACGATCCCGCTTCCGTGCTCGCCCGTGAATTGAGCAGTCGCAAGTTCACGGCAGAGTTTGCGCGTCCGTCCAACGCAACTCCGCGCGGGTTTCCAGGGATCGGAGGCCTGCGCAAAAGTGCGCAGGCTGGTAGGGTGACGCGCGCCTCATTTCTTCGCACACCGGCGACGAGCGTTCATCTTTGGGGGGGTTGCCTTGAAGTCTCGCTTCGAGTCTCGCGCTACGCCCCGACCCATGCGGGGGCGGATTGGCCCTGTCGTTTTCACTCCGCAGCTCCGGCTCGCCGCGAGCGCGCCGCGTTCCGGCGTTGGCCTCGACGCTCGCCGGATGCGCCTTGCCCAAGTCGGTGCCCTCGTGCGCGCGGCGCGTTCCGCGCAGACGGTGCTCGTCCAGCGGTCCGCGCACCGAGCTGCGGCCGCTCCATCCACCGTCGGGTCCTGCAATCCATGCAGCGGAGATCGTCGAGCGTGTTCATCACGCTTCGCGAGCGCCCTGGATTGGCGTCACGGCCCGGCGGCGTTTCGCAGGCGTGGTTCGGCGAATCCTCGAGGTTCGTCCGTTCAGCCCGCTGTCTCCTCGAGGATCTCTGTTTCCGACGGTTCGTCCTCGAGTCATTCCCCCCCAAACGGTCCCGCGACCGTTGAACGCATTCAACAAGGATCCGCACCATGCTTTTCACATCGTCACGACCGCCGTCGCGCGGTCTGGGCAGGGCCGCCGCATTGGCGATCGGCCTGGCAGCCAGTGGCACGCTCGCGCATGCCCAGTCATTGAAGTCGTCGCCGTCGAACCAGGACCTCTTCAACCTGCTGAGGAACCCGACGAGCACACCGGCCGATCGCGTGATCTACCCCGGATTGCCGACGATTCCCGCGCTCGACGTGCACCCGATGACGGTGAACACGTACACGGCGCAGCCGCTGCGCTTGAGCCTGCCGCCTTTCGGCATCTCGTTCGAGATTCCGGCCACGGGCGAGTTCCCTTTCGTCGGCGATGCCCCCAACCGCCCGCTCGAGCTGCCGGTGAACGAGACGGACTTCATCGTCAATCGCATCGCCGCCGTGCAATTGGGCAAGGCACTTTTCTGGGACATGCAGGTCGGCAGCGACGGCGTGCAAGCCTGCGCGTCGTGCCACTTCAGCGCCGGCGCCGACAATCGCGTCAAGAACCAGCTCAATCCGGGCGTCAATGCCGGAGACAACACGCTGCAAGTACGCGGGAAGAACCAGGCCGTCGTGGCCAGCGACTTCCCCTTCCACAAGCTGCTCAATCCCGTCACTCAGGGTGAGCCTCTCTTGAACCCTGCCAACGTGCTGCGCGATTCGAACGACGTCATGTCGTCGATGGGCGTCATGTTCCGCCAGTTCGTCGACATCCCGACGCCCGGAGCCGGCGCCTTCGTGCCCGGCACGAATCCGCCCGTACTCAAGCCCGACCTCGGACTCGCGCTGCCCGATCCGGTCGGTGCGGTGTTCCAGGACGTGCGCCGCGTCGAGCCGCGCAATACGCCGACGTTCTTCGCCGCGGCGAACAACTTCGACAACTTCTGGGACGGTCGCGCACGCCACGACTTCAACGGAGGCAGTCCCTTCGGCGCGGCCGACCCGTACTCGCACGTCTTCGTCGACGAAGCCGGCGCACTCGCGGCGACGCGCCAGCTCATCCGTCTCTCGAGCATGGCTTCGCTCGCGACCGGTCCGGCGTTGAGCAACTTCGAGATGTCGTTCGACAAGCGCTTCTGGGCCAAGATCGGCAAGAAGCTCTTGCAGGCCAACGCGGTGCCGCTCGCGAACCAGCTCGTCGATCCGACCGACAGCGTGCTCGGCCCGCTGTCGAACCAGAACGCGACGCCCGGCCGTCCGGGTCTGAACGTCAGCTACGCGACGCTGATCGAGCAGGCGTTCGGCGCGCAGTTCTGGTCGAACGCGACCCAGCACCTCGTCTCGGCGAACGATCCGGCCGACGGCTTCGACGGCGTCTCGCTTTCGATCCACCCCGGCGCCGCTTTGCCGTCGGCGACGAACGAGTACACGCAGAAGGAGGCCAATTTCAGCCTCTTCTTCGGTCTCTCGGTGCAGGCGTACACGCAGATCCTGCTGCCGAACGACTCGCCGTTCGACCAGTTCCACGACGCGAACCCCAACGAGTTCCTCGGCATCGTGACCGACATCGATCCGGTCACGCCCGGAGTGCAGGTCGTCGGCATGACGACGCGCCAGCTCTTCGGCTACGACCTGTTCCAGGGCTCGAACCTCTCGCGCCTCAACCCGCTCTTCCGCAGCGGCAGCTGCACGGTGTGTCACTTCGCGCAAGAGCTGACCGAGAACTCGATCCGCTCCGTGTACGACACGATGCCGCCCGACCTCATCACCGGCGCGGACAAGGTCCTGTCCGGCTTCCTGCTCGAGTATCGCCTGCGCAACAACGCTGCGATCGCGATGGAGATGGACGGTTTGAACCAGGCTCTCGACGGCAACGGCTTCCCCTCGGGCAGCGGTCTCGTCGACAAGGGCATCTACAACATCGGCGTGCGTCCGATCGCCGAGGACATCGGTCGCGGCGGCACCGATGCGTTCGGATTCCCGCTCTCGCTCGCGGCTCTGGGGCTGCAGAAAGGCGGCTATCCGGTGGGAACGTTCTCCGATCCGTCGAACCCCGTTCCGCCGGTACCGGGATACCTGGCGAGCTACTTGAACGACTTCCCGATCGGTCTGGCGTTCCCGAACATCAACCAGCCGATCTTCCTGCCGGACACGATCTCGCCCACGGTCGACATCGTCGTCCTGCCCTCCGGCACGTTCCCCAATCCCAATCGCGTCGCCCGCAACGGCAGCTTCAAGGTGCCGCAGCTGCGCAACGTCGAGCTCACAGGGCCCTACTTCCACAACGGCGGAATGCTCACCCTGCGCCAGGTGATCGACTTCTACAGCCGCGGTGGCGACTTCCCGATGACCAACGCGTCGGACCGCGATCCGCTCATCACCGATCTGCACGTCGACTTCGGCGCGCTCTTCACGGAGACGGACAAGGTCGCGCTGGTCGACTTCCTGATCGCCTTGACCGACTCGCGCGTCAAGTTCGAGCGCGCTCCCTTCGACCACCCGGAGATCATCATCCCGGTCGAAGGCGACGCGCCGGACAACACGGCCGGTCGCGCGGCGCTGCTCGCGGATGCGCGTTTCCAGCGCATCGCGCCGGTGGGAGCCGCGGGACGCGCAGCCAACAACCCGCTGCCCAACTTCCTCAATGTCTCGAGCACGGAAGGCAGCCCGGGCGTCGACCACTTCGACTCCGCGCTCACGACGGTGTTGATGTCTTTCGCTTCGGCGACGACCGTGCCGGGTGCCGGCAACGTGGCCGACGAGGACATCGTGTCGTACGACTCCGCCACGGGGCAGTACTCGCTCTACGTCGACGGCTCGGACGTCGGCCTGGGCAGCGCGACGCTCAAGGCGTTCTGCGTCCTGCCGGGCGGCCGCATCCTGATGAGCTTCGCTTCGACCGTCAGCATCCCGGGCCTCACCGGAGGACCCGGCGGAAGCACGACGGTCCAGCCGAACGACATCGTGCGCTTCACACCCAACACGTTGGGCCCGACGACGACGGGCACGTTCAGCTTCTACTTCGATGGCTCGGACGTCGGTCTCTCGACCCTCGACGAGAACATCGATGCCATCGGGCTCGATGCGAACGGCAATCTGCTGCTCTCGATCGTCGGTGTCGGAGCGGTGTCGGGGATCCCGGTCGTGCAGGACGAGGATCTGCTGCGCTTCACGTCGAGCAGCCTGGGCCAGCTGACGATCGGGAACTTCTCGTGGTACTTCGACGGGTCGGATGTGGGCCTGTCGACGGACAACACGGAGGACATCGACGCGGTGTACGTCGGCCCGGGCGGTCAGATCTTCTTCTCCACGGTGGGTGCGTTCACCGTGACGGGGTTGACTGGCGTCGGACGCGATGTGTCGGTGTTCTCGCCGACGGCGATCGGGTCGACCACCGCCGGTACGTACAGCGCGTACCTGCGCGGTGCGACGATCGGATTGCCCGCGGGGGCGAACATCAGCGGGTTCGCGATCCGCTAGTGACCTGAACCGGAGCGCTCGCCGCCGTCGGTGACGGTGGCGGGCGCCGCGGTGGCGCGGGGAGAACCTGCGTCGTGAATGGGGAGCGGTGGGCTTGGGCTCGCTGCTCCTTTCTTTTCGTCTCGGTGGAGTGACGGTGCGGCGCGCAAGGGAGATGAAGCGCAACGGCGCGAACGAGCGCAACGCGCCACACGAGCGTGCTTCCATGAGAGGGCCACCCCCCGTCAAGGCCCCGTCCGAGTTTCCGCCACACACCCCGTTCCGCCACGCTTCCATTCGCAGTCTCGAGGGCTCCGTGTTGGAGCCGCTGCACGTTGGAGTCCGTCCAGTCGGGCCC
>JBGATX010000284.1:0-3913 GCA_044228975.1 Planctomycetota bacterium | reverse complement strand
TGCTCATGGGCTCTCGTGTGGGTCGGGCGCGCGGTGCACTCAACGCATCCAGCCTACCCCGCGTGCCGGACCGCGGCCGGCCAAAAGGACGCCCGCCCTACGACGTGGAATGGGAGCCCGTCGCGCCGTGAGGGACTCGTGCGGCTCGGGTGGAAAGGACTTCCGTCGGCGCGCTCGAAGCTGCCCGCGCGCGAGTGCTTCGACGAGCGAGGGAATGCGCCGCTGCGGTTCCCGCGCGGCACGTCTTCGCGCGCGGCGCCGATCTCCACCGACGCGCCAGTGCGCGGCCCGATCGCCATGCGAGCGACGCGCATCCGGGCGGCCCGCGCCGGCTCCACGTTCATTCGAGCGCGGACTTCAGCGTGGCAAGCAGATCGTCTTCGGAGATCTTGCCCGCGACCAGGAACTGGTAGCCGTCGCGCTCGCAGCTCGCGAGCGTCCACGACCCCGAGCGGAACACGCGCACGACCGGCATGCCGCCGATCGGACTCGTCGGAACCGGAGTCGGGTTCGCCCCGTGCGCGTGCAACGGACCGCCCTGCAGGTAGAAGAGCGGCTCGACGCCGTCGTGGTAGAGGATGCGCGCCCAGGTACGCGTGCCGTCGTCGAGCTTCTCCGCGCGCGCGAGCTGGAAGCCGTGCACGAGCGTCGGCCGACGCAGGTGGAAGCCCAGCTCCGCCATGTTGGCCGCGTTCGCGTCGATGGGCGTCGACGGCAGGTTCGCGTGCATCGCGACGCCCGAGAGATCGGGCTGCGGATCGAAGCTCTCGAACTCCATGCGCGCCACGAGCACGCCGGCGCGCGCGAATTCCTCCGAGCGCAGCACCAGGCGCGTCACCTGGTCGATCGCCAGGACGTAGTGCGTGCGCGGCTCGCGCGTCTTGTCGATCTCGATCACGTCGCACGCGCGTCCCGCGACGCTCACGACCGCTCCCGTCGCGCGCGCGGTGTAGTGCTGGTGCATCAAGTCGACGTCGCGGATGCGGACGTCGCGGTAGCGATACAGGAAGGCCTCGCGCCCCTTCTGCATCAGCTCGAAGAGTTGCAGCTGCGAATCGCGCATCGCCGGACGCACGACGTCGACCGGCGCGAGCGCGAAACCCCCGCGGCCGTCGGCAGCGACCCGTTCGACGTATTCGCTCTCCTGGATCGCGCCGTCCTGCTCGGCGCGGATGAGCCAGCGCCGCGTGCCCGCGAAGAGCGTGTGCTCCGGCGCGGCCGCGATCTGTTCGAAGAGGTTGCCCGCGACCGGCCCGCGCAGGAGCATCAGCGCGGAGGGCGCGTCGGCTGCTTCGCTCGTCGACGGCTTGCCGCAAGCGAGTGCGAAGCCGAGCGCGAGCACGGCGAGCGAGATGGCGGCGCGCGTCATCGCGGCGACTCTCCTGCCGCACGCGCGGGCACGCCGATGACGCCGCTGAGCGAGCCGAACATGTTCGCGGCCATCGGCCCGAGATCCTCGGCGCGCTGCACGTGCTCGACCTGGAACGCGAGGGGCGACGAGGCGCGCGCGACATCGGCTCGCAGCGCACCGAAGACGACGACGAGCAGCATGCCGGCGAGGCTCGCGGCGGCGAGCCACGTGCTCGACCTGGAACGCGAGGTGCGACGAGGCGCGCGCGACGTCGGCTCGCAGCGCACCGAAGACGACGACGAGCAGCATGCCGGCGAGGCTCGCGGCGGCGAGCTGCCAGCCGCGCAGTCCGCGCAACCTCGGACGCGGACGGTGCAGTGCGTGCGCGACGCGCTCCGCCAGCCCGCGCGGCGCCGGGCGACGTTGCAGGCTGCCGACGTAGCGACGCGAGATGGCCTTCGCCGGATCGCGCAGCTCCTCGGCGACCAGCCGCTCGAGCACGGCCGGAGCGCGCACGTTCTCGCGCGGCACCCCGAGGACCTTCTGATCGAGCGCGTCCGGCGCTTCCAGGCGCGCGAGCTCGCGCGTCCACTGCGCGGCGCGTTCCTGCAGGAATCCCGAGTGGCAGGCGGCCACGACGCGTCCCGCGAGCTCGTCGGGCGCATCCTGGCGCTCGAGATCGAGCAGCGCGCGCGCCGTGCGCCGAGCGTGGCCGACGAAACGCGTGCACTCCTCGCAAGTCGCGAGGTGCGCGACGAGCTCGCGGTCGAGCGCGCTCGTGCGAGCGAACTCGATCCAGGTGTCTCGCAGCTCTCGGCAGCCAGGGCGCATGGGGAACATCGACTCAGCTCAAGTAGTAGCGATCGAGCAAGGGCGTGAGCTCGCGATCGAGCGCTTCGTGCGCGCGAGCGAGGCGCGACTTGACGGTTCCGAGCGAGATCTGCAGGGCCTCGGCGATCTCGTCGTAGGAGAGGTTCTCGACGTAGCGCAGGACGGTGATCGCGCGCATCTTCGGACTGAGCTGCTGGATCGCGTTGTGGATCTCGTGCTCGAGCTCGTGGCGCGACGCCGCGCGCATCGGGAGCTCGACGCGATCGTCGCGAATCTCCATCCGTCCGCCGCTGGCGCGCGCTCCTTCGCCGGTGGAGTCGAGCGAAGCGAACCAGCGCGAACCCGCGCGGCGCTTCATGTCGATGCTGGCATTGACCGCGATGCGATACACCCAGCTCGAGAACTTCGACTCGAAGCGGAACTCGCCGATCTTGCGGAACATGATGCCGAAGGTCTCTTGCGAGGCGTCGAGCGCGTCGGTCGCGTTGCCGGTGATCCGGTAGCAGACGTTGTAGACCCGGTCCTTGTACTGCTCGTACAACGCGCGGAACGGCCCGTCGAGCCCGCTCGGAAGCGCGGCCTGACAAGCTTCCACGAGCTCGTGATCGGGGTCGTGTTTCATGCCCGGTCCAGGACGGATCTGGGACGTCGCAAAGCAGTTGGAGGTTCCCTGCGAAACAAGCTTAGAGCAGGGTTTACGACCGGGTCGTGCATTGCGTCGCGAGCTCGCCACGAACACGCTCGAAAGGCTGCGCGGGGCGCTTCATCGAAAGCGCCCTCCGCCCGTCGGCTCACGTGGAACTCAGCCCCCCAGCAGCGCCAGCGGATCGACCTCGCTGTACGTGCTCCCCACGGTCTGCGAACAGCTCGGCGCGCAGTACGCGTCCCAGTTGGCGACGCACTCGGCGCGCGTGACTTCGTGCGTGACGAGCGCGCCCGCGTATCCGACGGGAGTGGCGCGCTGATAGCAGATCTGTCCGGCCTGCCACGCATCGGGGAGCTCGCCCGGCGGGACCAGCGGGACGAACACCGTTCCGCCCGCCGTGGCCGAGCCACCCGGCTCCGGCATCAGCGACGTGCCGCCACCGTCGCCGGAGGGAGGAACGAAGTACGGATCGGGCATGCACCACACCGGCGCATCGTTCACCCACGCGAGCCGGATGGCCGCGGCGCCCGCGACGACACCGGCGCCGTAGTTCCCGACCGTCGCGTAGACATTGAGCTCGCCGACGCTCTGCAGGAGCGTCACCGCGAACGGGACGTCGATCAACGCGATCAGCGCCGACGGCGAGTGCGCCGGCGCGAACTCGATCGTCGCGATCGAGAGCAGCTCGGGCCGCGCCAGCTCGACCATGCGAGACGGCGTTGCGATGCCCAGGTGCAGGTCCTTGTTGCGCAAGTTCATGTCGGGCAGGTACACCGCGACGAGCACGTGCAGCATGTTGCCGTCTTCGTGCGCCGCCATGCCCAGACGCAGACGGCCGTGCAAGGTCAATTGGTCGACGACGAGCGGCGAACTCTGACGCGCGAGTTCCTCGAGATCGGAGAAGCCGTCGTGGTCGGTGTCGGCGTCGATCGGCGAGGTGAACATCCTGCGCTCCAGCCCGTCCGGCAAGCCGTCGCCGTCACCATCGGCGACCGTGGCTCCCGTCGCGCGCAACTCGCGCGAGCCCGCACTCGGCCCGTGCACGACGAGCGCTCCCATCACGCCGATCACCGCCAGCGGGGGAC
>JBGATX010000052.1:0-33075 GCA_044228975.1 Planctomycetota bacterium | reverse complement strand
ATCGCTGGGCTGGTTCTCGAGCAGCTTCGAATACCCGGCGAGCAGCGCGCTCTCCACCGACTGCGCGCGCGCGACATCGTGGGCGACGCGCACCACGTCGCGCGAAGCCAGCCAATTGCCGCCGAATCCCGCGGCCGCGAGCGTCGCGACGGCCAGCGAGCCCGCGAGCAGGGCCTGGCGCGGTTCGCGGCGCATCCAACGCAGCAGCCGACCGGAGAGCGGAGCGCGGCGCGCGACGATCGACCGGCCCGCCGCGCAGGCCTCGAGATCGGCGGCGAAGGCCGCCGCGGTGGCGTAGCGCCGCCCCGGATCGCGCTCCATCGCGGTCGCCACGACGACCGAGAGATCGCGCGACACGTCGGCGTTCGACGAGCGCACGTCGGAGATCGTGCCCGACTCGATCGAGCGCAGGAGCGCCATCGGCGTCGGACCTTCGAACGGCCGGTGCAGCGTGAGGCACTCGTAGAGCGTGACGCCGAGCGCGTACACGTCGCACTGCGCGTCCGGTCGCGCGCGCTCGCCGTTCACGAGCTCCGGCGCGAAGTAGGCCGGCGTGCCCACGGTGTGCCCGGTGTGCGTCAACGTCGGCGTGTCGCCGTCGCCGCCGACGGCCAGGCCGAAATCGAGCAGCACGGGCGCGCGATCGGCTCCGACGGCGATGTTCGACGGCTTGACGTCGCGGTGCACGACACCCTGTTCGTGCGCGAACTGCAGCGTGCGCGCCACGCGCGCGAGGCACTCGACGATGGCGCGCACGGCGCCGGCTCCGCTCTCGCGCGACTCGTCCGGCGAGGCCGACGCGAGACCGCGCTCGCGTGCGCGCTCGATCAACTCGGCGAGCGTGCGTCCCTCGACGAAGCGCATCGCGATCCAGGGCTCGTCGGAGTCGACTCCGGCGCCGTACACGGTCGCGATGCCGGAGTGTTCGAGGCGCGAGACGAGCTGCGCCTCGCGCTTCAAGCGCGCGCGCGCCGAGGCGCTCGACACGAGCTCGGGCGGCAGCACCTTGAGCGCCACGCGCCGGCCGAGCGGCTCCTCCAGCGCCTCGTACACGACGCCCATGCCGCCGCGGCCGACCTCGCGCACGATGCGATACGCGCCGAGGCTCGTGCGCGTGCGCGACGCCGGCGCGGAACGCTCCAAGGCGAGCAGCGCGTCCAGCGCCGCGGGAAGCTCCGCGCCCAGCTCCTCGTACTGGCGGGCGAAGGCACGCGCGTCGAGCAGCTCGCCGGCGCGCCGCCGCTCGAGGAACAGCTCGATCGCCGCTTCGACGGAATCCGGACGAGAACTCACGCTTGGGGATCCTCGCCCAATGTATCGCGCGCGCCCGTCGCTGCCGCGCGCGCCGCGTTCACTCGGCCCAGTAGCGGCGCAGCTTCTCGAGCGGTTCGCGCGGGCTCTGGCGCGCGCCCCAGCGGAAGGTGCGCCGCAGGTCCTCGACCGCCTGCGCTTCGACGGGATCGTCGAGCTTCACGCGCCGCAGCATGGGCCCGACGGTGCTCCACATGCGCTCCTGCAAGCCGTTCGGCAGGCGCATCTCGCCCGCGGCGGCGAGCGCGTTGATGCCCAGCGCGACGCGCACGATCGGATCGTCCTCGCGCTCGAGGCGATCGAGCAGCGCCTCGACCACCGTCGGCGAGCGCAGCTTCCACGTGCCTTTCGCCGTCGCGATGCGCACGCCGCGATCGGGATCGTCGAGGCGCTCGAGCCAGTGCCGCAAGGTCTCGGGCGCGAGCGTGCGCGCCAGGCGCAGGCGCGCTTCGGCGAGATCGATGTGCTTCTCGAACGCGCTCACCCACGCGCGCCAGTCGAGCTTGCCCGATTCGCGGTAGAGGTCGAAGACGATCGCCCAGCCGACGAAGTGCGCGAGCACGTTCTGCCGCACGTCGGTCGAGTCGTCGGCGACCAGGGCGAGCAGGCTCGAGAGCTCGCGATCGTCGAGGCGCGCTTCCGTGAGCTCGCGCAGCGGCCAGCACGCCAGGCCGTCGACGACCCAGCGCCGTCCGTCGCAGTAGCCGTCGCCGACGACCGACGCCAGGCCTTCCTCGAGCCACAGCGGCAGGTTGACGCTCTCTTCCGCCAGACGCGCGTGCACGAGCTCGTGCGCGGTCGTGCCCGTCTCCGCGGCGCCGAGGTACACGCCCGAGACGGTGCCGAAGAGCCCGCGCGATCGCGCATGGAACGCGCGCACTCGAGCGGGACCGATGCCGGGCACGTCCTGCACCGCGCCGGTGCGCGACTCGTGGAGCTGCGCCGTGCTGCCCGTGTCGTCCCCCGGCGGATCGCCTTTCCACATGTGGATCGACACGCGGCTCTTGAACGCGCCGAAGCGCAAGGCGACCGCGTCGAAAGCCGGCTCGATCGCGTCAACGTACGCGCGGCGCTCCGTGTCGGCGGGCTGCGTCGAGCTCAAGAGCGACCAGCGCTCCGTGCGCTCGACCGTTTGCCAGCTCGCGCAGCTCGCAAGGAACGCGAGCGCGGCGGCGGCGAGGATCGATTGCAGGCGCGAGGTCGGCACGCCCTCCAAGATAGGGACTCGCGCCGGGCTTCCTAGCGCCCGCACCGGCGGAAGATCAACCTTGACCTCGATTCCACGCGCCGCGGTCGAAGGGAGCGCGCGCGCCCGTACGGTACACGGCATCTTTCTCACCGATTCGCCCGGCCGCGAGGCGCACGTACCGCCGCGGGTCGAATCGGTGAGAAAGATGCCGTGTACCGTACCGCACCGATTCGCCCGGCCGCGAGGCGCACGTACCGCCGCGGGTCGAATCGGTGAGAAAGATGCCGTGTACCGTACCGGGCGGCAGTGCGCGTCGCGCGGTTAGGATGGCGCGCTCGTCACACCGCACCCGAACTCCCAGAGACCATGGCCACCTTCCGCGTCGAGCTCGATGAACCCAACAACATCGTCCTGGTGATGGTCACCGAGGACGACGGCAGCGAGCACGACTACCAGTTCGACTTCGACCCGCGCTCGGGGCGCTACGAGTTCAGCGAGGCGATGCTGCTCGAGCGCGATTTCGGCACCGAATGGGTCGAGGAGATGGACCGCCAGGTGCGCGAGACGATCCAGAAGTCCGTCGCGCGGCGGAAGGCCTGAGCTTGAAACGGCGCACTTTCGTCCTCGTGCTCGATTCGCTCGGCGTGGGGGCCTTGCCCGACGCCGCGAGCTTCGGCGATGCGGGAGCGCACACGCTCGACCACTTGATCGAAGCGGCGGGTGGCCTGGACGTGCCGCGCATGAGCGCGCTCGGGCTCGGCGCGATCGAAGGCGTGAAGCGCGTCGTTCGTCCGGCGAAACCCGCGGGAGCTTTCGGCCGCGCGCGCGAGCGTTCGCCGGGCAAGGACACGTCGACCGGGCACTGGGAGATGATGGGCTGCGCGCTCGAGAAGGCGTTCCCTGTCTTCCCCGAGGGCTTCACGCCGGCGATCCTCGAACCGTTCATTCGCCGTGGCAAGCTCCCCGGCGTCCTGTGCAACGCTCCCGCGTCGGGCACGGAAGTGATCGATCGCCTGGGGGCCGAGCACATCGCGAGCGGCAAGCCGATCGTCTACACGAGCGCTGATTCCGTGTTCCAGGTCGCCGCGCACGAGACGCACTTCGGTCTGGAGCGCCTGTACGAGATCTGCGTCATCGCGCGCGAGATCCTCGATCCCTATGGAGTCGGTCGCGTCATCGCGCGGCCGTTCGTGGGGGAGCCGGGCTCCTTCAAGCGCACGTACAACCGCCGCGATTACTCGATGCCGCCGCCGAAGGACACGAGCCTCGATCGCTTGAAGAAGGCCGGCGTGCCGGTCGTCGGCGTGGGCAAGATCGAAGACATCTTCGCCGCGCGCGGTTTGACGCAGGCGATCCACACCGAGGGCAATCGCGACGGCATGCAGCACACGATTCGCGTCGCCAAGGAGCTCGCTCACGGCTTCGTGTTCGTGAACCTCGTCGACTTCGACATGCTCTACGGCCATCGACGCGACGCGCAGGGCTATCGACGCGCGCTCGAGGCCTTCGATGGCGACTTGATCGAGCTCGAGCGTCATCTGCGCCCGGGCGACGCCGTCCTGATGACCGCGGACCACGGCAACGACCCGACGAAGCACGAAACGACCGACCACACGCGCGAGTACATCCCGATCCTCGCCTGCGGTCCGGCGGTGAAGCCCGGCATCGACCTCGGCACTCGCGACAGCTTCGCCGACATCGGCGCGACGGTGGAGGAAAGCCTCGGCCTCGTTCCGCCGAGCAACGCGCGCTCGTTCTGGAGTACCCTGAGCCGGGCGTGAGCGAAACGTCCGGCGTGCTCGCGCGACGGTGAGACGCCGGCTCGCACGTTTCGCTCGCCGCGCGACGCTCGCACGAGCTCGCGCTCGAGGGTTCCGCACGAGGAGAGGGTGGGAGCGATGTTCGGAGTCTGGTTCGTGACCGCGCTGATGATTGGCGACGTCCAGAAGCCGCAGGCCGATGCGGCGACCGTGTCGAAGACACTGCCCTGTCTGCGCCAGATCGATCCAGGCATCGGCGCGGTGCACGCCATCGCGCTCGACAAGAACGGCGAGCGCATCGCGATCGGCGGCGACAGAGGACAGGCGTGCGTCGTCTCGCTGACGTCCGGCGAAGTGCTTGCGCGCCTGCCCACGGAACCGCTCGAATTGGACGTCTGGGACGTCGCGTTCGATCCCTCCGGCCGCCATCTCGTCACCGTGCAGTACGGAGCCGCGCGCGTGTGGAACGCGGAGACCTCCGCGCACGAGCGCACGCTGCGCGGGCAGAAGCTCGGCATGGCGCACGCGCGCTTCAGTCCGGACGGCAAGCGGCTCGTCACCGACTCGTCGATGAACGGGCGCGAACCGAACGAGGCGACCGAGGCGCGCGTGTGGGATCCGTCGAACGGCGAGCTGATCGCGACGATCGACGGCCAGCGCTCGCGCGTGCACTCGAGCTTCCGGCCCGACGGTCTCGCGCTGCTCGTCGGTTGCGAGGGCAAGAGCACGGCACGGATCTTCGATCTCGAGCAGCTGCGCTTCGACGGCGAGCTGAAGGGTCACGACCTCGGTCTCGCGCAAACGGCCTGGAGTCCCGACGGAAAGTGGCTCCTGACCGTTTCCTCCGATCGAACCGGCCGCTTGTGGGACGCGGCGACGGGCGCGCGCACCGCCGAGCTGCGCGGGCACGAGGGCTTCATGCTCGCCTGTGAGTTCAGCGCCGACAGCAAGCAGGCGCTGACCACGTCGTGGCAGGACCGCACCTCGCGCGTGTGGAACGTGAGCACGGGCAAGTTGCGCTGCGTCCTCGCGGGTCCCGAGGAACGCGTGCTCGACGCGCACTTCTCGCCCGACGGGCGCGCCGTCGCGAGCGTCGATGCGTTGGGGCACGGGTTCCTGTTCGAGCTGGAGAAGGGGACTCTGTTCGCCCGGTTCGAGGGTCACACGGCGTTGATCGCCGCCGTCAGGTTCACTCCCGACGGCAAGCGATTGGTCACGGGATCCAGGGACGGCAGCGTGCGCGTCTGGGCGAACCCGCTCGCGAAGTGAACGCGCCTTTCCGTGACGGCTGCGGGCGCAGAAGCCCGCGCGGGTGCGAGCGTTCTCGCCTGGAAATTCAGCTACTGCGCCGACCGGGCGCCGGGCCGCATAGGATCGAAGGCGTGATGCCGGGCTCGAGACTTCTGCGCGGCGTGCTGAAGGTCGCGCGCGCCGCGTTCATGCTTCTGGCGGCGCTGGGGTTCGGCTCGGCACTGTTGGACGCGAAACATGGACGCGTCATGATCGTGCTCGGGGCGGTGTGTCTCGCGCTCGCGCTCGTCGTGCACGCCGCGTGCGTTCGATTGCAACGTGCCGTGGTTTCGAAGCGGCGTAGCGAGCTGCTCGTCGGCGAGTCGACGGAAGTCCACTTCCTCTGAACGCGTTGCGACGCGTGCGCGTCGACCTTGGGCGAACGCGAAACGCGCGAGAGCGCCCCGCGCCGTCGCAAGACGGCGAAGAGGCGCTCTCGAGGAACGCGCCGCGAGCGCGCGCTCCGATCAGTCCTTCTTCTTCGGCGCGCTCGCTTCGCTGCTCGCTCCGTCCTTCTTGATCGCGACGGGGGCGATGACTGCGATGCTCGCGCGTTCGGCGGCGAGGTAGCGCTTGGCGAGCGGCGTGAGCGCCTCGGCCTTGAGGTTCTCGAGCGAGCTGCCCACCGTGCGCAACTCCTCGAGCGCCGTCGGACACGTGTGGAAGCGCGAGAGGGCTCGCAGCCAGTAGCCATTCGTGCGCAGGCCGTCGCGGAACGCGGCGAGCTGCGGCGCGCGCAGGCGCTCGACCTCCTCGTCGGTGACTTCTGCGCGGAGGCCTTGCACGCATCGACGAGCGCCTCGACCTTGTCGGGGTCGGCCATCGCGTTGATCATCAGCATGCCGTCGCCCTCGATGACCTCGTTCGCCATGCTGCCCGCACCTGGCGAGTACGCGGCGCCGAGCTTCTCGCGCACGTCGATGCGCAGGCGATCGTTCAACACGAGGCCGAGGAAGCGCAGGTTGCGCCGCAGTGCGGCGTCGCGGCCGTCGGTGGTCGGATAGGAGATGACGACGAGCGTCTTCGGCACCGTCGTGTCGACCTCGTAGCTCTCGCGCATGCCGGTCTTGATCGCGATCGCCTTGCGCCGCTCCTCGTGTTTCTCCGCGGCGCGGCGCTTGGGCAGCGCGCCGAACGTCTGCGCCGCCGCCGTCACGACCGCGTCAACGTCGAGATCGCCGACGAGCGCGACGTCGAGCGGCGCGTTCGCGAGCTCGCCCTCGACCCACGCCGAGACGACCGGCATCGTCACCGCCTCGAGCGCCTCCTGCGGCACCCACGCCTTGCGTGGATCGTTCGAATAGAGCGCGGGCATGAACTTCGACGCCAACGCCCAGTTGTGCTGGTGCTTCATGCCGTCGAACGCGACCGCGATCTGCTTCTGGAACGTCGTCAGGCCTTCGGAGCGCCAACCCGGGCTCGCGATCTGCGCGCAGAGGAGCTCGAGCTCGCGCAGCAAGTCCTCCTGCGTCGTCGCGCCGTCGAGCGAGAACTGGTTCTCGCCCACCGCGAACGAGTAGCCGACTTCCTTGCCCGCGTTCAGGCGGCGCAGATCGTCCTGGCTGTGCTCCTTGAAGCCGCAGGCTTCGACGATGCCCGACGCGACGCGGCTCAACGCCTTGCGTCCCGGCTCGAGCGAGAGCTCGCCTTCTCCGAGCTGCACCGAAACGAGGATCTGCTTCTGCTTGAAGTCGGTCTTCTTGACGCGCAGGCGCACGCCGTTCGCGAAGGTGACGTCCTCGAAGTCGAACTCCTCGTTGTGCGCTCGCGCTGCGATGGGGCCGGCCTTCTTCGGATCGGAGGCGTAGGCGAAGGGCTTGTCCTCGGTCTTCGCGCGCGCCTCGAGCTTCTCCGCGCGCGCCTTCTCGTACGCGTCCTTCAGCAGCTTGGGCCCGTCGGCGCCCAGATCGAGCGGCCCGCCGGTGCCGATGACCAGGCGCCCCTCGCTCCACGCCTTCGCCAGCGCCTTCTGGCACGCCGCGACGTCGAGCGCCTCGACGAGCGGCTTGGCGAGCTCGCGACGCGTCGCCGCGCTGGTCGGCACGCTGCGGTTCTCGCAGGCGTCGAGCAGCTCGCCGAGCCAGCTCGCGCTCGAGCGCGTCTTCTCGCGCGAGACCGACTCCTCGAGACTGCGCAGCACGTCGGCGCGCGCTTCCGCGAGCTCCTTCTCCTCGAAGCCGAACTCGATCGCGCGGCGCAGCTCGTGCTCGGCGGAGGTCAGCGCTGCCTGCCACTTGTCGGCGCGGCACTGGATGCCGAGCTCCAGGCCTTCCTCGAGCCGCACGCCCATGCCGGTCGCGTTCTCGTGCGTGTCGCTGATCGAGGCCGAGAGGAACGCCGCGTCGGCTTGCTTCGCGAGCTCCGCGAAGCGCAGGTTCTGCATCGCGCAGGCGATCGTGAGCGGCAGGCCAGCGGCGAGCTCGGCCTTGTTGTCGGCGTGATCGCGGAAAGGCGTCGCCATCTGGACGCCGATCGACACGGCCGGCATCTCCTTCTCGAAGATGGCGTAGAAGGGATGCGCGAGATCGAGCTTGCCCGGCGACGGCTCAGCAAGAAGCGGCGTCGACGGTCTGGCGATGTCGTTGAACTCCTTCTCGATCAACGTCTGCGGATTGCGGCCTTGCAGATCGCCGATGACGAGCAGCGTCATGTTGTCGGGGCGATACCACGTCGAATAGAACTTGCGCAGCGCGGCAGATCGCCGATGACGAGCAGCGTCATGTTGTCGGGTCGATACCACGTCGAATAGAACTTGCGCAGCGCGGGCGCGTCTAACTTGTCGCGCGCGGCCTTGATGCCGATCGGCAGGCGCTCCGCGACCTTCGTGCCCGACATCTGCAGGCGCAGCGTCTCCTTCAGCACGCGCATGCCGGCCGAATCGCGCTCGCGTTCCTCGCCGTCGATCACGCCGCGCTCGAAGTCGACCTCCTTGGGCTCGATCAGCAGCCCGTCGGCGTAGTCGCGCATGACCTGCAGTCCTTCCACGATCGTCTTCTCGTCGGAGACGGGCAGGTCGAGCTGGTAGATCGTCTGGCTGAAGCCCGTCGACGCGTTCGTGTCGGCGCCGAAGCTCATGCCGTGGCGCTGGAACCACTCGACCAGGCTGCCCGCGGGAAAGCGCTTGCTGCCGTTGAACGCCATGTGCTCGAGGTAGTGAGCCATGCCGCGCTCCGCATCGCTCTCGGCGAGGCTGCCGACATCGACGTGCAGGCGCAGGTAGCAGCGCTGCTTCGGTTCGGAGTTGTCCATCCACGCGTAGCGCAGACCGTTCGCGAGCGCCCCGAAGTGGATGCGCGGATCGACCGGGATGTCGGAGGTCTGGTGCTCCCACGCGCGCGCGCCGGTCGGTGCCTGCGGCGTCGAGACCTGCGGCGTCGAGAACGGTGCGAAGGCGAGCAGCGCGACGAAGAGCGGCGAATGGAGCATGGCGGCTTTCCGTGGTGAAGAGAACGAGAACGGGAAGCGCGAACCCTAACGTCGAGAGCGCGCGCTGACGAGCCGGCGATCGGGCAGCGTGCGTCGATCGACGTTCGAGCTGTGTGGCGGGGTCCCGCGACACGAGACGCGCCGTGACGCGCGCTGCGGACGGTCGCTCGCGAAGCGCGGCCGCGTGCGGACGAGACGGTGCGCTCCGACGGCTCGCGACCCCGCGGCTTCCCGCGCACCGCGGGCAAGATCGAAGCCGCGCGCGGACGTTCGGCGCGCGCTGCGCTCCCGACCGCGGAGTCGATAGGATCCCGCGCGTGAAGTCGTGGCTCGCGCTGTCGATCGTGCTCGGAATCGCGCTCGTGGCGCTCTTCTTCGCCGCGCGTGCGACGAACACGGCGCGCTCGGAACGGGACGATCGCCCGGCGAGCGCGGACGCGACGACACGCAGCTCGACGCATCCCGAGCTCAGCAGCGATGTCTCGGCCGTGGCGAAAGCGGAAGAAGCGCGCGTGACGGCCATCGATTCCGCCGACGGCGTGCCGACGCCGCTCGTGAGGACGGGAATCGACGTCAGCATCGTGCTCAAGGAGCCCGATGGCACGCTCGTGATCGGTGGGGACGTCGCGATCGACCTGACGCGGCCCGACGGACGGCAGACGATCCGAAGCAACTTCGCCGGCGCTTTCGAATTCGGCCCGCTCACTCCAGGACACGTCTCGCTCGCCGTGCGCTCGCCCCTGCACGAGCCCGCGCAGCTCGAGCTCGAGCTGACGCCAGCCGAGACGCGCGTCGTGCGCGAGATCGTGGTCGTGCCTTGGGTCTTCGTCACGGTGCGCGCGCGCACGCCCGAAGGCCGGCCGCTCGCGCGCGAGATGATGTCGTCGCGCGCGTTCAACTACTCGTTCCGCGACATCCGCGCCGTGGCGACGCGCACGCCGCCGAGCGCGGGGCCCGACGGCGTGTTGCGTGTCGGCGCGGACGAGCTCGGAGGCTACAGCGGCATCGGCTTCGGCCGGAACGACTGGCCCACGCGCGCCGATCCCGACGACGCGATCGGGAGCGTGCGCTTCGACGGTTCGCCCGCCTTCGTGAGCTTGGCCGTCGACGACGTCGCGATCGCCTCGCAGTTCGTGCCCGCGGGCGGGACGGACGTGCTCTTCACCCTGTCGACGGAGCAGGTCGCGGGCTCGTCGAGCGGTGTACGGCTGCGCGTCATCGACGCGCGCTCGCGCGAACCGCTGCGCGAGGCCGCGGTGTGGATCGCGGAAGGCATCGAGCTCGTGCGCGACCAGGCTGCGACGCTCGCGGGGGATTCCGGTGTCTTCGAGCGGCGCGGGCTGGCGGGCACCAAGGTCATCGTGCGCGTGAGCTGCGACGGCTACGCCGCGGAGTCGCGCGTCGTGCCCTTGAAGCCCGGAAGCGTCTCCGACGTGGGTGACTTCGCGCTCGAGCCCGCCCTGATCGTGCGCGGCAAGGTGCTCGACCTCGCCGGCGCGGACGCGAAGCACGTGATCGAGTTCGTGCCCGTCGATCCCGCTCACGGCAGTTGGCCGCAGCGCTTCTATGCCGACGGGAGCGACGGTTTCACCGCGAGCGCGATCGGACCGTGGCCGTACGTCGTGCGCTCCACCGTCACGCGCACGGACCGCCGCGGCTCGGCGGCGCGCGTTCGAGAGGAAGGCCGCATGCGCGACGTGAACGAGGACTCCGATGCGTTGTTACCGCGCATCGTCGACTTCACGCACTGGAGCGGCGGCCTGCTGACGCTGCGTCTCGAGCCGTCAGGACTGCTCGACCTCGAGGTCGGGCGCGCATCCTGGTCTTCGGAGCTCTCGATCGAGACCTCAGACGGGCTTCCCGTGTGGAGTGGCGCGCTCGAGGGACGTCCGTGGTCGTCGTTCCGCCTCGCGCGCGGAAGCTACCGCGTGACCTGGAAACCCGCGGGCCAGCTGACGATCTCCCGCGAAGTGACCGTAGGCGCGCAACCGATCGAGCTCAGCTTGAAAGGGCAGTGATTTCCGTACGGTACACGGCATCTTTCTCACCGATTCGCCGCATCGCGAGCGCGCGCGCTCACGGACGCCAGCTCACCGCCGCGGCGTTCGTCGTGTTGAAGATCTCAGGCGTGCAGAACGCCGACGCGTTGCGGTACACGACCTGGTAGTAGCGCGTGCCTCCCGCGGCTGGTATCGAACCGCGGACCGAGAGCGGGAGCTCGCCGGCGCGCGGATCGAGCGCGACGCCGCCGAACGCGTTCCTCGAGCTCAGGCGCACCAAGGGCTCGGCGAGACAGCGGATGCCGTCGCCCCAGGCGACCGGGCCGACGGGACTCATCGCGCTGCTCTGGACGAAGACGCACGCGGCGGAGCCCGTGACACCACCGGCGCGCAGCGTCAACGAGTCGTGCGTGACGCTCGCCGCTCCGAGGGCCACGAGCGCGGCGCCCTGCGCTTCGTCGTGATTCGGACATCCGTTGAGGAGCGCGCTCCCCATTCCACACGGACAATCCGCGTCGGTTCCGGCGCAGAACTCCTTGCCGGTCTCGGCGAACAGATCGAAGAAGCGCACGGAGCCCGACTCCGGCGCGCCCGGCTCGTCGTCCTGCGGCAGGCCCGCGCTCAGCGCATTCCCGGAGAGGAAGAGCCACGTTCCGAACGCATCGGACGGCGACGGATCGCGCGGGCGGATCTTCGTGGCGCGCGACCAGGAGACGCCATCGCGGGCGAACAGGTACGCGGAGCCTTCGTCCGGTCCGACGATGCCGTCGTCGGACGGCGCGCCGACCGCGACACGTCCGCCGTCGCTCGACAGCGTCGCGCCGAACTCGAGCGCGGACGTCGGCGTCGCATCCGGTGCGACGAGCGGCGCGCGCTCGAGCCAGCTCCCGCCCGAGAGCTCGAACACGCGCACGCTGCCATTGTTCGCGCCCGCGAGGCCGTCGTGCGGCGCTCCGACCAGGATCCAGTCGTCGACGAACGCGACGGAGCGGCCGAACTGCGCCGCGCCGACGAGTCCGGCGGGGGCGAGGATCGCCATCTCGCTCCAGACCGAGCCATTGCGCGCGAAGACGTAGGCGCCACCGCTCGCTCCAGCGCGTTGCGGAGCTCCGACGACGATGAACGCATCCGAAACGGCGACAGCAGCGCCGAAATCGTCTCCCGCGCTCGCGTCCGATGCGCTGAGCTTCGCCTGCTCGAGCCAAGGCGGCGTTCCGCGCAGGTACACGTACGCCGCTCCCGGGCTGCCGGCGTTCTCGTGCGATTTCGGCGCTCCCACGACCAGACGTTGCGCGTCCATCGCGATGCAGTCGCCGAACTGGTCGCCGTTCAGGTAGTCGCTCGCGTGCACGAACCCGAGCTCGGGCCAGCTCGTGCCCTGGCGCCGGAAGAACCATACGGCTCCGCGCAGACCGCCCGGAGAGCCTCCGCCATAGAACAACGCTTCCGGATCGCTCATCGCGATCACGTCGCCGACGAACGCGGTCGCGTGACCGAAGCGGCGCGTGTCGTAGCCGTCGAGCCAGGCCTGGAAGTTCCACTGCGCGCCGCTGCGAACGAACACAGCTCCCAATCCCGTTCCGTTCGGACCCAGCTTGTTGCGGAAACCGACGGCGAGCGCGTCGCCCGAGTGCGCTGCCGACCAACCCCAGCCACTGTTGCTCGGCGCGCCGCCCCAGGTGATCTTCCCGGACTCGACGAAGGGCTGTTGTGCGAACGAGGGCAACGAAAGAAACACGAGAGCCAGTGCCGCGCGCATGAGGACACCTCCGATCCAGGTATCTAGCCGCGACCGCGGACGAGGTTCCGTGCCGCACTCTGCGTACGGTACACGGCATCTTTCTCACCGATTCGCGGCGCCACGAGCGCAACCGCTCGATCGCGTCCCGTTCCGCGACGTCCACGGGCGTGCGATGATCTCGCGCTCACCCTCCCGACCGGATCCACTTCATCGCCGATCTCAGAATGGAAACCCGCCAACTCGGCCGTTCCGGCCTGCACGTCTCCGCGCTCGGACTGGGCTGCATGGGCATGTCCGATTTCTACGGCGCGCGCGACGACGGCGAGTCCATCGCGACGATCCAGCGCGCCATCGATCTCGGCTGCACGTTCCTCGACACGGCGGACATGTACGGGCCGTTCACCAATGAAGAGCTCGTCGGTCGCGCGATCCGCGGCAGGCGCGATGCGGTCGTCATCGCCACAAAGTTCGGCATCGTGCGCGATCCCAACGATCCGGCGAAGCGCGGCATCGAAGGCTCGCCCGCGTACGTGAAGCGCGCGTGCGAAGCGAGCTTGAAGCGCCTGGGCGTCGACACGATCGATCTCTACTACCAGCACCGCGTCGATCCGAACACGCCGATCGAGGACACCGTCGGCGCGATGGCGGAGCTCGTGAAGCAGGGCAAGGTGCGCGCGCTCGGCCTGAGTGAAGCCGGCCCCGAAACTCTGCGGCGCGCCGCGCGCGTGCATCCGATCGCGGCGTTGCAGACGGAGTACTCGCTCTGGACGCGCGATCCCGAGGACGGATTGCTCGCGACCTGTCGCGAGATCGGCGTCGGCTTCGTCGCCTACAGTCCTCTCGGCCGCGGCTTCCTCACCGGACAGATCCGCCGTTTCGAGGATCTCGCCGCCGACGACTACCGCCGCACGTCGCCGCGTTTCCAGGGCGCGAACTTCCAGAAGAACCTCGAGCTCGTGGCGAAGATCGAGGCGCTCGCGCGCGAGAAGCGCTGCACGAGCGCGCAGCTCGCGCTCGCGTGGGTGCTCGCGCAGGGTGACGACATCGTCGCGATCCCCGGCACGAAACGGCGCGCGTACCTCGAGGAGAACGTCGGCGCATTGCGTGTCACACTGACGCGCGACGACCTGCTCGCGATCGATCGCGTCGCGCCGCAGGGCGCGGCGTCGGGCACGCGCTATCCCGAAGCGATGATGAAGGTCGTCGGGCGCTGAAGGCCGGCGCGCGCCGCCTCGAGTCGCGCTGGATTCGAGAGATGAAGATGAGCGCACGTGGTAGATCTGACGCGCGCGCCACGATCTCGCTCGACGCGCATCGAAGTCGTCCACCCCGGAGCTCCATGAAACGCATCGTCGTTCCGCTCGCGCTTCCCGCCGTGTCCCTGCTGGTCATGTTCATCGTGCGCGGGTCGTCCGCGTGCAGCGGACCGAGCGCTTCCGCGGCCGCGGCACAAACGCCGCCGGCGAAGCCCTCCGAGGGCTCGCACTCCGCGGATGAATCGGCGCTGATCGTGGCGAGCGCGCAAGCGTTCCTCGCGACGCTCGACGACGGCCAGCGCAAGAGCGTGCGCTTCGAGTTCGGCGACGACGAGCAGCGAGCGCGCTGGTCGAACCTGCCCACCGGCATGTTCCAACGCCGCGGATTGTCGCTCGGCTCGCTGAGCGAGGCGCAGCGCGAGGCTGCGATGAAGCTGCTCGGCGTGCTCCTCAGCCGCGATGGCTACGAGAAGGTGCTCGGGATCCTCGAAGGCGACGAGGTGCTGCGCAAGAACGAAGGTGGAGCGCGCGTGGGCCTGGGGCGCGACGAGTTCTACGTCTCCTTCCTCGGTTCGCCGTTCGAGACCGAGCCGTGGATGCTGCAGTTCGGCGGACATCACCTCGCGCTCAATGCGACGCTGCTCGGCGCGCAGGGCGTGCTCACGCCGAGCCTCACCGCGGTGCAGCCGGCGAGCTACACGGTCGACGGCAAGCTCGTTCGGCCTCTCGGGCGCGAGATCGACAAGGCGGTTGCTCTCGTGAACGCGCTCGACGACGCGCAGCGCAAGCAGGCCGTGCTGGGATTCCAGGTGCGCGATCTCGTGCTCGGTCCGGGCCAGGACGGCAAGACGATCCAGCCTGAAGGGATCCGCGGTTCCGCACTGAACGCGGCGCAGCGCGAGATGCTGCTCGACCTCGCGCACGAGTGGATCGGCATCCTCCACGACGCGGCCGCGAACGAGAAGCTGAACGAAGTGCGCGCGCAACTCGACGACACGTGGTTCGCCTGGAACGGCCCGACCGAGGCCGGCAAGGCGGCGTACTTCCGCGTCCAGGGGCCGACGCTGGTCATCGAATACGCGCCGCAACGCGCTGGCGACGGCCCGCCGCAGCACATCCACACGATCTATCGAGATCCGACCAACGACTACGGCAAGAAGCTGCTCGGCAAATGAAGTGCGCCGTTTCCATCCTCGCCGCGCTCGCGCTCGCGTCGCCGGCGAGCGCGCATCGGCTGGACGAGTACCTCCAGGCCGCGCGCCTGGACATCGCGTCGAGCCGCGTCGACCTCGAGCTCGACCTCACGCCGGGCGTCGACGTCGCGCCGAGCTTGTGCCGTCTCTTCGACGCCGACGACGACGGGCGCATCAGCGCCAGCGAGGCGCAGTCGTACGCGCACCGCGCGATCGGTGACCTGACGCTGGAGATCGATGGAGTGCGGTGCGAGCTCCTGTCGCTCGAAATCACCGTGCCGTCGTGCGAGGCGATGAAGGATGGCGTCGGTCTGCTCCGACTGCGCGCTTCGACGACCTTCGCTCCGCTCGCGGCGGGCCGGCACGAGCTTCATTTCCGCAACGACCATCGACCGGTCGCGAGCGTCTATCTCGTCAACGCGCTCCTTCCGGTGGACTCCGCGATCTGCATCGACCGGCAGGACCGCGATGAGCGACAGATCGAGAGCCGCGTGAGTTTCGATGTCAGCGTCGGCGCCGAGACCCGGCCGACGCGCCTGCCATGGATCCTGTCCATCGTCGTCCTCGTGCTGATCGGGCTGGTCGGTCGCAGATCCATGTCGTGACGCGACGCACGGCTTCGGCGGAGTCCCATCCCACGCAGGAGTCGATAGCACGTTGCGCTGTCGAGGTGCCGGCTGCGGAGCACCGGATCGGACTGCTTTGGCGGACCCTTGACGTCGTCCGCGACCGCCGACAAGCTCTTCGGCGGGAGAGGAAAGATTGGTTTTGGCTCGCTCACGAGTTCGCACTCATGGTGACGCGGCGCGCCTGGGATCCGTCCTGGGAGTGCTCGCATTCGCACCGGCCTGCGCGATTCGCTATTTCGACGCGCGGACGAACACCGTCCATTGGTGGGGTGTCGGGCACTTTGCCGCACACGTCTCGACTCCAGAGAACGGTGTCCAAGCCGCCGCCGTGTCCGGCGACGTCGTCGGGATTGCGGCGCACACCGGCGATTCGGCGGGTTTTGGCGTTGGGTTCGATCGCTGGCAACGTTTGTGGATTACACAGCCCGACGTCGCTTTTCGCCTCTATGGTCCTGGCGCGCAGCTCATCGAGCTGAATGCGGCGGGACTGATGCAGCCAAAGGAATCACTCGCCCCAGCTGCTCCCACGCCGACGACAGCGCCGGCGAAGCCGATCACCCCGGATCATCACAAAGACGACGACTCATGAATCGCATTCCGTTTCCCCGGATGCTTTGCCTCGCAATGACCTCGATCGCGCTCGCCAGTTCCTGCGCGAACATCGGAACCAAGCGCGTGCTCTTCTACACGCGCTCCAACGTCGGCGTGGACATCTCCAGCACGCCGGCGACCCTCGACGTGACGATCGCGCGCAAGGAGGGCGTCTTGGAACCGGTGTTCGAGGGAGGGAAGACGCTGCCGGTCGTGGCGAGCTTCCGTTCGGACGTCTCCGGTCCCTTGAGGATCTTCACCGGTGTCGCGATGACCTTCGCGACGGCGGACGCCGCGCTGGCGCTCACCTACAACCACGGAGAAGACGCGTCGCTGCAGCGGTCCACGGCTGGTGCGCAGGTGCGGTCGGCGGAGGAGGATTCGACGCTGCAGCACAAGACGACGACGGACAACCCGTACGACGCCACGCTGTCGGTTCGCGCGGGCTCATCCGTCCTCCAGAAGGGCACGGCTTCCGGCGACAAGGAAACGACGGCGCAGAGGCTCGACAAGACGGTCAAGAAGATCTCCGCGGCGGCCAAGCAGAATGCCGAAGCGAAGACATCGGACGAAAGAGCACGTGCCCAGGAACAGCTGCATCGACTCGTGCAAGAACAGGAGTTGCTCCAAGCGCAGAAGGGTCTCGAGGAAGCCGAAGCGGAACTCGCCAAGACGTCCTCCCTCGTGGCGGACGAGAATTCGACCCGCGCCGAGAAGGCCGCATACGCCCAGCACCGAGCTGCAGCTCAGAAGGTGGCGGCGGCGCGCCGCGAGGTCGAAGCGGTACGTGCACGTTCCGGCGTGGGTCCCGGCGGCAAGTCCTCGGGCTTCTTCCCCGAGATCGATGTCAGCGAGCTCCAGCCTCCGGGCAAAGCCTCACCGCTCTTCTTCGCGACCGACTCGACGCTGGGGCTGAAGGTCGGCTTCGACGCGAATGTGCCGACCAGCTTCGTGTTCGGATTCAACCGCAAGGAGCTCGCGCTCGCGCCGGTCACCGCGACACCCGACGGCGACGGCGGCTACACGGTCGCGATGCCCGCGGTGCTGGCTTCGGTCAACGGCGAAGCGAGCGCCGCGGACAAGGCAGCAGACCTCAAGTACCAGCAGTACTTCGCCACGGGGCGCGCGGCGTCGTACCTGGCGCTGGACGGACAAGTCCGCGAGGCCTTCTCGAAGAAGCTCGTTCCGGCGACCAGCAATCCGGATCTCGGCAAGACCATCCAGCGCACGCTCTTGTCGCACCTCTACTCCGAGCTCGGCAGGATCGCCGCCGACCCGAACGAATCTGCGGCGCGCAGGGCCGAGGCGAAGCGCCTCGTTGCGGAAATGGACGCGCTGGCCGGGGCTGTGACCGCGGACGTCAGTGTGTACGAGAAGAAGAAGTCCGCGAAGGAGAGCGACATCCGACTGATGCGCAAGACCGTGAGCGAGATCACGGGCACGCCCACCGAGAACCTCGTGACCTACATGATGCAGGCAGAGACTGGCGCGCAGAACCTGGCGGACCTGATCGGGGTCTACGACAAGGAAGCCCAGGCGCAGGCGGCGGCAAAAGCCGCAGATCCCAAAGCCGCCGGCCCGTTCGGCGAGCTCGACAAGAGACACAAGGTGTATCCGTACGAGTTTTCCAAGGACCTGGGAAAGGACTACGACACAGCGGTGAAGCCGGACGACGAGGCGACGCGCCAAACGAACCTCGACGCATTCGATGCGGCGCACTTCAAAGACCTCCCCGGCGTGTCGACGCAGCTCGACTTCCTCCGTGGCGAGCTGAAGACCATCCGCTCGCGCATCGACGAAGTGAACAAGGCGAGCGGCAAGCGGATGGGAGCCGCCGACATCCTCAAGCGGGCTGAAGCGTTCGCGCTCGGCAGCAAGTAGCGAACGGATTCAGAGTCGTCCTGCCGCCGCGCCCGTTGCACGGTGCGGCGGACGATCCAATCGAGTTCACGGACCACATTCCTCGACCGGAGTCTGCCCCATGGCCAAGAAACAACCCGCGCGCAAGAAGTCAGCGCGCTCGCGTCCGAACGCGAAGCGCTCCACCCGATCGAGTCCCTCCTCGGGATCCGAGTTCGTTCCATTCCAACCCGGCGTCAAGCCCAACATGACGTTGTCGGCGTGGCTCGCGAACCGGCCGAACGCGCCCATCTCGACGATCGAACGCGAGAGCGCCGGCTGGACCGTGAACGTGGACTAGGCGTCGGCCGCCACGCAGGCGTTTACTCGGCACGTGCTCGGACGTAGGTTCTCGCCTCGCCGACGCCGTGGGCGACGAGGAAGCCCGCTTCCTCGAGCGCGAGGAATGCGTGGCGCGCGCTCTGCTTGCCCGCGGAATGCTCGGCCAGGAACGTCGCGAGCGTTGCACCGCGCTCCGCGCGCGCCGTGAACCAATCGAGCACCTCGCGTTCGAGCCGGCCGAGCTCGTGCACGCGCGTCCTCGGCGCCCGAAGCTCGCTCAGCGCTTTCCCGGTCGCCGCGCGGTTCGACGATCCGGCGCGCACCACGATCTCGCGCTCGCCTTCGTCATCGATCGCGGCGTGCGGGCGCGCGGCGGAGAACGGCACCGAACACACCACGATCGGCTTCTCCTTCACGCGCACGAGTTCCGTTTCGACCTCGAGCGGCGGCTCCACGCGCTCGCGCGCGATCGCGTGCAAGTGCTCGCGCGTGCGCGGCGGGTGGGGCGCGCCCAGGATCTCGCCGTCGTCGCCGATGCCGACCAGCAGGATCCCGCCACGCGTGTTCGCGAAGGCCGCCAGCGTGCGCGCGAGCTTCGCGTCGTGCTGCAAGCCGCGCTTGAACTCGACCGTCTTGCCTTCGCCGGCGGCGGCGAGCGCCAGGATCTGTGCCGAATCGAGCTCCATCGTGCGCGCGCAGTCTACGCGCGCAGCCCGCTGTCACGGCCGGCAGTCGGGAACGGCTGGCGAGCGCGAGTGGGCGTTCCTCACCGCCAGGCACGTTCGAGACACGTTGACTCGCATGCGCAGCCTGCTCGCGGAGCGCCGCTGCGCGTATCTTGACGCGTCTCATGATCCGACTGCAGAAGCTCGCCAAGCGATTCGGTGCGTTCGAGGCCGTGCGCGGCATCGATCTCGACATCCCCGCAGGACAACTCGTCGGTCTGCTCGGGCCCAACGGCGCGGGGAAGAGCACGACGATCAAGATGCTCACGGGCATGCTCACGCCCACGAGCGGCACGGCGGAGATCGGCGGCTTCGACGTGACGAAGGATCCGCTCTCGGTGAAGCGCATCATCGGCTACGTGCCCGAGACCGGCGCCGTGTTCGAGACGTTGACGGCGCGCGAGTACCTTGAGCTCGTCGCCGCGCTGCACGCGATCCCGGAGAAGGAAGTCCACGAGCGCATCCAGCGCTTCCTCACCTTCTTCGATCTCTCGGAGGCCGAAACGCGCTCGGCGCCGCTCTCGACCTTCTCGAAGGGCATGCGCCAGAAGGTCGTGATCACCGCGGCGCTCTTGCACAACCCCTCGGTCGTGTTCTTCGACGAGCCGCTCAACGGTCTCGACGCCAACGCGGCGCTGCTCTTCAAGACGCTCGTGACGAGCCTCGCGCGCGAAGGCAAGACCGTCGTGTGGTGCTCGCACATCCTCGACGTCGTCGAGCGCATCTGCGAGCGCGTCGTCATCGTGCACTCCGGCCGCGTGATCGAGGACGGCAACGTGTCCGAGATCCTGCAGCGCACGCAGGCGAGCTCGCTCGAGCAGGCCTTCAACCAGCTGACGAGCACGCAGAACCTCTCGCAGCGCGCCGAGGACATGGCGCGCGCGATCTCGCAATGAGCGCGCTGGCGGAGAAGCGCGTCGACTGGCGGCAGCTCAAGGCGCTCTTGCGCGCCTACTTCATCATCAGCACGCGCGCGATGCCGGTCGGGATCACCGGCGCCAAGCGCATGCGCACGCTGCCGATCATCCTGGCGGTCTACACCGTGCTGGGCTTCTTCATCGGCGCGACGGCGGCGCTCTTCCCGGTGTTCCTGTTCGCGTTCGTCGTGCACATGATGACGCTGTTCGTCGTGGGCACGATGGCTCTGAACGAAGCGTCGGAGATCCTGTTCAACTCGCGCGACGGCGAGATCCTGCAATACCGGCCGGTGCACGCTTCGACGCTGGTCCTCGCGAAGGGGCTGACGCTCTTCGGCTTCTCGGGGCTGATGGCGCTCTCGATGAACATCGGTCCCTGCGCGCTGGGTGCGCTGGCGAAGGACGCGCACGGCTGGTTCGCGCTCGTGCACCTGGGCTCGGTCACGCTCGAGACCTCGTTCGTGTGCGCCGCGGTGCTCTTCGCGCACGGCGTGATCGTGCGCTACCTCGGAGCGGAGCGATTCCAGCGCTTCGTCACCGCGGCACAGATCTTCTCGACGATCCTGCTCATCGTCGGCTTCCAGGTGCTGCCGCGCATCGCGAACCGGATCGACATGAGCTTCTTCGAAGGCACGTGGAATCCGGTGTGGTGGCTGCCGCCGACGTGGTTCGCGGCCTTCGACGGGTGGTTGGCGAGCACGACGGAGCCCTCCGCGCTGATGCTGCCCGCGCTCGTCGGCGTCGGAATCACGCTCGTCCTCGCGTGGTTCGCCGTGTTGCGCCTGCCGCGCGTCGTCGCGCGCAGCGTGCAAGAGGAGGCGCGCCCCGCGACGCCGGCCGTGAGCGAACGTCCGCGCACTCCCGCGATGATCCGGCCGCAGCGCACGCGCTACGACGGCGCGTTCTGGCGCGCGTGGATGCCCGATCCGCTCGAGCGCGCGATCTTCCGCTTGACGGCGACGCAGTTGAAGCGCGACCGCTCGCTCAAGGTGCGCCTCGCCGCGGGCCTGGCGTACTTCCTCGTCCTGCCGTTCCTGTTCACGCTGGACCACAAGGCGCAGGCGACGCCGGCCGCACCGTTCTTCGTGGTCTGGATGTGCGCGATCGTCCCGCTGAGCGCGCTCGAGTTCATGCGCATCTCGGCCGTGCCGGATTCGGCGGAGCTCTTCCTGTTCTCGCCGATCGCCGACCCGTCGGTGCTGCTGCACGGCACGCGCAAGGCCGCGCTCACGTTCATCGTGATCCCGCTCTTGATCTACTCGCTCGCGGTCGCGATGTGGGTCACGCGCGCCAACCCGGGCGCGTTCTGGCTCGCGATCCCGCCGCTCCTCCTGGTGCACCCGATGTCGATGGTGCCGGGCTGGCGCGGCGACTACGTGCCGTTCTCGCAGGCTCCGCGCGCGGGCGAGCGCTCGGCGCAAGTGCTGGGCATGTTCTTGAGCATGATCCCGCTCGGTCTGCTCTGCGCTCTCGTGGCGATCGCGTATCACTTCGGCTGGGCGATCCCGGCGGTGATCTTCGTCTCGGTCATCGCCGTCGTTCTCCACGTGCTCCTGCGGCGCTGGATCCGGCATCGCGCGCGCTTCGCGTTGAAGCGCTGAACGGCGAGGAGCTTTCGCGTTCGGCCGCAGCGATGCAGAATGCGATCGGCGCTCGGCGCCAGTGAAGGAGCTCGTCGCATGCAGCGCTTCTCTGCTATTTTGGTTCTCGGACTCGCCAGCCTCAGCGCGTCCGCGTGCAAGCGGCCCGAGCCCGCGCACGCAGATTCACCGTCGTCGGCGCGTGTCGCGGCGATCGAGCCGGACGTGACGCCCGTCCCGCCGGCTCCCGCGCCCACGCCGAAGAATGTCGAGTTGCGCGGTCACGTGCGCTGGTCGAACGGCGCGCCGGCTTCGGGAGCGAAGCTCGAGATTCACGTGGCGCCCAGCGCTGGCAACAAGGACGCTCGGGCGCGCACGACGTTCGTGAACCTGGACGACGGCGCGTTCGCGGTGATGGTCGAGCCGGGGGAGTACGAAGTCGGCGCATCGATCGACCGACCCGCGGGGGATCCCGAACAAGGGCCACAGCGTGAGTTCGCCGCGCCGAGCGTCGCCTGGCTGTCGGCGCCGAGCGTGACCGTGCGCGCACCGCGCGCGGACGTCGAGATCGTGTTCGATGCGGGACGACCCGTGGTCGTCACCGTGCAGGACGAGCGCGGCAATGCCGTGCCCGACGCGAGCGTGAAGGCGTGGTGCAGCAAACGACCGGCGGCGGCCGCGCTGTCGGCGCCCGTGCGCGAAACGCGCGTTGGCTGGCGCGCGCTCCATCCCGGCGGTTGGCTCTTGCGTGCGGCCGCGCCGGGTTTCGCTCCGTCGTCGCTCGAGTCACGCGTCTTCGACGGGAAGGCGGAACGCGTCGAGCTCGTGTTGCGGCGCTCCGCGAGCCTCAGCGGTCGAGTCGTCGATGCGAATGGCGTGGGCGTTGCCGACGCGCTCATCCGTCCGGACTACGTGAGGAGCTGGAAGATCCGCGGCGAGCACCCGGGCACGCTCACGGACGTGTCGGGCGGTTTCGTGCTCGACGACGTGTTGCCGGAGGCCGTGGTGCTCGTCGTCAAGCTCGGAGCGCAGGAGCGCAACTGCACGCAGAGCATGAACCTCGCCTCCGGCGAGCAGCGGCGGGATCTCGTCGTGACGTGTTCGAGCCGGTGACGTGCGTTGCAGTTGTCGCTGCGACGCGCGTGGACGTCGCGACTAGACTGTCGCGCTCCCCATGAACTGGCGTCGTGACGGAGGGATTTCGCCGCGTGATTCTCAAACGTAGACCGGGAGTCGTTGTGTCGGAGGCGTGGGTGAGCTGCATTGCGTGGATCGTGTTTGCTTGCGCGCACACGGCGCCACGGGATTCGAGTGCAGCGCCGACCTCTCCAAGCCCGGTCGTCACTGCGCGAGCACTCGCAGTCCAGCACGTTTCCTTGCGCGGACACGCGCGTTGGTCCGATGGCGCGCCCGCATGCGGAGCTTGGATCCACGTGCGTTTGCAAGCGCCGTCGGACGAGGGAGGAACGAATGACCTGAGCACGAAGGTCGCGATTCACGACGGGTCGTTCGAGCTGCTCGTGCGGCCAGGCAACTACGTGCTCGGCGCGATCGTCGAACAGGATCCGAAGCACAGGACCCAGTCAATGCGCGGTGAAAGCCCGGCGACGCGCATCGTCTCGCCAAGCTGGCACGCCGTTGCGCCGCGCGAGGACATCGAGCTCGTCCTCGACACGGGCACGCCGCCTGCAATCACGGTTCGCACCGAGAACGGGGAGGCGGCGGCCGATGTCGTCGTGCGCGCGTGGTCGATCGACGTGCCCGAGCTGCCGGCGCTCGAAGCGCCAGCGCACGAGTTCGAGCACGGATGGAGCGCGCTGCATCCGGGGACCTGGAAGCTCGCGGCCTTCGCGAGCGATTACGCGCCGTCGACGATGGAAACCTGCTGGTTGGACGGAACGCCGCGGCAATTGGATTTCGTGCTGCGACGCTACGCGTGTGTCGCCGGGAAGCTCGTCGACGCGTCCGGCGCCGCAATCGTCGGTGCGCGAATCGTCGCGCGCCAGGCGCGCGATTGGCCCGATGGTTTTGGCGTGACGCCGTCGGAATCGGTGAGCGGTGCCGACGGAGCATTCGAGCTCGCCCGTGTGCTGCCCGAACCGGCGCAGCTCGTCGTCGAGGTGAAATCCAAGTGGTGGAACTGCGGCGAAGAGCTCCGCCTCGCATCGGGAGCGACACGCAAGGACCTCGTCTTCGTCTGGAATCCCGCGGGCCGCGCGAGCAGCGATGGAGCTTGGACCTGGCCAGCTCGGCGTCCGTGAACCCGCGCATCGCGGGGCACGCGTCCTCGCGGCTTCGGTTCTCACTCGGTTCGAATCGGCCTGTGCGCTGACCCGGCATGGGCGAACGAAACAGCGCCGAATCGATGCGCTCGGTGTTCGAGAGGCGCGGAACGCGTCGCGGCCCTCGCGCGACGTCGCGAAGCCGCGCAACGCCCTTCCCGGCAACCCCTGCGACGCGCGTGGACGTCGCGACTAGACTGTCGCGCTCCCCATGAACGCCATCTCGATCATCCAGAGGAAGCGCGAGAAGGGCGAGCTCTCGGCCGACGAGATGCGCTGGTTCCTCCGCGAGTACGTCGCCGACAGGATCAGCGAGCATCAGGCCGCGGCGCTCGTCACGTGCATCTTCCTGAACGGCTTGAACAGGCGCGAGCTCACCGACTGGACGCGCGCGATGATCGACACGGGGACGAAGCTCGCCTTCCCCGAGTTGCCGCAGAAGAAGATCGACAAGCACTCGACGGGCGGCGTCGGCGACAAGGTCTCGATCCCGCTCGCGCCCGCCGTCGCGGCGTGCGGTGTCGCGGTGCCGATGATCTCCGGGCGCGGACTCGGACACACGGGCGGCACGCTCGACAAGCTCGAGGCGATTCCCGGCTTTCGCGTGCGCTTGACCGACGCGGAGATCCATCGCTGCCTCGATCGCACGAACGTCGCATTCGGCGCCCAGACGGCGGACCTCGTGCCCGCCGATCGCAAGCTCTACCAGCTGCGCGATGCGATCGGCATGGTCGAGTCGGTGCCGCTGATCGCGAGCTCGATCATGTCGAAGAAACTCGCCGAGGGCATCGACGGGCTCGTGCTCGACGTGAAGTTCGGCTCGGGAGCGTTCAAGCCCGATCCGAAGGAGGGAGCGCAGCTCGCGCGGCACATGATCGCGCTCGGTCGAGGCATGGGTGTCGCAGTCACCGCATTTCAGACGGCGATGGATCGGCCGCTCGGTCGCGCGGTCGGGCACACGCTCGAGATCGACGAGTCGATCGAGTGCCTCGCGGGCGGCGGGCCCGACGATCTGCGCGAGCTCGTGCTGCTCTTCGGCGGCGAGATGCTGCGACTCGCTGGTGTCGCGAGCGATGTCGAGAACGGACGGCAGAGAATCGCCGAGGCGCTCGCCTCGGGTCGCGCGCTGCGCGTCTTCGAGCGCATCATCGAGGAGCAGGGCGGCGATCCGAGCGTGGTCAAGCGGCGCGATCGTCTGCCGCGCGCGAATTCCGTCGAGCCGTTCGTCGCGTGGGACGACGGCGTGCTCGGCTTCGCGAGCGTGCGCAAGGTCGGCATCGCCGTGAAGGAGCTCGGTGGCGGCCGCGACGACATGGACGACGTCATCGATCCGGGCGTGGGTCTCGTGTTCCGCGTGCGAACGGGGGAGCGCGTGAAGCGCGGCGCGACGATCGCGGAGGTGCATCACAACAGCGGCCGCGGACTGGGCGAGTGTCAGCGGCTCCTGCGCGAAGCGTTGACGATCGGACCGGCGAGCGCTCTGACGCCACTGGTGCTCGCTCAGGTCGACGGTTGACGGAATCGGCGTGAGCGCGGAGGCTCTGGGACGGGGAGATGCGAGCGATGACCCGACCGCCGTCTGGCCGAGAAGCGTTGCCCGTTTCGCTCGGCGCTGGTTCCAAGCCTTCACGATCGCCAGCGCGACGTGCGACAGGGGTCGCGCGGAGCCTCGCTCTCGTGGCGTGCACACTTGCGGCGTGTCATACGTCGAGGCACGAGTACTGGAGCTTCCCGCTCTCCCGCGCGACGTACAAAGCGGCGACCTTCGAGAAGACGCAAGCCAACTTCTCGCACGCGTCTGCCGGCGGCGAAGGGCAGAGCGTCGCGCTGGCGGTGCTCATCTGTCTGCCGTTCGTGCTCGATCTCGTCATCTTGCCAGTCACCGGCGCGCGCGACGCCTATGTCGCCGTCACGAATTGACGCGGGCCAGTGCGATGGAGCTCCGCTCGCATCGACACCGGCCCGCGTGACGCACGCGAACGGACGCTACGGCACCGCGTTCAGGAAGAACGCGTAGTCGAAGCAGTAGAAGCCGTTCACCGCGATCGCGATGTTGATGCGCGGGAAGTCGACGGTGCTGCCGACGAGACCGCTCGCGTAGCGGCGCAGCGTTCCGGCCTGGTCCTTCAAATCGAGCGTCAGGCGCTGCAAGCCGGTGCCCGCATCGGTGATGTAGATCCCGAAGCCGGACCAGCTCCTTCCCGGCGGAGTTCCGATCGAGATGGCGCTCCAATTGACGTTCAGCACCGCGTAGTGCTTGCGCACGGGATCCACCGTCGGCCGCAGGTCGAGCAGTTTGAACGAGCCGGTGACGGGGAGCTCGAGCAGCGCGCAGTCGCACGGATCGAAGCAGCCTTCGTCGTAGGTCGTGCGCCGCAGTTGATACGGCACGAATTCGGTCGCGGAGACGGGCGACGCGTTGACCGAGAACACGCGGTCGAAGCAGTAGAAGCCGTTCTGCGCGATGTCGATGGCGATCGGATTCGTGCCGCCGCCGGCGATCAGGCCGCTGTCGAAGTGGATCGACGGCTGGTTGTCGAAGGAAAGGTCGAGCTGCAATCGCTGCCGGATGACGAGCGGACCGCCGACGATGTACTCGCCGCTGCCGGTGATGCGCACGTCGCTCGAGCCGCGAGTCAGGCTCCAATTCACGTTGCCGACCGCGTAGTGCACGTATCCCTGCGGATCCGCGCCGGTCGACTTGAGCGTGAACGTGCCGTAGAGATCGTCGTAGTTCGCGATGGGGCACAAGCACGGCGGCAGGCAGCCTTCGGAGAACGACGCCGGCTCGTTCAGGCGATAGAGCTGAGCTGCGGTCGATTGCGCCGACGAGAGCGGAGCGAACAGGCTCGCGAACGCGAACGCGAATGCCAGGCGGAGGAACTTCAATTTCATCGCACACCTCGTAGTTATGGGGACGCGCGCCGCGCCCTCGACGAAATCGCGACGGCCGAGCGCGAGATCGAAGTGTCGATGCGCGGAGGAGCGCGACGCTAGCGACTCGCATTCTTCTCGCGCGATCCGTCGCACGCCTGGGATCGCGAATCCAGCTTCGACCGCCGTCCGTCCGCGGCGGCATGTGGCGCTCCGGCCCGGCGACGCCTGCGCGGGCCCTCAGTCGAGCTCCGACCACAACGCGGACACGGGCAGCGCGTGAACGCGGCGATCGAACGGCACGACTTCCGTCCCGCAGTGCAGGACCACGCCGCGCACGAAGCGCGAACCGAGCTCCTGCGCCAGCTTGCGCAGGGGTGCCGCGTCCGTGGCGGACGGCGTCGCGCTCGCCTTGACCTCGACGCCGACGACGCGGCCCCGCGGGTCTTCGAGGATGAAGTCGATCTCGTCGCCTTCGTGAGCGCGGTAGTGGTGCAGCCGTGCGCGTACCGAGTTCCAGCCCAGCTGTTTCTCGATCTCGCTGAAGACGAAGTTCTCCAGTAGCGGGCCGCGCCGCGTCGCGGGCTCCTTCCATGCTGCGCCGTCGATACCTTGGAGATGTGCGGCAAGACCGCTGTCGAGCACGAACAGCTTGGGACTGCGGGCGAAACGTTTGCCGAGGTTCGTGCTCCAGGCCGGCAGGCGCTGGATCAGGAACACCGCCTCGAGCAGAGCGAAGTAGCGCTTGAGCGTTGTCTGCGGCAACGCGAGCGCGCGAGAGATCTCGGAGAAATTGACGATCGACGCGCTGCGCGCCGCGAGCAGCCGCAGCAGCTGAGGGAGCTGATGCAGGCCCTCGACATCCGCGAGATCACGCACGTCGCGCTGCAAGATGGTGGTCACGTAGGCTTCGAACCAGGCGACGCGGCGCTCCGAGGAACGCCGCGCGATGACCTCGGGATAGCCGCCCGCGACGACGCGAGCGCCGATGTCGGCGACTTTCGGGAACGAGGCGGGAACGGGATCACTCGAGAACAGCCAGTCGACGAAACCATCGGTCGCGCCCGCGATCTCTCCTTGCGAAAGCGTGCGCAAGGACAGCAGCTCGACGCGGCCGACCAACGAGCGCGAGAGCTCGGGCACGACGAGCGCGTTCGCAGATCCCGTGAGCAGATAACGACCCGGCTCCCGTCGGCGATCGACGGCCACCTTGATCGCGGGAAGGAGCGCGGGACAGGCCTGCACCTCGTCGATCACGACGGGAGTCTCGAGGCCCGCCAGGAATCCCTGAGGATCCGCGCGCGCGGCGGAGAGGGTGCCCGCCTCATCCAACGTGACGTACCTCGCCTTGCGACGAGTGCTGAGACTCTGCGCGAGAGTGCTCTTGCCGCACTGACGCGCACCTTGGACGAACACGACGGGGCTGTCCTCCAACGCGGCGCTGAGTCGGGCGGCGAGGTGACGCTCGAACATGGTCGTGCAAGCGTACCGCCGCGTGGCTGAAAATCAGCCACGTCGTGGTTGAATTTTGGCCACGGTGGCCCTGGCGACCCCGCGAACGGCCATCCTGGGCAGGCGCTGTCTCAAGGAGCGGGCAAACAGGGGAGACCCGGAGCGCAGGGAACGGGGCTCGGATCCCGGTCGACGACGTTCACCGAGCCTTGCACGCTCCCGTGCCCGAGGTTGTGATTCGCAGCACCCCCCGGAGGCGACTTGATCTACCTGCGCGCGCTGATCGGCATCACCTTCTTCATCGTCGCGGCGTGGTGTCTCTCGTCGGACCGCAAGCGTTTCCAATGGCGCGTGGTCGCCGGAGGACTCGCGCTGCAACTCGCGATCGCGTGGATGATCCTCGAGACGAGCTGGGGCCGCAGGGTCTTCGAGGAGCTCGGCGGCGTCGTGCGCAAGCTCGTGTCGCTCACCGAGCCCGGCGCGCAAATGGTCTTCGGTGGGCTGGCGAAAGGTGACGGGCCGCTCGGCTTCATCTTCGCGTTCGCCGGCACCGGTCTCGTCGTGATCATCTTCTTCTCGGCGTTGATGTCGGTGCTCTATCACATCGGCGTGATGCAGATCGCCGTGTGGGCGTTGGCGAAGGTGATGAGCGTGACGATGGGGCTCTCCGGCGGCGAATCGATGGCGGCGGCGGCCAACATCTTCATGGGGCAGACGGAGGCGCCGCTGGTGGTCAAGCCGTACGTGGCGAAGATGACGCTGAGCGAGCTCAACGCGCTCATGACCGGCGGCTTCGCGACCATCGCGGGTTCGGTGATGGCCGTCTACATGTCGGAGCAGGTCCTGGGCGCGCGCTACGGAGCGCACCTGATCACGGCTTCGGTGATGTCGGCTCCCGCTTCGTTCGTGATGGCGAAGATCATCCGGCCCGAGACGGAGGTTTCCGCGACTGCCGGCAACGTCGAGCTGCGCGTCGAGCGCTCGGCCGGCAACGTGATCGAGGCTGCCGCCAACGGTACGAGCGATGGTCTGCGCCTGTGGCTCAACGTCATCGCGATGCTGATCGCGTTCGTGGCGCTGGTCGGGTTCGTCAATTGGCCGCTGGGCTGGATCGGCGAGCAGTTCCACCTCGCGGGAGGGCTCTCGCTCGATCGGATCTTCGGCTGGCTGCTCGCTCCGGTCGCCTGGCTCATGGGCGTGGAAGGCTGGCACGACTGCAGTCTCTTCGGCGGCCTGCTCGGACGGATGATCTCGACCAACGAGTTCATGGCATACATGCAGCTGAAGACGCTGGATCCCGCGTCGGGGGGAGCGGTGGTCTTCGAGAGCGCTCGCTCGGCGAAGATGGCGGCCTACGCGCTGTGCGGCTTCGCCAACTTCAGCTCGATCGGGATCCAGATCGGCGGCATCTCGGCGCTCGCGCCGGAGCGCAAGTCGGATCTCTCGAAGCTCGCGCTGCGCGCGATGATCGGCGGTGCGTTCGCGTGCTGGATGACCGCAGTCATCGCGGGCATGTTCCTCGAGGCTTGAGCCCCATGCGCGCAGCCGACACGATACGCGCGTGAGTTCCCGCGCATCCACGGCCGCCGATCCCGTCGATCGTCTCGCGCGTTCGTTGCGCGAACACGGGGTCGACGACGTGAAGCTCGGCTTCGTGCTCGGCTCCGGTCTGGGCGTCTTCGCCGAGCGCCTCGCGAACGCGCGCGCGATTCCCTACGCGGAGCTCGACGGCATGCCGCGTTCCGCGGTGCCCGGTCACGCGGGACAGCTCGTCGTCGGCACGATCGGCGCGGAGCGCGTCGTCGTGCAACAGGGTCGCGTGCATCTCTACGAAGGCTGGAGCCCGAGCGAAGTGACGCGCGCCGTGCGCGCCTTCGCGGCGGTCGGCGTGCGCGGAGTCGTGCTCACGAATGCCGCCGGCGGTCTGCGCGAGACGTGGAAGCCCGGCACGCTCATGCGCATCACCGATCATCTGAACCTTCAAGGCGCGACGCCGTTGCAACCGATGGAGCGCGGCCGCGGTCGCATCTACGACGAGGCGTTCGGCGCTGCGCTCGACACGGGAGCGCGCGACGCGAGGGTACCGCTCGAACGCGGCGTCTACGCCGGCCTGCTCGGCCCCTCGTACGAGACGCCGGCAGAGATCCGCATGCTGCGCTGGGCCGGCGCCGACGCCGTGGGCATGAGCACCGTGAACGAAGCGCTCGCCGCGTGCGCGACCGGAATGCGCGTCGCCGCCATCAGCTGCATCACGAACCTCGCCGCGGGCATCACGAACGAGAAGCTCTCGCACGACGAGGTCATGGCGACCGGCAAAGCCGCCGCCGCGAGCTTCTGCAAGCTCCTTGAACGCTCCGTGCCGCATCTCGCGCGCGCGGTCGCGAGCTGAATCGGCGAGAGGCGGGTGGCAAGCGATCCGAACGAAGCCCTGGTGCGGCAGCTGGCGCTCGAAAGGCAGGCGCTCGCTCCGTTGTTGGCGGAGCATCTGACCGATTCAGCCGGATCAAGACGGTAGCTGTCGCCTCAGTCGTCATTTATCATGATAAACGACGACTATGGCGACACCCCTCCCGCCGACACTCCCCCGCACCGTCGACCTCGCGGCCTGGATGGAGAAGAAGTCCCACTTCCTCCTCGGCCCGCGCCTGACCGGGAAGTCGTTCTTGGTGAAGCGCGCGCTCCCGGATGCGCGGGTGTACGACCTGCTCGACGACGACGTGTTCCGCGCGCTCAGCCACGACCCCAAGCGCCTTGGTCAGGAGCTCGAGTCGGACGATCAGGTCGTCGTCATCGACGAAGTCCAACGCCTCCCAGCGCTGTTGAACGAGGTTCACCGCCTGATCGAGTCGCGGAGGATCCGCTTCCTGCTCACGGGATCGAGCGGGCGCAAGCTGAACCGCTCGGGCGTCAACCTGCTCGGCGGCCGAGCGCGCGTGAAGCACCTCCATCCGCTCACGCGGGAGGAGCTCGGGAAGCACTTCGACCTCAGGCGAGCGTTGCGCGGCGGACTGCTCGCGGCCATCTACTTCTCGGACGACCCGCGCGCGGATCTCGACACGTACATCGGGACCTATCTGCAGCAGGAGATCGCGGCCGAGGCCGCCACGCGCAACATCCCCGCGTTCAGCCGCTTCCTGCACACGGCGGCGCAGTGCAACGCGACGATGCTGAACTTCACGAAGATCTCCAACGACGCGCAGGTCCCGCGCACGACGGTGCACGAGTACTTCGACATCTTGAAGGACACGCTGATCGCGCACGAGGTGCCGGCGTGGAAGCACTCGAGGAAGCGCAAGCCGGTCTCGACCTCGAAGCTCTACTTCTTCGACGTCGGCGTCGCGTCGGCGCTGCAAGGACGGCTCGTCGAGCCGCGGACGCCCGAATTCGGCCCCGCGTTCGAGACGTGGATCCTGCACGAGCTCGTCTGCCACCGCGACTACCGCGGCGGCGATCCCGTGTCGTACTGGCGCTCGACGTCGGGTTTCGAGGTCGATTTCGTGCTCGGCGACCACACCGCGATCGAGGTCAAGGCCTCGGAGCACGTCGCGCCGCAGGACCTGCGGTCGCTGCGCGCGCTCGGCGAGGAGAAGAAGATGAAGCGGCTCGTGTGCGTTTCGATGGAGCCTCGCCGCCGCGAAGTCGACGGCGTGCGCGTGCTGCCGTACACGGCGTTCCTCGACGAACTGGCGGCGGGCGAGTTTGGCGGTTGAGCGACGAAGAGGAGCTCGGCGTGCTCATCCGCGCCGCTGCACGTGATCGAGACCGCGAGCGCTGACCGGAAAACGTTTCCGAGCACCGCGAACGCATGGCGCGCCAATCGTGCTCGCGCTCGCCGCACGCGATACGCGCCGCGCACGTCAAGCGACGCGAGACACGCGACTTAGCTCACTTCGCCCGCAGTGGCACCACGCTTGCCATGCGGCGCGGCGATGGACACCGGTCTCTACATGGGCGTGGCGGCGATGCGCGCGCAGGAGAAGCGTGTCGAGGCGATCGCGGCGAACCTCGCCAACATCAACACGACGGCCTACAAGCGGCAGAGCACCGCGACGCACTCCTTCGACGTCTCCAACGTGCCGCACAGCTTGCGCTCGGTCGCGACGGAGAGCACGACGGACTTCACGCAGGGCGTGCTCGAGCAGCGCTCCGATCCGTTCTCGCTCGCGCTCGATGGCGAAGGGTTCTTCGCGGTCGAGACGGAGAGTGGCGAGGCGTACACGCGCAACGGCGAGTTCCATCTCGACGAGCAGGGCGAGCTCAAGACGCGCGAAGGTCTCCCGCTCGCGTGGGAAGGCCAGCGCGGACGCGTTCAACCCACCGGCGACGCGGTCACGATCGACGGCGTCGGCCAGGTGCGCCAGGGCGGCAATCCGATCGGCCAGCTCAAGCTCGTCGACTTCGTGAACAAGCAGCGCTTGAAGCTCGATTCCGCGGGCTACTTCCACGCGCCGCAAGGTCTCGCGACGCAACCCGCCGCTGGGCTCGTGCACCAGGGAGCGCTCGAGCGCTCCAACGCCGAGTCCGTCGACGAGCTCGTCGGCTTGATCAAGGCGCAGCGCGGCTTCGAGACCGCCGCGAACGTGATGCGCACGCTCGATCAGTCCTATCGCCGTCTCACCCAGCAACGCTGACCGTCTCCCAGGATCCTCCACATGATTCGCGCGATGATGACCGCTGC
>JBGATX010000051.1:28473-33379 GCA_044228975.1 Planctomycetota bacterium | reverse complement strand
CGTCGGATCCCGCATCGGCTTCGCGATCGGGAAGCGCGTCTCCACGCGCGCTCTCAAGGGCTTCTTCGCTCTCCTGCTCGTCGGCGTCGCGATCCAGCTGCTCCTCGACGACGGCGCGCGCGGCGTGTTCGTCTCGGGCGCGGCGCGCCGCGAACTCGAGCCCGCGGACTTCGCGCGCGTGACCGTCATCGGACTGTGCGCGGGCGTCGTCGCGCCGCTCCTCGGGATCGGCGGTGGGCTGGGGGCCGTGCCGGCGCTCTTGTACTGCGCGCCGTGGATGGGCTTCCTCACGGCGCGCGCCTGCAGCATGGCGATGTCGACCGTCACCGCCTGGCAGTCCGTGTGGCTCTACCGGCGCGACGGCGAGATCCACAGCACGGCTTCGCTGTGGCTCGCCGGCGGGGCCGTGCTCGGCGCGGCGGCGGGGATCCAACTCGTGCACGTCGAGGCCGTCACGAGTTCGGCGCGCGTGCTCGTGGCGATCGCGCTGCTCTTCGCGGCGGCGCGCTTCGCCTGGGATCTCGCCGCGCAGAAGTCCCGGGCGCGCAACTAGGAGTGCAGTCCGACCCGGGAGCGCGCCGGAGGCGTCGGACCGGAACGACCGCGCCCGGCCCCATCGGGAGCCGGGCGCGATCCGATGCGATCTGCGACGACTCTCAGTCGTGGAAGATCGAGTTGGAGAGCAGCTCGCCCTCGGTCGGGTTCAGGCCCGCCGTGAAGGGTAGGTTCGCCGTCGTTTCGTCGCGGTAGGTCGTGATCTGGACCGCGAGGATCGCCGCGTTGTTGACGCTGTCGGCGGTCGAGAACGCCGTGCCGCCATCGATGCGGTACCACCCCGACTCGTTTCCGTTGATGCTCTCGGTCAGGTTGTCGTTCGAGTCGTACAGGAACTGGTGCGTGAAAACGCCGTTGATGTCCCGCAGACGGCGCTTCGTCCAGCAGCGGAAGTTCATGTTGGCCGAGAACTGCTGCTCGTTGTCGTTGTAGACGAGGAAGTTCACGAAGGCCGTGAACTGTCCGGCGCCGGTGAGATTGATGAGGACCAGGCTCGTATCGGCCGATGCACCCGGCGAATCGCCGCTCGCCGGCGTGCCGGTCTCGCCCCAGAAGTGGGGGACTTGGAGCGTGTCGACGACGCGCTCGTACTCGACGCCGTCGAAGTTGCGCAGACCGTCGGCGGGGGAGATGTCGGTCGGCGCGCCATCGGTCAGCCCGCGGCCCGTGCGGAAGACGAACGGGTTGACCTCGTAGTAGTCCGTCGGGGAGATCTGCGCGGCGCTGCCGATCAGGTAGTTCCACGAGATCGCGGCGTGCGTGCTCGGGTTGCGGGCGTACACGTAGAGGTACCCGCGGTCGAACGAGGTGTTGTGCGTGTCCGAACGGATCGTGAGCGTGTCGTTCGGGGTCAGCGTGTGGTCGCGGTCGGCTTCCTGGCAGTAGAACTGGCCGTTGATCGGGTCTCCGTTCACGTAGATGTAGTGGACGTTGACCGAACCGACGAACCCGTTGCCGGACGGCGCGAAGTTGTTGTTCGTGTTCGTGACCGTGATCGCGGTGAACGCGGGACCGGTCGAATCGAAGCAGGGGAAGACGAGCAGGCTGCCCGCGTCGGGCGCGCCGTTGCCGGCGAAGGAGGCGGCAGACAGGAATGCAGTCGCGAACAGTGCCGCGGCGAGGCGAATCGAGCGCATGGTGCGAATCTCTCGAGGGGACGGGATGCCGGCGGAAGGCCGGTGCAGCGCGACGCGGGACGTCCGCGATGTCGGCGCAGCGGGCGGAGTCTAGGTACGCGCTCCGGGGCGACCAATACGCTCCCAGACCCACGTGCGTTCGGCGATTGCGGGTTCCTGAGGAACGCCGTCATGGTGGGCCCCGGCCGCGGATCCGGGAGGTCGCGCCGTTACCTGGAAAACCGGCCGCGGGCGCGCTCGCGCCCGCGGCCGGGCGCCGAACCGCGTGCGATCCGCCCTACGCGTACACGCCGCGCAACCCGTCGGCCTGGCTGACGCGGCGGACCGCCAGCATGTGGGCCGCCATGCGCAGGCTCACCTTGTGCTCCTTCGAGAGCTTCACGACCTCGAGCCACGCGCCGGTCATGTAGTGCAGCAGTCGCTCCTGCACCGTCTCCGCGCTCCAGGCGTAGCCGGCGCGGTTCTGCACCCACTCGAAGTAGTTCACGACCGCGCCGCCGCCGGTCGCCAGGATGTCGGGCACGACGTGCACGCCCTTCTCGAAGAGCACGCGGTCCGAGCGCGACGACACGGAACCGTGCGCTCCCTCGATGATCAGCCGGGCCTGGAGCTGGCGCGCGATGCGCAAGTGCACCGTGCCGGCGACCGCGCACGGGATCAGCACGTCGCACGGGCGCACGAGCATCTCCTCGTTCGTGATGCGCTCGAACGAGCCGAGCGCGCCGCGCAGCGACCCTTGCTCGGCCCGCCACGCGAGCAGCGACTTGATGTCGAGTCCGCGCTCGTCGTAGAGCCCGCCGTGCACGTCCGACAGGCCGATGATCTTGTGACCGTCCGCGACGAGCAGCTGGGCCAGGTTCCCGCCGCGCATGCCGGCGCCCTGGATCACGATGCGCGCGCCGCGCTTCGGCAGGCCGGCCAGCTCGAGCGCCTGCCCGAGCATCGCGCGCAGTCCTTGTGCGACCGAATCGGCGTGGCCGTGCGTGCCGCCCAGGCACACGGGCTTGCCCGTGACGGCCGCGTTCTCGGTGTGGCGCGCGTGCATGGACACGGTGTCCATCACCCAGGCCATGATCCCTTCGTCGGTGGCGACGTCGGAGGAGAAGATGTCGCGCTCGGGCCCGATGTCCGAGAGCATCGCCGCGACGTAGCGGCGCACCGCGCGCTCGACCTCGCCGCGGCTGTGGCGCGAGGATGCCATGCGGATCCCGCCCGCCGCGCCGCCGAACGGCACGTCGAGCACGGCGCACTTCCACGTCATCCAGCCGGCCAGCGCGCGCAACTCGTCCATGCGCAGCCCGGCCTGGATGCGCAGGGGGCCGAAGTACGGCCCGAGCCCCGCGTTGTGCTGTACGCGGAATCCGTCGAGCACGGCCATCGTGCCGTCGTCCATCTGGACCGGCAGGGACACCTGGATCTCGCGGTCGGGCTTGCGCAGGATCGCGTAGATGTCGGGGTCGAGCCCGAGGCGGTCGGCGGCCTCGTCGAAGCTCGCCATCATCGTCGCGAACGGGTTCTCGTCCTCGACGGCGTGCGTGACCGGCGCCGGATCGTCGTAGTCGAGGGCGGACAGGTCGCTGGCCGAGATCACGCGAAGACCCCCCGCAGGCGGTAGACGGTCGCGACGCGGTCGATCGACAGGATGTAGGCCGCGATGCGCATCGAGACCTTGTACTTCGCGGCGACGGCGGACACGTCCTCGAAGGACTTGACCATGATCTGCTCGAGCGAGCTGTTCACGCGCTCCTCGGTCCAGAAGTAGCCCATGCGGTCCTGGACCCACTCGAAGTAGCTGACCGTGACGCCGCCGGCGTTGGCCAGGATGTCCGGCACGACCATGATGCCGCGCTCGTCGAGCATCTTGCTGGCGACGGCGGTGCACGGGCCGTTCGCGCCCTCGACGATCAGCTTCGTCTGGATGCGCGCGGCGTTCTCGCTCGTGATCTGGTTCTCGGTCGCGGCCGGCACGAGCACGTCGCAGGGGATCTCGAGCTGCTTCTTGCCGCCCTCGATCGACTGCGCGCCCGGGAATCCCTGCAGCTTGCCGGTCGACTTCACGTGGGCCAGCACCGCCGGCATGTCGAGGCCCTTCTCGTTCAGGATCGCGCCGTACTGGTCGCTGATGCTGATGATCTTGTAGCCCTCGCGCTGCAGGAGCATCGCGCCGATGCCGCCCACGTTGCCCGAGCCCTGGACGACGACGCGCGCGTCCTGCGGACGGATGCCGAGCTTCTTGCAGGCCTCGCGCGTGATGAAGAGCACGCCGCGGCCGGTCGCCTCCGCGCGCCCGCGGCTGCCGCCCAGCGCGATCGGCTTGCCGGTCACGACGGCGGTCGTCGTCTTGCGCACGTGCATCGAGTACGTGTCCATGAGCCACGCCATCGTCTGCTCGTTCGTGTTCATGTCCGGCGCCGGGACGTCGCGGTCCGGCCCCAGGATGTCGAGGATCGCGGCCGTGTAGCGGCGCGTGATGCGCTCGAGCTCGCCCTTCGACAGCTTGCGCGGGTCGCAGATCACGCCGCCCTTGCCGCCGCCGAACGGCACGTCGACGACCGCGCACTTCCAGGTCATCCAGGCCGCCAGCGCGCGCACCTCGTCGAGGTTCACGTCGGGCGCGTAGCGGATGCCGCCCTTGCACGGACCGCGCGAGAAGTTGTGCTGCACGCGGTAGCCGGTGAACACCTGCAGCTTGCCGTCGTCCATGACGACCGGGATGGCGACCGTGAGCTCGCGATCCGGCCGCCGCAACACCTCGCGCAGTCCTTCGTCGAGGCCGAGATGGTCGGCGGCGATGTTGAAGTTGCTCTCCATCGACTTGAACGGGTTGAACTCGTCCGTCGTGGAGTGGGGGGGCGGCATGGTCGGGGCGTGCGACATTGGGGGGCTGGCTTGGGGCTGTCCGGGGCGCAATCGGCGCTCGGCCGTTTGCGTTGCGGACCGGTCGATCCGCGGGGCGGACCAGCTTAGATGCGCCCGCCATTCGTTGCGAGGGCGCGCCCGCGGAGCGCGGGGCGGCGCGGGGCGAGCGTTAGACTCTGCGCGCGCACAACGCGCACGCCGCCGCCGTGGACCCGTCGCTCGAACCTCCCGCCGTCGCGTCCGCGCGCGTTCCGGACGCCGGCGACGTGCCGCAGGAGCTCCACGAGCCCTTCGCGCACCTCTTGGACACCCCCGCGCTCGCGTGTCTGCGTCGCGTGGGCGCACGGGAGACGCTC
>JBGATX010000051.1:0-28410 GCA_044228975.1 Planctomycetota bacterium | reverse complement strand
GGCGCCCGCCCCGTTCGAGCAGCCCGGATGGCTCGAATGACTGGGGCGCGCGCGTGATCGTCAAGCGCACGCGCCTCCGCGCGTGGCGCCTCGCTGTGCATTCGGCGCGTTGCCCGGCCCAGGTCGAACACGAGAATCTCGTCGCCCTCGCGCGCGACGGACTGCCCGTGCCTGCCGCGTTCGGCTGGCAGCGTGGCGGTTCGCGCTGCGCGGTCGCGATGGAGCTCGTCGAGCACGTGCACACGCTGCGCGAGCGCGTCGCGAGCTCTGCCGCGGACGAGCGTCGCCGCTGGGCGAGCGCGCTGGCCGAGCTCGTCGTGCGCCTGCATTCTCGCGGCTGGTACCACCGCGACCTCTACCTGCAGCACGTCGTGCTCGCGCCGCGCGGGCTCGTGCTGCTCGACGTCGGTCGCGCCGCGCGCATCGAGAGCGACTGGCGCTCGAGCCTCGGCGCGCAGGCGACCGAGCGCTGGTTCGTGAAGGATCTCGCCGCGCTCCTGCATTCGACGCCGCGCAGCGTGAGCTCGCGCGAACGGCTGCGGTTCGTGCTCGACTACCTCGACGGCCGCGGCATCGTCGAGCGCGCGCAGCGCCGCCGCTTCATCGACCGCGTCGTCGCCAAGGAGCGCCGCATGAGCGCGCACCGCCCCCGCGCGGGCGAGGACCGGCCGTGGCGGGACCGTTGAGCTCGGCCGCGGTCTCGCGCTCCGCGCTCGGAGGCGTCGCGAGTGGCGGCGTGGTGATGCAGGGCGCGAGCACGCGCGGTGGCGTGCTCGCGATCCGCGCGCCGAACTGGGTCGGCGATCTCGTCATGGCGACCCCCGTGATCGAGGCGGCCTGCGCCTCGTCGATGTGGGACGACGTGCGCGTGCTCGTGCGCGCGCATCTCGCGCCCGTGCTCGCGGGCGCGCCTTGGGCGCAGCGCGTGGTGCCGCTCGCGCGCGACGCGAGCGAGCGCGACGTCTATCGCGAGCTCGCACCGGCGGGCGTGCTGCTGCTCACGAACTCGTTCGGCGCCGCCTGGCGTGCCTGGCTCGCGCGCGTGCCGTTGCGCGCGGGAGCCGCGCTCTCCAGCCGGCGTTTCCTGCTGACGCACGCGCTCGTGCCGCCCGCGCGCGATGGAAGGCGTCTGCCGATCCCGACGGCGCATCTGCAGCGCGACGTCGCCGGACTGTGCGGCATCCTCGTGCCCGATCTGCATCCGCGGCTCTACGTGCGCGACGAGCTCGTGCAGGCGCAGCGCGCGCTGCTCGCCGAACGCGGTGTCGATGTCGACCGGGGTTACGTGCTGTGTTGTCCCGGCGCGGCCTTCGGCGCGGCGAAGCTCTGGCCGCCGGAGCGTTTCGCCGAGGCGCTCGACGCGCTGCATGCGCGCCACGGCTGGCGCGGTGTCGTGACCGGCGGGCCGGGCGAGGAGCCGCTGCTCGACGCGGTCGCGAGCGCGAGCCGCAGCGGCGCCGTTTCGCTCGCGAGCGCGCGGCGCGATCTCGAAGCGCTCAAGGCCTTGGTGAGCGGCGCGCGGCTCCTGCTCGTCGGCGATTCGGGCCCGCGCTGGTACGCGGCGGCCTTCGACGTGCCCTGCGTGAGCGTCATGGGGCCGAACTTCCCCGAGCTGACCGCGTCATCGCTCGAACTGTGCCGCATCGTGCGCGTCGAAGGGCTCGAATGCTCGCCGTGCCTGCAGCGCGTCTGTCCGCTCGGCCACCACCGCTGCATGCGCGATCTGGGCGTCGAGAGCGTGCTCGCGGCCGCCGAGGACGTACTCTCCCGGCCGCGACGGGGCGCGCACCTCGGGTGAGCGCGCGCAGGGAACTCGCGAGCGTCGCGTTGCGCCTCCCGTCGTGGATCGGCGACGCCGTCATGGCGGAGCCGCTCGTGCGCGCGGCGTGCGGAGATCCGCGCGTCGGCCGCGCGCGGCTGATCGGCCGCGAGCACGTGCTCGAGCTGTTCGAGGAACGGTTCCAAGGCGTCGAGCGCGTCGTCGTCGCGCGCGGCGAGAAGGACCGAGCGGAGCTCTACACCGGCGCGACGCACGCGCTCTTGCTCAACGGCTCCTGGTCCAGCGCGTTCGCGGCCGCGCGCGCTCGCGTTCCCGCTCGCGCGGGTTTCGCGACGCGCGGCCGGCGCGCACTGCTCACGCATCCGCTGACTCCGCCGCTCGAGCGCGGAGGAATCGCCGTCGGCCTCGCGCAGCGCGGAGCTCGACCGCGCACGCTGCCCCGTCCGTTCTCGGCGGCGTGCCGCGAGCTCGGTGCGCTCTTCGGCCTCGTCGTCGTCGATGCGAGGCCGCGTCTCGTGCCGTCGAGTCGGGGGCTTGCGCTCGCGAGCGCTCGCGGTCTTCTCGATCAGCGGTTCCTGCTCCTGCATGCCGGTTCGCGGCCCGAATCGGCGAAGGGCGTTCCCCCGGAGCTCTGGGCCGCGGTTCTCGGTGCGTTGGAGCACGAGAGCGAACGGCGCATCGTCCTGGCGTGCGCTCCCGGGGAGGAGGACGTCGCGCGCCGGGCCTTCGCCGCGTGCACGGATCCGCGCACGCGTCTGCTCGACGCGCCGCCCGCCGGGATCGCGGAGATCGTCGCGTGGACTTCGCGCGCCGAGCTCGTGATCACCGCCGACAACGGCGCGCGCCACATCGCCCAGGCGCTCGCGCGGCCGACGGTCGTGCTCTTCGGACCGACGGATCCGCGCCACACCGCCGAGCACGGCGCGAACGTCCGTGGCGTGCGCGTCGACCTGGAGTGCTCACCGTGCCATCGCGAGCGTTGCCCGCTCCCGCGGCCAGGCGAGCGCGCGTGCATGCGGCGCATCGACCCGGCGACGGTGGTCGAGCTCGCGCGCGCCGCCTGCGGCCTCCCGACGAGCTGAGCTCCGGCGTCGCGCGCCGCGGGAGTTTTTTTCGCGGGAACGCGCGCGCGGCTCAACGTGCGCCGTTGCGCAGGTCGATAGGGGGACGCCGACGGGCCTCGGTCCGCCGTCCCTTCGTCTCCATCCCCGTGAGTCCGAACCAAGCTCAATCGCGACCGGTCGCGTCGCTCTCGTTCGCGCTCTCGGCCGTGGTGTGCGCCGCCTGCAGCTTCGCGCTGGCGCACGCGGGTCTCGCGCTCGACGCGCGCTTCGGCGTCGCCGTCCTGCCCGAGCCGCTCGCGGGCTTCGCTCTCGTCGCGCTCGTCCTGTGGGGCACGCCCTACGGGCTGGCCGTCGGCGCGGGGTTGTTCGGCGCGTGGGTCGTCGACGGCACGCATGGCGCGCGCGAGTCGATGTCGGCCGCGCTCGCTCTCGTCGCCGGAGCCTGGAGCGCGAGCGCGCTCCTGCGCCATCGACTCGGCTTCGAGCCGCGCCTGGAGCGCGTGCGCGACGCGCTCTCGCTGCTCGTCGCGGCCGCGCTGGGCTCCGCCGTCCAGGCCACGTGCGCCGGCGCGTCCGCACCGCGCGCCGACTTGCGCGCCTGGCTCGCGCACGGCCTCGCGAGCGGAGTCGGCTGCCTCGTCGTCGTGCCGCTCGTCTGCGCGTGGCGCACGCGTTCCGAACGCGCGGAACGGCTCGCTCGCGCCGGCGATCTCGTCGCGAGCGTCGCGGGGATCGGCGTGCTCGCCGCGCTCGCGTTCAGCGACGTCGTGCCGGCCGGTTGGGCGCATCTCGCGGCGTGGCTCGCGTTCCCGCTCGTCGTCTGGAGCGCGCTGCGCTGCGGTCCGCGCGGCGCGAGCCTCGCGACCTTCGTGTTCGCCGTCGTGGCGGTGCTCCTGACCGCGCGCGGCAGCGGGCCGTTCGCCTCGGGCGCCGCCGCGGGCGCGGCGATCGAGCTGACGGCCTACCTCGGCGTGCTCGCCGCGACGGGGCTCGTCGTCGCGGCGTTCCACGGTCAACGCTCGCGCGCCGAGCGCCGCGCCAACGCGGAGCGCGCGCGCGTCGAGCTCGCGCTCAACGGCTCCTCGGGCGGCTTGTGGGAGTGGGATCTCGCGAGCGGGCGGGTCGAGTACTCGACGCTTCCGCGAGCTGCTCGGCCTGCGCGAGGAGGCCGCGGCGCCGGCCGGCTCGCGTTGCACTCGCTCGCACCCCGACGACCACGCCGTGTTCGACGCGGCCGTCCTCGAGCACGTCCAGCGCGGCGCGCCCTACGAGGTCGACGTGCGCCTGCGGCGCGCGAGCGGCGAATCGCGCTGGTTCCACGTGCGCGGTGTCGCGCAGCGCGACGAGCGCGGAGAGCCGGTGCGCTTGCTCGGCTCGATCAGCGACATCCACGCCGCGCGCGTGGCCGAGAGCGAGCTCCTGCGCCACGTGCACGAGCTCGAAGCCGCGCGCGACGCGCACGAGCGCCAGTCGCACGAGATCACGCTGCTCGTGAGCGAGCTCGCCGACGCGCGTGCGCGGCTGGACGAGCTGCGCCAGGGCGCTCCCGCTCGGCTCGCTCCGCAGACCGCGCCGCCGGTCGATTTCGATCGCACGCTCGACGAGCTCGTCAGGCTGCTCTCGACGAACGACCGGCCCGGCGCGGGCGCCACCGATGCGGCGGACGCCGCGCGAGGGGTGAACGCCTCGATCGCCCGCCGCAACGATTCGCGGCCGCACTGAACGCGCTCGTCCGCCGCGCGGAACCTCGCGGGCGCGCGACGCGACGGGTATCTTGCCGCGCCGCTCGTTCCGAGAGGTCGACGCCATGAGCCAAGTCGCGAGTGAATTCCCCGACGACGTCCCCGATTTGCCCGAGCTCGTCTCGTTGCGGCGCGAGGACGACGGGATCGTCTGGCTCACGATCGAGCGCCCCGAGGTCTTCAACTGCCTCTCGTTCCCGACGCTCAAGCGCTTGCGCACGCTGTGCGAGGAGCTGCGCGGCGACCTCTCGATCCGCTGCATCCTGATCACGGGCGCGGGGGAGAAGTCATTCTGCGCCGGGGCGGACCTCAAGGAGCGCAAGACGATGCCCGCCGAGCGCGTGCCGCACTTCGTGCGCAACATCAGGAAGACGATGGACGACGTCGAAGCTCTCCCGCAGCCGACGATCGCGGTGATCAACGGCGTCGCGTTCGGCGGCGGGACGGAGCTCGCGCTCGCCTGCGATCTGCGCGTGTGCGCCGCGCACGCGGAGATGGGGTTGACGGAGACGTCGCTCGCGATCATCCCCGGCGCGGGCGGGACGCAGCGGCTGCCGCGTCTCGTCGGCCGTTCGCGCGCGAAGGACCTAATCCTCACGGCGCGGCGCATCGACGCGAACGAGGCCGAGCGTTTCGGGCTCGCCAACCGCGTCGCGCCGGCCGGCAAGCTGCGCGAGACGGCGCTCGAGCTCGCGCGGACGATCGCCGCGAACGGTCGGGTCGCCGTGCGCGCGGCGAAGAGCGCCATCGACGAGGGCGGCGATCATCCGCTCGCGCGCGGCCTGGAGATCGAAGCGCGCTGCTACGAGCGCGTGCTGCCGACGCGGGACCGGCTCGAGGCGCTCGCGGCGTTCGCCGAGAAACGCAAGCCGCGCTATCGCGGCGAATAGGCGACGGCGGATCCGCGCGGGAATTCGGGCTCGACTCGCGCTGTTCGTGCCCTTGGGGAAGGAGTCGCTATCCAAAGAGGCACGCCATGCTCTCGAATTTCGCTCTCACCTTCGTCGCGCTGGGCCCGTCCGCATTCGCGTGGCAGTCCGCGTCCGGATACGGGTTCTTCGTGCTCCCGGAGCTTCCCGGTGGTGACGACATCAGCTACGCCTACTCCATCTCCGCCGACGGCGCGACGATCGCGGGCGAGAGCTACTCGGCGATCACGCTCGTGCACGGCGAAGGCGTGCGATGGTCGCGCGCCGGGTCCGGCTGGGTCGCACAACCTCTGGGGCTGCCGCCGACGGGACCGGCGGCCTGGAACACGCCGTCGTTGGGATTGGCGAGCGATGCCTCCGTGCTCGTCGGCCGCGTCAGCTTCGATCCCGTGACTTCGCCGCTGATCGATACGCTGGCCTACGTCTGGTCGGCGAGTGGCGGAATGCAGCTCGCGCCGAACCTCGCGGGCGACGTGATCGGCTCGGCCCAGTGCGCGACGAGCTCCGGCGCATTGCTCGTGGGATGGGGGAGCGCGGTGATCGGCTATGCGCATCCGCATCCGGTCGTCTGGAGCGGCTCGAGCGCCGGCGGTTGGACCGCGCACTCGATCGATCCCGGGATCGAGGGCATGGCCTTGCGCGTCGATCCGGCGGCGCGCGCGATCGTAGGCTGGGCACGTCCGACGTCCGCGGACTCGAGCGCGGGACTGCTGGTGTCGCAACACCCGGTGTGTTGGAGGTCGACGAGCGGCGGCTCGATCGGCGCGGGCAGCCCGCTGGTCACCGAGTGGCTGCCCGCATGGAATCCCGCGGATCCCTACGGTCAGGCGCATGCGCTCGCCGGCCCCGGAGCCTCCATCGTGGCTGGATTCAGCGGCGATCCAGCACGTCACGCCGAGCCCGTGCTGTGGACGCGCGCGAGCGGCTCGGCAAGCCTCGTGCGCTCCCTCGGCACGCTGCCGGGTCTCCCCGACGGCAGCGCGGACGCGTTGTCGGCGAGCGGTCGACGCGCGGTGGGATCGTGCTACGGCGTGCTCGGCGGCCAGTTCGTGTCCGATGCGTTCGTCTGGGATGCGACGCGCGGGCTGCGCAGCGTGCAAGGCGAATTGCTCGCGCACGGCATCCGCGCGGCGAGTGGCTGGGCGCTCACGGGTGCGACCGGCATCTCGGCCGATGGCCACGTGATCTGCGGTTACGGGATCGACCCCAAGGGCCGCGAGAGCTCGTGGGTCGCGACGTTGCCCTGAAGGCGCGTCTTGCGCTGGAAGACGAGTGCGTTTCGCGCTGCGTGCGTCGGCCGCCCGCGGTTCACGCTCCCGCGCTGCTCCGCGCGCGCATCCAGGCCCAGTACGAATCCATCGACTTGGGGGTGCTCATCCACGACTGGTCCGGCGGCGGGTCGCGCAGGACCTCGCGCACGGGGCGCAGCTCGTTCAGCGGCTGCGACTTGATCTCGCCCTTCTTCGTCCGCCACCGAATGCAGCGCGCGCGTTCGATCGCCGCGACGACGTGATTCGTCAGCGTGCAGTCTCCCGCGACGTAGTCGAGCACGAGCTGGTAGTTGCCGTCGCGCCACTCGAGCGGCGCCCGCTCGGCCGCCATGAGCTTCTTCTGCGCGAGCCCGAAGCCGTCCGCGACCGCCGCGAGACCGATGGGAAAGCCGCGCAGCGACGCGAACTGGAACATCGGGTCGTAGAGCTCCAGTGCGACCTCGCGCGCGAGCTCGAGCTCGCCCGCCGCGTGCGCCAGCCAGCGCAGGTCGAAGGAGAGCCCGTTCCACGCGCACACGCGCGTGCCGGCGAGCTGGGTCTCGCGCAGGCACGTCAGGACCTCGCGCGCCAGAAGCGCATCGAGCGTCCCGCACGGCCGGCCGGACGCATCGCTGGCGTGCCAGTGGCGGATGACGCCCTCGCGCGTCGCCGTCGCGGCGACCGAGATGTCGAACGGCGCGTGCTCGTCGAGGTCCTCACCGGGGAGGAGCTCGAAGACGTTGGCGATCTCGATGTCGAAGCTGAGCAGTGAGGGCATGGCAAGACTGCGCGGGTGGGGTGTGACGGCGTCGAGCGCTACTCAGGTGCAGTCGGCGCGGGCGGAGGATAGTCGCCGCGCGTCGCGATCGGATGGCGCCGGCGCGCAATGCGAACTTCTCCCGCTTCTGGAGAACTTTGCGCGCACTCGCGACAAGAACGATTCGTCCGAATCGTTCGCGGCGACATCGTCGAGCGCGATTCGCATGGTCGGAAGGGACTCGATCGCAGAGGAACGTGCTCTCGCGAGCGCCTGCGCCGGACCCCGTCGTCGACAAGAAACGGAGAGTGCGTGATTTCGCGCAACACGGAGGGTTCGCCGAGCAACCCAACTCTGCGCGGCTGAATCGAGCTCCCACTCGAGCGCGCGGCGAGGCGAGCGGAGCAGCGCTCTCTCGCCGCAAGTCGTTGCAAGAAGAGAATTTGTCACCAGCTAGGGCGACCCAATCTCCACTGTGCGGTTACCGAACGATGTTCAGGGATAGTTAGGGCGTGTGTTGTGCGATCCCGCTCGTAGCGGATTCCGCAGCCATCTCCCCCGGCGTCCCGTCCGCACTCTCAAGCCATCCGACGCTGACGCGCATGAAGCTCACCATTCTCGAGGAAGGTACCCGTTCCGAGGTATCCCTGGACCGCCCCGTCGTCTCGATCGGACGGTCCGTCGACAACGACATCCGCATCCAGAGCACGCTCGTTTCCCGGCATCACTGCCGAATCGAAGTCGACGGCGAGGCGGCGTGGGTCGTCGATCTCGGCTCCGCCAACGGCACGAAGCTCAACGGCGAGCGCATCACGCGCGCCATGCTGTCGCCGGGCGACAAGATCCAGATCGGCGGCGTGCACATCGAGCTCGACGGCGCCGCGGCGCCGGTCGAATCGCAGAGCGAGACCCAGGCCGTCGATCGCGCCGAAGTCGGCATGCGCACGCTCACCGGCGACGCACGACGGGAGCGCGAGAACCTGCACGTGTTCGCGCGCATCACGCGCGAGCTGGCGCGCCAGACCGAGATCGGCGCCCTTTTGCGCCTGATCGTCGACTCGGCCGTCGCGCTCGTCGGCGCGGAGCGCGGGTTCCTGCTGCTCCTGCAGAAGAGCGGCGAGGAGGCGCCGGGCGGCGAGCTCAAGATCGCCGACGAGCCGAGCGCGACGCCGCTCTCCGTGCGCGTGGCGCGCAACTTCGACCGCTCCGACGTGCCCGTGCCCAGCTCGCGGCTCTCGCAAGGCATCGCGCGCGGCGTCTTCAAGAACGGCAAGGCGCTGCTCTCGGTCGATGCCGGCCGCGACGAGCGCTTCCGCGACATGGCGAGCGTCGAGGACCTCAAGCTGCGCTCGGTGATGTGCCTGCCGATCCGCATCGAAGGCAAGATCGAGGGCGTGCTCTACGTCGACAACCGGCTGCAGGTCTCCGTCTTCTCGCACGACGAGCTCGACCTGCTCGAGCAGGTGGCCGACATGGCCGCCATCGCGATCCGCAACGCGCGCCTGGTCTCCGAGCTGCGCGTGCAGAACCAGCGCCTCTCCGAGAGCCGCCGCCAGATCGAGCGCCTGAACGAGCAGCTCGGCCGCAAGGTGCGCGACCAGGGCAGCGAGCTCGCCGTCATGCGGGCCGAGCTCGACCGCGAGCGCGGTCGCTTCGACTACGCCGCCATCGTGGGCGCGTCCGACGGCATGCACCGCGTCTTCCAGCAGCTCGACCGCATCATCGAGAGCGAATTGCCGGTCTTGATCCACGGCGAGAGCGGCACGGGCAAGGAGCTCATCGCGCGCGCCGTCCATTTCAACGGACCGCGCCGCGCGCGGCCGTTCGTGAGCGAGAACTGCGCGGCGCTGCCCGATACCCTGCTCGAGAGCGAGCTCTTCGGGCACGTGCGCGGCGCCTTCACGGGCGCGCACAAGCAGAAGCGCGGGCTGCTCGAGCAGGCCGACGGCGGCACGCTCTTCCTCGACGAGATCGGCGACATGAGCGTCGAGATGCAGAAGAAGCTCTTGCGCGTCATCCAGGAGGGCGAGTTCCGCCCGGTCGGCAGCGATCAGCAGATCCAGGTCAACGTGCGCCTCATCGCGGCGAGCCACCGCGACCTCGAGGAGCTCGTGCGCGAGGGCAAGTTCCGCGAGGACCTCTACTACCGCGTCAACGTGCTCTCCGTGCAGCTCCCGGCGCTGCGAGAGCGCCGCGACGACATCCCGCTGCTCGCCGAGCATCTGCTGGCGCGCGCCGCTCGCGAGGCCGGACGTCCGGCGCCCACGCTGACGCACGAGGCGCTCGCCGCGCTCGTGTCGCACGACTGGCCGGGCAACGTGCGCGAGCTCGAGAACGAGATGCGTCGCGTCGTCGTCCTGTGCCAGGGCGAGGTGCGCATGGAGCATCTCTCGCGCTCCGTGCTCGAGCGCAAGGGTCTGCGCGGCGCGGGCGGTCCGCCCGTGCTCGTCGATGCCGGCGGCGACATCAAGTCGGCCGTGGCCGACCTCGAGAAGCGCTCGATCGAGGCAGCGCTGGCGCACGCAGCCGGCAACAAGAGCCGCGCGGCGGCGGAGCTCGGCATCTCGCGCTTCGCGTTGCAGCGCAAGCTCGACAAGTACGGGCTGTCGAAGGACCGCGCGCCCAAGGCGGGCTCCCACGGGGATCACGGCGCCGACGAAGGCAACCACGCGCCGCCCGAGCCGGAAGCCGACGACCAGGAAGCGCCAGTCCGACGGGTCAGCGTCTTCTGATTCCGCTCGCGCGCGCCGGTCGATACGGTGGTGACGAGCCACGGTGCGGCCGGCGCTGCGAGCGCGCGGAGCGCGCGTGGCCCGTTCGACCTTGGCTCCGATGGTTCCCGACCCCGTGAGCAGCTCCGCGGAGCCGCGCATCCCCGGCTACCGCATCGAAGGCGTGCTCGGGCGCGGCGCGACGGGCACGGTCTATCGCGCGCGCCAGGTCTCGGTCGATCGCGAAGTGGCGCTCAAGGTCCTGCACCCCGATCTCGTCGGCACGCGCGCCGAGCGGCGCCTGCAGCGCGAAGCGCGCACGACGGCGCGCCTGGCGCATCCCAACATCATCTCGGCCATCGACATGGGCGAGGTCGACGGACGCTGGTGGTACGCGATGGAGCGCGTCGACGGCGAATCGCTGCTCGAGCGCATCCGCGAGCGGCCGTTGAACGAGCGCGAAGCGTTGCGCCTCTTCATCCCGCTCTGCGACGCGTTGCAGCACGCCTTCGAGCGCGGCGTCGTGCACCGCGACATCAAGCCCGCGAACATCCTCATCGAGCGCGGCGGTCGCGCTCTCATCGTCGACCTCGGGCTCGCGGCGGCGGAGGACGATCCGTCGATGACCAAGGGCGGCGGCACGCTCGGCACGCCGCACTACATCAGCCCCGAGCAGGCGCGCGATCCGAAGACGGCCGACGTGCAGAGCGATCTGTGGTCGCTCGGCGCGACGCTCTACCACGCGGTCTGCGGCAGGCCGCCGTTCCGCGGCGATTCGGTGGCCGAGATCCTCTCGAACGTGCTCTACACGCCGATCGACGATCCGCGCGAGCTCGCCGGCGACCTCACGGCGGGCTTGGTGCTAGTCCTGCGCAAGTGCCTGACGCGCGACCGCAAGCACCGCTACGCGACTCCCGCGGAGTTGATGGCCGACCTCGAGCGCCTGCGCGAGCGGCGCGCGCCGCAGGTCGAGGAGCGCGGGCTCGATCCGCTCGCGCGTCGCCCGGCTCCGGCGCGGCGCTGGAGCTACGTCGCGGGCGGAGTGCTGCTCGTCGCGATCGCGAGCTGGCTCGTGTTGCGCGGCAGACCGTCGGGCGCGGATTCGTCGAACGGCGCACCGCAGGCGGCGAGCGACGATCCGCTGGATGCGGTCGCGCGCGCGATCGAGGGCGAGAGCATCGGGCTCGCGTCGGCCTGGGACGGCTTGACGAAAGCTCGCGGGGAAGGCGCCGAGGGAGCGCGCGCGTTGCGCGTCGCGGATCTCGACGCGCGGCTCGCGCAGCGTTTCGAAGCCGAGCTCGCCGAGTTCCGCCGCGTGCGCGGCAAGACCTTCCACGACTGGATCACGGCGCGCGACTTCGATTCCGCGGCCGAGTTCCTCGCCGGAGGCGCGCGCCACGAGCTCGCCAAGCGCCTGGGCAGCCGGACGTTGCCCGAACCCGTCGCGCGCGAGCTCGGTGAATGGACCGGGACGCTCGCCCCGTCGCTCGACGAAGCGCGCCACCAGGCGCAGGCGGCCTACACGACCGCCGTCGACCGTTGGTGGACCGAGCGTTTCCTGCCGCAGATCGCGCGCTGGCTGTCCGGGGGCGATTGGCGCCGCGCGCGCGCCGCTCTGCTCGCGGGCAGCAGCGCCGCGATCGCCGACGCGACCCTCGACGCGCGCGGGATCTCCGCCGACCAGCAACGCGAGACGCGCGAGGCGCTGCAGTCGCGCATCGACGTGCGCCGCGGCGAGCTCGACCGCGACTGGAACGCGCTCGACGGCGAGCTGCGCACGTGGCCGACGAGCGCATCGAGGACCTGCGCACGCGCGCCGAGGAACGCAGCCTGGGCGGCGCCGCCGACGCCTTGCAGACGGCCTGGACGCGCGAGCTCTCGCTGCGCCATCTGGATCCCGAGCGCTTCCCCGGCGGCCTGCCGCACGCCGCCCTGGAGCTCGTCGCGCGCGGACGCTCGCGCCTGACGGATCTCGAGACGCGCCTCGCCGCCGAGGACGCGCGCAACCTGCTCAAGGACCTCGACAACGAGACCGCGCCCGCGTGGAGCGCGCGGCGCTACGCCGAGATCGCCGAGCGCTACGCGTCGCGCTCCGAACAACCGTGGCTCGAGCCCGTGCGCCCGCGGATGAAGCTCGTCGAGCGCGAAGCGCGCCTGCTCGACGAGCTCCTGCTCGCCGCCGCGCAGGGCGTGCGCCAATCGAACGGCACGACCGTCGAGCTGCACCTCGGCACCGTGCTCGTCGGTGGTCGCATCGACGCCGGCGTCGATCCGCAGACGCGGCCGTTCCGCCTGGTCGCGCCCGGCGGCACCGCGCGCCTCCTGACCCTGCGCGAGAGCCCCGTCGAAGGCGGCGCGGCGCCGGCGCTGCTCTCCGCGGACTCGGTCGAGTTCTTCGCGCGCAAGGCGAGCAGTCCGCTCGACGCGCGCCTCGTGCTCGCGCTCGCTTTGATGCGCTCCCGCGAAGGCGATCTCGCCGGCGCGCGCGCTCACGCCGTCAGCGGGCCTCTGCCGAGCGGCGACGCGCTCGTCGACGAGCTGCAGGCGCGCCTGGCGAGCGATCCGGCGCCGAGCGCGGACGCGCGCGCGCGCGGCGAGGCGCTCTCGAAGCTGCGGCTGCTCTCGCGCGAGCTCGAATCGGGCGCGCGCGATCCGACGCTCGGCAAGCGCATCGACGACTTCCTCGCGGCGTACGGTCGCGCGCTCGAGCCCGACGAGCTCAATCGGCTGCACGCGGAGCGCGCGAAGCTGATCGATTCCACGCGTCCGGCGACGCTCGAGGATTTCGCCACGACCTTCCGCTTGCCGTCGTCCGCGGTGTCGTTCGAGAGCAGCGGACGCGTGAGCCTGCGATTCTCGTTCGATGGCCGCGAGTCGGGCAGCTTCGAACGCGGCGAGTGGGTGGCGGACGGCGTCGGCTGGACGCCGGAGACGGCCGCGCGAGGCGACGCGGAGTTCCTCGCGCGCCCTTCGCCGAGTCTCGAGCTCGTCGATCCGTTGCGCACGAGCAACACGACGCTCGACGTCGTGCTCACGCTCGAGCAGCCGGCGAGCACGCGAGCGGAACTCGTGGTGATCTCGATCGCGGGCTTCCATTTCGCGTTCCGCGGCGCGGGCGATGGCAAGAGCGGCGCGCGCGTCATCGCCGACACGGGCGAGCTCGAGCGACTGCTCGCGCGCGTGCGCGCCGGAGAAGGCGCGCCGTTTTCGGGCTGGAGCCAGGGCCAGACCGTCGAGCTGCACTTCGTCGTGCAGCGCGCGAGCCGTTCTGCCCAGGTCGAAGTCGACGGCCGCCGCGTGCTCGATCCGAAGTTCCCCACGCCACCGGCGGAAGCCGGCGAGCCGCGCTTGATCGTGCGCGCGTGGGAACGCGTGCGACTGCGCGCGGTGGAGATCGAGTCCGGGCGGCGTTGAGCTCGGCCGAGCAGATCAGAGCGCCGAGCGCGTGAAGTGCGTCACGAGCTCGCGCGCGCGTTCGAGGCGCGCGGGCTCGATCAGGTCGGCGACGGCGTGCAGCGCAGCGTCGACCTCGTCGCGCGTCGCGCCGCAGCGCAGCGCGCCGCGCACGTGGCTCGCGAGCTGGCGGTCCTGTCCCAGCGCGGCGAGCGCGCACACGGCGAGCAGCTCGCGCCGATCGGCGGCGAGACCGGGGCGCGCGAGCACGCGCCCGTAGGCGTGCTCCTCGATCCAGCTCGCGAAGCTCGCGTCGTGCGACTCGAGCATCGCGCGCACCGCGGCGCTGTCCTCGCGGTAGATGCGCTCGAAGAGGGATCTGCCGCGCGCGTGCGCGTCCTCGTCCGACAGCGCGTCGTGCAGCTCGTCCGCATCGGGCCTTCCGAGCCCGCCGAGCGACGCGAGCACTCCGTACGTCTCGACCAGGCGTGGAAAGCCGGCGAAGACGTGCACCTGCAGGACCGCTTCGCGCCAGCGTCGATCCGGTTCGCCGTGCGCCGCTTGCGAGCGCACGTGGCGCACGACGTCGAAACGGCCGAGCACCGCCGCGGTGAAGAGGCGCGCGAGGCGTTGTTCGACGTCCGAGAGGGCCATCGACGCTCAGCGTAGCCAGCGCCCGATGCGCTCGCCCAGTCGCACCGGAGCCTCGCGCGCGAGGCTCGCGAGCGGCTCGGCGGCGCCCGGCGGCGTGACGAGCACGATCGTCGAGCCCATCTCGAAGCGCGCGAGCTCCTCGCCGCGGCCGTACTCGCGCGGAGGCTCCATGCGTCGCCGCGGAGTCGGCTCCACGCCCACGACGCGCATGCGCCCGACGTTGAGCGCGCCGACGAGCACGTGGAAGTAGGGTCCGTGGCTCGAATCGAAGGCCATGACCACGCGCTCGTTCACGTCGAGCACGCGCCGACGCGCGAGCACGCTCGGCTTCACGGGATGGCGCGCGCCCTGGATCCAGGCGATCTCGCGCAATTGCGAGCGCTCGGGCGAATGGATGCGGTGGTAGTCGCGCGGCGAGAGGTAGATCGTCCACGCGAAGCCGCCTTCGAGCTCCACCGAACCGCGCAGGCCGCCGAGCAGCTCGTCGATCGCGTAGCTGCGACCCTTGGCCTGCAGCACGCTCCCGCGTTCGATGCGATCGAGCGATTGCACGCGCCCGTCGACGGGCGAGATCAGCGCGTCCGGCGCCGGATCGATCGCGCGCGCGCCGGGCTTGAGCTCGCGCACGAAGAACTGCGAGAGGCTGGGGAACTCGCGCAGCGCGAGGCGCACCTCGCCGAGGTCGGCGCCCGTCGCGCGCGCGTAGCCGCGGTAGACGCTGGCGCGCAGGAAGCCGGGGATCTTGCGGTCGGCCGCCCAGCCCACGGCGTGGGAGAGCGCGCGCCGGAGCGGGGTCGCCATGCGATCCGCGGCTCAACCGCCGCCTTGGCCTCCGCCGTTGCCGCCGTTGCCGCTGTTGCCACCGCCGTTGCCGCCGGTCCCACCGCCGTTGCGGTTGCGATTGCGTCCGCCTCCAGCGTTGCCGCCATTGGCGCCGCCCGCTTCACCGCGCGGTCCGCCGAATCCGCCGCCGCCGAAGCCCATGCCACGGTCGCCTTCGTATTCGGTCACTCGCGCCGCGATGTCGGCGCCCAGGCGCGTGTTGAGCTCGTTCGTGCGCCAGTCGCGGTACTGCTGGAAGTTGGCGCGCATCTGCTCGCGATCGTCGGGCACGTTGCCTTCGCGGAAGGCCTTCATGAACTCCTCGCGCTTCTGGCGCTCGGCGACGTAGATGTCCGCCAGCGAGTTGCGTTGCGCGGTGTTGAGCCCGAGTTCCTTCGCGACGCGCTCGGCGCGCTGCTGCGCGGCTTCCTGGTCCTTCGCCTTGCGCTCCTCGTCCGCCTTGCGCGCGGCGTCGGCTCGCTCGTCGGCGAGCACGCGCAGGATGGCGTTGCGGTGCGTGGCGACGAATTCCTCGTCGCTCGCGACGGCGGCGCTCGACTTGCGCACTTCCTCGGGCAGCGCGGACTCGCGCACCCGGCCCTCCTTGATCGACGCGAGCTCGGCGCGCAGGCGCGCGACCTCGGAGCTCAGCGCGTCGATCTGCTCGCCGAACGCGTGCGCGTCGAGCGGCACGGCGGGCGCGGGCGCGCTGTTCGAGTTCGAGACGGATGCGGCGGCGACCGAACGATCGGTGGAGCTTGGGGCGGCGATCGGCGCGGCGGCCGGCGCGGCGAGGAACCCACCGGCGGCGCCGGCGGCGACCGCGGCGAAGAGACCCACGACGACGAGAAGAGGCTTCATGACAGGCAATGGCTCCGGCGGACGGATCCGCAGCGCGCATTCTTTGGACGGACGACAGTCTAGGGCGGGCGCAGGTGCGCGGACAACGAGGCACGCGACGGCTTGGACGCCAGCACAGTATTCGGAGAACCTCTCGGGTTCCTGAACCCTGAGTTCGCGCGAGTCGCTCGCGTGCTGCGAACGACCCGCGGGACGCGCTGCGGCGTCCTGGACGTGAACGCAGCTTCGGCCGCGCTTCAGCCAGGCGAGTCGGCGCGCCGCGCGCGCACCGACCTCGGAGCCGGGAGTCTGCTCCCATCGACCTCCTCGCTCCTCGCGCCGCGCCCGCATAGGCTCTCGCGCTCGCGCGCGCCTGCGCGACTCCAAAGGTCGCCGATTCCATGCTGACGAACGAATCCGAAGAGCTGCGTCTCCTGCGCGATCTGGCGCGCGACTTCACCGACCGGCGGGTTCGCCCGCTCTCGCCCACGATCGAGAAGGAGCACCGCGTGCCGCGCGAGCTGATGCTCGAGATGGCGGAGCTCGGCTTCCTCGGCGTCGCGATCCCGTCCGAGTACGGCGGCGCGGGCCTGGGCGAAACGGGCCTGTGCGTCGTGATGGAGGAGCTCACGCGCGGCGATTTCAGCGTGGCCGTGACGCTCGGCGCGCACGCGTCCATCGGCGCGATGAGCGTGCTCGTCGGCGGGACGCCGGAGCAGAAGCAGCGTTGGCTGCCCGACATGGCGAGCGGCAAGGTGCTCTCGTGCTATGCGCTGAGCGAGGCGAACGCGGGCTCCGATCCGGCCGCGATGACCACGACGGCGCGGCGCGAGGGCGACGAGTGGGTGCTCAACGGCGAGAAGGTGTGGATCACGAGCGGTGATTCGGCCGACGTCGCGACCGTCTACGCGGCGACCGACAAGAGCAAGGGCGCGAAGGGCGTGACGGCCTTCCTCGTGCGCTGCGACTCCAGGGGTTTCTCCGTCGGCAAGCGCGAGGAGAAGATGGGGCAGCGCGGCTCGAGCACCGTGACGCTCGCCTTCGACGAGGTGCGCGTGCCCGACAGCCAGCGCTTGGGCGGAGTGGGCGAGGGCTTCCACATCGCGATGGGCACGCTCGATCGCGGGCGCGTCGCGCTCGGCGCGAACTGCCTCGGTTGCGCGCGCGAGGCGCACGCGCTCTCGGTCGACTATGCGCGTCAGAGGAGATCCTTCGGCAAGTCGCTCGGCGAGCACCAGGCGATCCAGTGGATGCTGGCGGATTCGGCGACGGAGATCTTCGCGATGGAGAGCCTGGTCTACCGCACGACGGCGTTGTGCGACGCGCACGAGCCGTTCTCGCGCGAGTCGGCGATGGTCAAGCTCTTCTGCAGCGAAGCGCTCGATCGCATCGTCGATCGCGCGGTGCAGATCCACGGCGGCATGGGCTACTCGGCCGAATACCCGATCGAGAAGCTCTACCGCGACGCGCGCGTGACGCGCATCTACGAAGGCACGAGCGAGATCCAGCGCATCGTCATCGCGCGGGATGTGCTCAAGCGCGGGGCGTGAGCGCCATTCCGACGGCGAACCGGCTCGGCGCGCTTTCGAGCGCAGCGTCGGGCGATTGACCGGCGCGGGCGAGCCCGGTACCTTCTCCGCGCCTTTCTTGCGTGGGGCGTCCTTCCCGGGGGGCGTCCACGAACCATCCGCATGAAGCACTTCGGGCACCACCTGCCGCGTTTCCTCGTCCGCGACCTCCGCCGCCAACATCAGCGGGGGAGCGCGGCGTGAGCGTCGAGCGCGACACCTCCGCGGCGGGCAGCGTGGTCATCCTCGCGGCCGGCTTGGGCAAGCGCATGCGCTCGGCGCGGCCGAAGGTGCTGCATCCCTTGTGCGGGCGCTCGATGCTCGAGTGGGTGATCGATCAAGCGGTCGCGCTGCAACCGCAGCGCATCCTCGTCGTCGTCGGACACGGCGCGGCGGAGGTCGAAGCGTCGCTCGAGAAGCACCCCGCGCGCGCCTCGATGCAGTTCGTGCGACAGGAGCCGCAGCTCGGCACCGGACACGCATTGCAGTGCTGCTTGCCCGCGCTCGGCAAGGATCCCGGTCGCACGGTCGTGCTCTACGGCGACATGCCGCTCCTGCGCGCGCAATCGCTGCGCGAGCTCGTCGCGACGCAAGCGACGAAGGCCGCGGGCGGGATGTCGCTGCTCACGGCGATTTTCGATGCGCCGCGCGGCTTCGGGCGCATCGTGCGCGATCCGCAGAGCTGCGCCGTCGTGCGCATCGTCGAGGAGAAGGACTGCAACGCGGACGAGCGCGACATCGACGAGGTCAACCTCGGCGTCTACTGCTTCGACGGTCCGGCGCTCGTCGCCGCGCTGCCGCGCTTGTCGAACGACAACGCGCAGAAGGAGTACTACCTCACGGACGTGCTCGCGCTCTTCCGCGCTCAGCAGCGCGCCGTCGAGGCGATCGAGATCGAGGACGCGAGCGAAGGGCTGGGCGTGAACACGCTCGCGCAGCTCGCGGAGGCGCGCGCGGAGCTGCAGTGGCGCATCCTCGAGCAGCACCTCGACGCCGGTGTCTACATCGAGGATCCCGCGTCGACCTTCGTCGATCACGGCGTCGAAATCGGAGCAGGCACGCGCCTCCTGCCCTGCACGGTGATCCGCGCCGGCGTGCGCATCGGCGCGGGCTGCGAGGTCGGTCCGTTCACGCAGCTGCGCGCAGGAACGGTGCTCGAGGACGGCGCCGAGGTGGGCAACTTCACCGAGTGCAAGGCCTCGACGATCGGCGCGCACACGAAGGCCAAGCACCTCGCCTACATCGGCGACGCGGTCCTCGGCGCGCACGTGAACATCGGCGCGGGGACGATTTTCGCCAACTACGACGGCAAGGCGAAGCACAAGTGCCAGGTCGGCGACCGCGCCTTCATCGGGAGCGGCACCGTCGTCGTCGCGCCCAACGAGATCGGCGCGGGCGCGACCACGGGCGCGGGCGCGGTGGTGACCAGATCGAGCGGCGTCGGTCCCGGCGAAGTCTGGATCGGCGTGCCGGCGCAGAAGTACGTGCGCGGATCCAAGACCGGCGGCGGCAAGACGACGAGGAGCTGAGACGTGAACGCCTATCGCGAGAAGATCACCCTCATCGCCGGCAGCGCTCACCCCGCGCTGGCGCAAGCCATCTCGCGCCACATCTCGATGCCGCTGGCCTCGACGCATCTGGGGCGCTTCCCCGACCTCGAGATGGACATCAAGGTCAACGACGACCTGCGCGGCACGGACTGCTTCGTGATCCAGCCGACGTGTCCGCCGGTGAACGACAATTGGATCGAGCTCCTGCTCCTGCTCGACACGCTGCGCCGCGCGAGCGCCGGACGCATCACTGCCGTGTTGCCGTACTACGGCTACGCGCGCAAGGACCGCAAGGACGAAGGGCGCGTGCCGATCAGCGCCAAGGTCGTGGCCAACACGCTCGTCTCGTGCGGCGCCGATCGCATCCTCGCGCTCGACATGCACGCGGCGCAGATCCAGGGCTTCTTCGACATTCCCGTAGACCACATGTACGCCAAGCCCGTGCTGCTGGCGGCGATCCAGAAGCTCGCCATCGAGCAGCCGATGATCGTCAGCCCCGACGTGGGCGGCATCAAGATGGCGCGCGCCTACGCGAAGTCGCTGGACAACGCCGACCTCGCGATCGTCGACAAGCGCCGCATCTCGGGCTCGCAGATCGCCGTCGAGCACGTGATCGGCGATGTCGAGGGCCGCAACGTGGTCATCGTCGACGACATGATCTCGACCGGCGGCTCGATCGCCGAGGCCGCGCGCATCGTGCGCAAGGCGGGCGCGCGCTCCGTCGTGATCGCCGTGACGCACGGCGTCCTGTGCGGCAACGCCGTCGAGCGCCTGGATGCGGCGCCGATCGACAAGCTGCTGATCACCGACTCGATCCCGCCCAAGGACCTGCGCCCGCGCAACCTCGAGGTGGTCTCCGTCGCGCCGCTGCTCGCGCGCGCGATCCTCAACATTCACCGCAACGAATCCGTCAGCTCGCTCTTCGACGAGTTCCCGATGTAGCGCCGCGCTGAACGCGGAAACATGGAACGTCGATCGAGCCTTGCCTTTCTCCAGGAGTCTTTCCCATGGCCAAGAGTGAAACACTGAAAGCCGAGCTGCGCCCGCAGGTCGGCAGCCGTCAAGCGCGCAAGCTGCGCGCGGCCGGTCGCATCCCCGCCGTGCTCGATCCCGATGGCACGAGTCCGCACGTCGACATCGCGATCGATCGCCACGCGTTCCTCGCGACGCGCCGCCACCACACGCACCTCTACGACATCGAGGTCGGCGGCAAGACGGAGACGGCGATCATCCGCGAACTCGCCTTCGACGCCTTCGGCGACGAGATCGTGCACGTCGAATTCAAGCGCGTGCGCCGCGACGTGAAGACGGAGATCGAGGTCGAGCTCGAGTTCCGCGGCCACCCCAAGGGCGGCATGCTCACGCACCTGATCACGCACGTGACGGTGCTGTGCTTCCCCGACCAGATCCCCGACAACATCGAAGTGCCCGTCGGACACCTCGACATCGGCGGCTCGGTGACGGCCAAGCAGCTCGTCATGCCCGCGGGCATCGAGCTCGTGAAGCCCACCGGCGACTACAAGGTCGCAGTCGTCGTGCTGGCGAAGATGGACATCCCCGAACCGGGTGCCGAAGCGGCACCGGACGCGGCGGCGGCGGTTTCCGCGACGACTCCGGGCGCGGCCGCGCCTGCGGCGGGCGCTGCGGCACCGGGCGCGAAGCCCGCGGCGGGCGCGAAGGCTGCTCCCGCGGCCAAGGAAGAGAAGCCCAAGAAGGGCTGATCCGGCGTGCGTCGCGCGCTCGAGCGCGGCGAGCCTCTCGCGCGAGCGCAGCCTGCGGGTTGCACTCGCGTGGGCTCGGGCTCGGCCGCGCTCGCGGTCGCAGGTGGGCCGGCGCTCGCGAATGCGCGCTCGCACAGCCACGCGGTCGACGGCGCGAGCTCGCAGTTGCTCGCGCGCCTTCCATGGCTAGAATGCTCCCCCTTCTTTCGCAGCCGGGCCTCCCATGAAGCTCGTCGTCGGCCTCGGCAACCCCGGACCGGACTACGTGTGGACCCGACACAACGTCGGCTTCCACGTCGTGGAGGAGCTCGCGCGGCGCGAGAAGGTGATCTTTGAAGCTGGCCGGAAGCTGGCAGGCTGGAGTGGACGTGCGGACTTCGAGTTCGCGCGCGTGGTTCGCCACGACGCGCTGCTCGTCAAGCCTCTCACGTTCATGAACGCCTCCGGCGACGTGGTGGCCCCGCTCGTGCTCGAGCAGTGTGGCGGCGATCCGAATGCGTGCATCGTGGTCTACGACGACCTCGATCTCGCGCTCGGCAAGCTGCGCCTGCGACCGCACGGCGGATCCGGCACCCACAACGGCATGCGATCCATCGTTCAACGCCTCGCTTCGGACCGATTTCCGCGTCTGCGTGTCGGAATCGGCCCCGCGGGGACCGACGCGGCGCGTCACGTGCTCGAACGCTTCTCCAAGCGCGAGCAGCCCGAGATCGAGGTCTCGGTGGCCCAGGCCACCGACGCGATCCAGGACTGGCTCTCGACCGGGGACATCGACGGGTGCATGACGCGGTACCACAGCCGCTGGAACCAGGGAGCGTGAAGCTCTCGCATCATCACGCAAGGAGACCCGTTTGAGCCGTCTGTACGAAACCATGGTCCTCATCGACAACCAGGTGGTGCGAGAGGACTGGGTCAAGGCCAAGGCCTTGATCACCGACACGTTCGCCAAGCACGGCGCGAAGGTCATCACCTCGCGTCGCTGGGATGAACGCCGCCTGGCCTACACGATCGCCGGCCGCCGCCGCGCGACCTTCGTGCTCTCGTACGTCGAGATCGACAGCGAGCACACGCCCGCGCTGCGGCGCGACTTCGAGCTCAGCGAGCGCATCCTGCGCTACCTGATGCTCAAGGTCGACAAGCTGCCCGAGGGCGAGGTCGAGAAGGCGCAAGCCGAGCTGCAGACCGACTTCGTCGTGCCGCCGCCGCCCGCGGACGACGCACCCGAGCCGGAACCCGAGCGCGCACCGCGCGAACGCCGCGGAGACGACCTGGACATGATCCCCGTCCCCGACCTGAATGATCTCTCCGAGGAGGGGAACTAGTCATGGCACGTGATCGCCGACCGCCCGCCAAGCCGATCGCAGGCAAGAACTGCGACGAGCCGGTGCTCGACTACAAGGACGTTCCCAACCTGTCGCGCTTCCTCACGTCGCATGGTCAGATCCTGTCGCGCAAGCGCACGGGCTACTGCGCGCAGTGCCAGAAGGCGCTCAAGCTCTCCGTCAAGCGCGCACGTCATCTGGGGCTCCTGCCCTTCGTTGGCTGATCGCCGGGTCTCCATTCCAACAGGTGAACCATGTCCCAGAAACTCGAAGTCCTGCTGCGCGAGAACATCAAGCACCTCGGCAAGTGCGGTGACGTCGTGCACGTTGCGCCCGGCTACGCGCGCAACTTCCTCTACCCGCGCAAGCTGGCCACGCAGGCCAACGCGGAGAACAAGAAGCTCATGCTGCGCCGCCGCGTCCGCCTGGACGCGGAGGAAACGGTGCGCAACGCCGAGATCGACGCGCGTGTCGCGACCCTCGTCAACCTGACGCTCGTCACGAGCGGCAAGGCGGACGAAGGCGGACACCTCTACGGCTCGGTCAACGCGGCGACGGTCGTGGAGCTGCTCCACAAGGCCGGCCACGGCGCCTTCACGGAGAAGGACGTGCGCCTCGATGCGCCGCTCAAGGCCATCGGCACGCACGCCGTCAAGCTGCACGTCTTCGGCGAGCGCTTCGCCGAGGTGAAGGTGCAGATCGACGCCGAAGCAGCGAGCTGAGCTCGCCACCGCGGACACGAAACCGGGGCGGCGCGTGACTCGAGTCACGCACCGCCCCGCGTCGTTTCCAGCGCGTGCGCGCTCGCGTCGCGCTGGAGCGAGCCGGGAGCGGCGCGAGCACTTCCGCTCCCGGTTTGCGTCACCAGTCGATGCGCACGCCGGCCGAGGCGTTGAACGTCGCCGACGTGCAGAAGGCGGCCGCGTTGCGGTAGTAGACCGCGTAGTGGCCGACGAGCCCGCTCCCCGGCGGCGTCTGGCCGCGCTGGCTGAGCGAGGGATCGCCGGCTTCCGGGAAGCTCGAGGCGCCGCCGACGTTGATCTTCGTGCGCAGGCGGATCAGGTTGCCCGTCAGGCACAAGAGACCGTCGCCGAAGGCCGCGCCCGAACCGTCGAAGCCGTCGGACTTCAGGTAGATCGCGGTGGCGGTCGCGGGCATGCTCGAGCCGGTGAGCACGACGTCGTCCGTGAGCACGCTGCCGCTCGTGCCGAGCAGCGCACCGAGCGGCTGCACCGAGTTCGCGCAGCCGTGACCCGGCCCGCCGAAGTTGCCGCACGGACAGGGCGTCGCGAGCTGTCCGTTGCCCGAGCATTCCGTGGCGAACGCATCGTCGGCCGGGATCGTGAAGCTGAACGTGTCGTGCGTCGTGTCGACCTCGCCCGCTGCGCCGGTCGCCGGCGCGATCGTCACTGTGATCAGGTCGCCGACGTGCAGCACGAGACCGGAGAGCGTGAGCACGTTCGAGAGGATCCGACCGCAATCGCAGCCGCCGTCGACGGGGTGGTAGCACTGGCCGATCTCCTGCTGTCCTCCCAGTCCGCTGAAGACGGTGCAAGGCGCTGGATTGCAGTAGCCGTTCGCGCCGCCGCCGGTGCAGTTGCCGATCGGCCCGTTCTGTCGCAGCTCGTGGAGCGCGCTCGCGGCGGGGGTCGCGGAGCCGTTCACGTAGACCGCGATCTCGCTGGAGAGGTCGAGCGGCACGGGCGCCGCCGCCGTGCTCGTGATCCAGTAGTCGACCAGCACCTGGTAGCGCGTGCCCGGCGGCAGGCCGTGGAGCGGGATGACGCGCTGCGCGTTGGAGATGCCGCGATCCCAGGGCGGGGGCGTCTGCGCGGACGCGAAATGGGCCAGGAGGGCGATCAAGAACAGCGGGAGCAGTCGGCGAAGCATGGCTTGGTCCTTTCGAGGGGTTCCACTCCGTCCTGACCCGGCGCGCGGCGCCTCGGACGGGAATCGCGACGAAATCCGCGCGCTCGTAGGTCCGGCGCGCGCCCGGGCACCTGCCCGCGGCGACGCGGCTGTCGCCCCCCGCGGCGCAGCGTTACGGTGGCTCGGAGGACGGGCACCAGGCCCTTCGAGAACTCGGCATGCGACGCATCGTGAAACGGTTGCTGATCGGCGCGGGCGTGCTGCTCGCCGGCGCGGCGACGTTCGTCGTCTACTCGATCGGGCCGCGCAACGTGTACGGCATGCTGCGCTACGACCAGCGCGAGGAAGGGCGCTTGAAGGTCGGCGATGCCGCGCCCGACGTCGTGCTCGGCGCGCTCGACGGAACGAGCGAAGTGCGTCTGCTCGACGTCGCGCACGATCGTCCTCTCGTCCTGATCTTCGGCAGCTACACATGACCGCCGTTCCGGCGCTCGGTCGAGCGCGTCGAGAACCTGTTCCGCGAGTACCGCGACCGCGCGAGCTTCCTGACGATCTACGTCAAGGAGGCGCATCCTCTCGACGAGTGGCAGATGGACAGCAACGAGGAGCAGGGCGTGTGCTACCGCCAGCCCGTGACCTTCGAGGATCGCCTCGCCATCGCGCGCGACTTCGTGCGGTCCAGCGACTACGAGATCCCGCTCGCGATCGATCGCCTCGACAACGCCGCCAACGAGCTCTACGCCGGCTGGCCCGAGCGCTTCTACGTCATCGAGCGCGGCACGATCGCCTACAAGGGCGCGACCGGGCCCTTCGGTTATCACCCCGATGAAGTCGCCGCGTGGCTCATGCGTCGCTTCCCGCCCGAGACGCCCCCGCCGAACGCGGCGAGCGACGTGAGCGCGCAGCGCATCGCGAGCGATCCGCTCTCGATCGTCGCGCTCGAGTGCGCCGACGGGCGGCCGGTCACGCGCATCGCGCTCGACGGCGCCGGGAGCGCGCGCGTGGGGAGCTCGTCGAAGGCGCAGACGCTCACCGTCGACGCCGAGTCGATCGCGAGCTTGCGTCGCGCGCTGCTCGAGCAGGATTTCTTCCGTTGGCGCGAAGCGTCGGGCACGCCGAACGTCGACGGCCGCGCGCGCAGCCTCGCGGTGCAGCTGGGTGCGACCTATCGCATCGTGCACGCCTACCTGCCGCCCGCGGATGAACGGAGCGCACCCGCCGAACCTGTCGATGCGCGCTTCGACGCCGTGTGGGAGCTCGTGCGCGCGGCCGTCGCGCGCGAGTGAGCTCAGCGGCCGGAGCCGCGCGGTTCCGTGCTCTCGTCGCCGCGCGCCGAGCCGCGCATTCCCGTGCTTTCGTCGCCGCGCGCCGAGCCGCGCATTCCCGTGCTCTCGCCGCGCGCGGGGCCGCGCATTCCCGTGCTTTCGTCGCCGCGCGCGGGGCCGCGCATTCCCGCTCTTTCGTCGCCGCGCGCCGAGCCGCGCAGCTCCGGTAGCTCGTCGCCGCGCGTGACGCGTGCCCGCGGCTCGAAGCGGCGCGCGGTCGCGAGCAGATCGCCGGGCCACAGGCGCGCCGTGCCGTCGGCGGAGGCGGTCACGATGCGCTCTCCATCGGCGGAGATGTCGGCGTCCCAGACCGCGTCGGTGTGGCCGGTGTAGCAGGCGATGCACTCGTTGCGGCGCGTGTCCCACAAGCGCGCGCTGCGATCGAGCGAGGTCGTCACGCTGAGATCGGCGCCGCTGGCGCAGGCGAGCGAGGTGATGCTGTTGGCGTGCTGCACGCCGGCGGTCTCGAGCGTCGAGACGAACGCGAGACTCCACGTCGAGCCGGTGTGCTCGATGCGCCAGGCGGGCGCGCTGTTGACCCACTTGCTCGTGCCCAGGATCTCGCGCCCGTCGCGCGCGAAGGCCACGCGGCCGATCGTCGACGCGCGCGCGGTCGCGGGGCGCGTTCCGGCGCGCGCGTCGTGCAGGACGACGTCCATGTTCTGCAGTGCCGCCGCCAGGAGCTCGCCGCGCGCGTCGAAGGCCACGTCGAAGACGGAATCGAGCTCGAAACGCTGCGCTTCGAACGGCGGCGACGACCACAGCTCGCGCACGAGCGGCTCGCCGCCCTCCACGCGCCACGCGCGGATGCGCCGGTCGGTCCCTCCGCTGGCGAACGTGCGGCCGTCCGGCGCGAAACGCAGGCAGGTCAAGCGGCCCTGGTGCGCCTGGACGCGCGCGCTGGCGCCGCTCGCGAGCTCGACCACGCGCACTCCGCCCGTGCCACCCACGTCGTCGGCGAGCGCGAGCCAGGCTCCGTCGGGGGACACGCACGCCGCCACGTCAGCGCGCGCGGCGCCGTCGTAGCGCGCGAGCTCCGCGCCGCTCCGCGCGTCGCACACGCGCACGAGACCTTCGGCGTCGCTGATCACCAGGTGCTCGGAACCAGGCACGAAGCGCGCTCCGATCAGCGCGGTCGCGCGTGCGTCGGGCGCATCGATGACGCGCAACAGCGTCCCGTCGAGCGCCGACCAGACGCGCGCCGTCCCGTCGGCCGAGGCCGTGACGACGCGTTGCGCGCCGGCGTCGAAGCGCGCGCTCACCACTTCGCCGCGATGGCCGCGCAACACTTGCAGGAACGGCCGCTCCGCGCCGTACCAGAGATCGACGCGCGCCAGGCGCTGCCAGCTGGCGAGGAACTGACCGTCGGGACTCCAGGCGCAACCGCGCGCCGAGCGCGTGTCGCCGCGGCAGATGCGTTCGAGCGCGCCCGTGCGCACGTCGAAGACTCGCAGCGCGCTGTCGTAGGCGACGGTCGCGAGACGTGTTCCCGACGGATCGAAGCAGAGGCTCACGACCGCGCGGCGTTCGTGGCTGGGGAGCTCGTGCAGGATGCGGCCGGTCGCCACCTCGACGATGCGCGCGCCCGGGTCGTAACCGAGCGCGAGCCGCGTGCCGTCGGGCGAGAACGAGCTCGCATGGATGCGTCCGGGAGCCTCGAGCACACGCGTGGGCGCGGGGGCACGCTCGCTCGTGCTGTCGAGGTCGTAGAGCCGCGCCGTGTGGTCCGCCGACGTCGTCGCCAGCCAGCGTCCGTCGCGCGTGAGGCTCATGCTGCGCACCTCCGCGGTGTGGCCGACGAATTCGCGCAGGAGCGCCCCGCTCTCGACGTCGAAGAGCAGCACTCGCGGATCGCTCTCCGGCTGCGCGTGGTCCTCCCACGGCTCGCTCGAGCGGGTGAGCACGTGCTTGCCGCCGTGGACGAAGCGCGCTTCGCTGACGTTGCCCGTGTGACCGTCGAAACGCCGCAGCTCGACGCCGCTCGAGGCGTCCCACAGGCGCACGCTGTGGTCGCGGCTGGCGCTGACGACGAGCTTGCCGTCGGGGCTGAACTCCGCCCAGCGCACGCTCGCCGTGTGTCCACGCAGGACCAGCGGGGCGGACGAGGGCGCGTCAACGCGCCAGACGCGCACGCTGCCGTCGTTCGAGGAGCTGACGATGCGTCGAGCGTCGCCGTCGAAGCGCGCGCACCACACGCTCTGCGCCTGCGCTCCGAACCGCGCCAGCTCCGCGCCGGTCTCGGGATCCCACAGGCGCACGACGCCGTCGCCGCACGCCGTCAGGAGCCGGTCCGAACGCGGCGCGATGTCGACGAACGTCGCCTCGCCCTCGGGCCAGTCGAGCACCTGCTTCTCGTACAGCGATTCGAGCGTGCTGAGCAGCACGCGGTTGCTCGAAAGGCCCGGATCGCGCTCCGCCGCGACGATCGCATAGCGCATCGCGCGCGTGGGCCAGAGCGCCATGGTCGAGCCGGCGATGTCGCGATAGTAGGCGCCCTGATAGCGCACGAGCGCGGCCTGCTTGTCGTTGCGCTCCCGTTGCACGCGAGCGAGCAAGGTCAAGGCGACGACCAGCGCGATCGCCAGCGTCGCGATCGAGCCGAGCGTCGCCGAAGCGAGCGCAGGATGTCGCTGGCACACGCGCACGAGACGCAACAGCGGTCCGGCGGGGCGCGCATGGATCGGCTCGTACTCGCGCACGCGCCGCAGCTCCTCGGCGAGTTCCAACGCGCTCGCATAGCGGCGGGAGAGGTCGCGCTCGAGCGCGGTCGCGAGCACGATGGAGAGATCGCGCGGCAGCGCCGGGTTCAGGTTCTCCGGCGCGGGCAGAGGGTGTTCGCGCACCTCGCGCGCGAGCGCGGCGCTCGATTCGGCGCGGAACGGACGCTCCAGCGTCAGGCACTCGTACAGGACGACGCCGAGCGAGTAGACGTCCGTGCGCCGGTCGAGATCGCGTCCGCCCTCGAGCTGCTCGGGCGACATGTAGGCCGGCGTGCCGAAGACGTCGCCGGAACGCGTGAGCAGGGCGCCGCTCTCGTCGGCGCGCGCCAGCCCGAAGTCGAGCAGCACCGGCGCGCCATCGCGGCCGACCATGATGTTGCCGGGCTTGACGTC
>JBGATX010000050.1:0-33317 GCA_044228975.1 Planctomycetota bacterium | reverse complement strand
GCATGCGGCGGTGCTGGCGACGCGGAACGCACCGAGCGGAGGCTCCAGCGGAACGAGGCGCCGCGAAGTCGCGGCTGCCCTCCGCTGCGTGTGGACGGCTCGCGCGCGGGGGCGCTCGCGCACTCGGGGGCGCGTTCACGCCGGACCGCGTTCGTGCGCGACGCGCCGCGCGTCTACGGCTCGAACTCGAGCGCGCGATCGTCGCCGGGCTGCAACACGAGCTCCTCGACGTGCACGATCGATTCGCCGCGCGTGACGACGAGCCAGCGCACGGCCTGCGGATCGAGGCCCTCGAGCACGAAGGAGCCGCACGATTCGCACGGCGAGCTCTCGTAGGCGGACTCCGCGGCGCGCGTGCGGCACGCGAGCACGCGCAGGTCGCTGGCGTCGCTCCCGTTCTCGGCGTGCTCCCCGAGCTTGACGACGCCCGTGAGCCGCGCGCTGCGGCGCAGCACGATCGTCGCGCCCTCGAGATCCGTGAGCGCGCCGACCGCGCGGATCGGCATCGACGCCGTCCACGAACCGTCGCTCGAGCGGAATTCGGCGCGCGAGCCGCCGCGCGACCACTCGACCGCGCGCGGGTAGCGCACCCAGCCGGCGGGATCGCCCTCGCGCAGCGCGCGCCACTGCGCGAACGGATTGCTCTCGTCGGCCGCGAACGCGATGGGTTGCGCGCCGAGCAGGCGCAGCTCGACCTGCGCCGCGGGGAACTCCTGGTTCTCCGTCGTCGTTTCGCCGCCGACCTGCGCGCTCTCGCTGGTCTGGAAGCTCATGCGCCAGGTCGGGCCGATGCTGGCGAGAACGAGACGCTCGTCGTTCGCCTCGCGCGCGCGCGGCACGCGCACCTCGCGCGGCTCGAGCGCGAGCGGCATGGGATCGTCGCCGTCGCGCGCGCTCCACTGCAGCACGCCGGCGGGGAAGTTCGCGTCGGTCGTGAAACGGCCTTCGTCGTCGGTCACGAGCACCGCGCTCGTTGCGCGTTCGCCGCGCAGCTCCAGCGTGAGCCCCGCGATCGGCCTCAACGTCTGCGCGTCGACGACGCGGCCGTGCACGAGAGCTCCGTCGGCGCGCTCGACGCGCCAGACGAGCTCGTCCTGGCACACGCGCGCGGGATCGATCGCGGTGTAGGTCGTCTTCGAGAAGAAATCGCGCTCGTGCGGCACGAGCTCGAGCACGATGTCGGGATCGTCGGGGCATTCGAAGCGGAAGACGCCCTGGGCGTCGGTCGTCGTGCGCTCGGGCTCGGGCGGCGGGACGCTCGACCACGGCGAGTGGACGAGGCTCCGAAGCGGGCGGAAGGACCCGGCGCGCTCCTGCATTTGGAGTCGCAGGTTCTGCACGGCGCGATCCTGCACGACGCGCAGCTGCGCCAGGCTCTCTTCGGAGAACGCAGCTTGCCCCGCGCCGATGAGCGGGAGCTCGACCTGCACCGACGGACCGGAGACCGCCTCCGCGGCCGGCGCCTGCGTCTCCGTCTCCGCAGGAGCGGGAGCTTCGCTCGACGTCACGCTCTCCGGCGTATCGGTCTCAGGTTCGGTCACTCCGAACGGAAAGCGCTGCGGACCGGGATTCGCGCCCGACGCGGCACCGTGCGCGAACCAGACGACCGGCGAGAATTCGAGCTTGAGCTCCGGCTGCGAGCGCCCGGGGACGGACGCCGTCGCCACCTGCAAGTTGACGATCGGTCGGACGTCGATCCGGCCGACGTTGGCGGGCTCGAAGAAGATCCGCGCGGTGTAGTCGCCACTCGGTATCGCGAAGACCGTGTTCGGCTCCCCCACCTTCGCGGCGCCGGCGAGGAGCTGCTGCATGACGAGGACGCGCGCGTTCGGCCGCACGCGCGGCCGCATCTCGATCGGGTAGCCCGCGAGCGGCAGGCCCGGGCTCGTGGCGATCAGCGTGCCGACGATCTCGGGCCGATCCGCGACGCGGCGCGTGGAGTTCGTCTCCTCGCTCGCCGCGAGAGCGCTCGCGGGCATTCGCGGTGCATCCTCCGCAGCCTTCGGCTCGGCCACGGAGTTCGCGAGCGGCTCGCTCGCCACGCGCGCATCCGACGACATCGTGGACCACAAGGCGAGCGCGACCACGCCCGCACATGCGGCCGATGCGGCCAAGAGCTTCGTCGAGCCTGCAGCCATGGGATCGGCCTCCCTCTCGCTCCATGCTACGCCTCGCCCGGCGATCGCGCGCGAGCGCGCCGTGTACGAGGCGTGGATCAGCTGCGTCGCGCGACCGCGCTCACGGCGCGACCGCGCCGTTTTCCTCGCGCACGAGGCGCAGGAAGAAATCCCAGTCGAACGCCGGACCGGGATCCTGCTTGTTCGCCTGCACGTGGTAGTGCCCGAGCACGCCCGAGAAGCGCTCCCACGCCGCGTCGTCGAGCACGTGCGTCACCACGCGACCCTCGGCATCGAGCGGCGCCCGCGCCTCGATGCGCGGCAGGACGTGCGTGAGCGCCGCCGTGAGCTTCGCCAGCGACGCGTACTGCTGCGGCGTGAAGTCGTACTGGTAGAAGTCGGTCTTCTGGATCGTGCCGCGCTGCAATCCGTCGCGCGCCGGACGCCCGACGAAGCCTTCGGTGCGCACGCCACCGCCCTTGAATCGGTCCGGAACGGTGATGTACGTGCCCGAGGCGTCGCGCGCATACCACTCGGAGAATTGCGGCGCGTGCAGCTCCTCGTACGCGCCGATGTGTGCGATCTCGACGCCGATCGAGCGCGCGTTCGACTTCGTCGCGTGCCACGCGGTGTCGGCGAGATCCAGCGTCTGGTAGAGCGTGCCGTCGATGTCGAGCAGGAAGTGCACCGACAAGCCGCGCTCGCGCAGCACACGCTGGCAGGTCCGGCTCGTGCCGCACACGTCGTAGTGCAGCACGAACTGATCGACGGCGCGCTGGAGTGCGGCGAGATCGCGCGGCAGAGTTCCCTCCTGCGGCGGGACGAGCACCTCCGTCATCTCCTCCCCCACGCGCCGCTCGCGTCCGGGCGTGTAGGCGCGCACCTGAGCCGCGCCCGCGGCGCCCGCTTTCGCTTTCGGATCGCGCACGAGCAGGTAGCTGTTGTAGCCCGGCGCCTCGTTCCACAGCACGACCGGCGCGCCCGTGTGGAAGCGCTGGCCGCAGACGACGATCTCGTCGCCCACGCGCGCCGCCTGCGGCTCATCCGACGTCGAGGCCGGCTTCATCGCGCGTGGGACGGGCGCGCGACACGCGGCGAGCGCGAGGAGGATGCAGGCGAAACGGGCGCGGTGCATGCCGCGAGCATCGGGAGTCGGCGACGCGCGTTCAAGACAGCACGCTAACGATGTGCAAGGCGCCACCGTAGGCGGACGTCATGAAAGGCGTACTCGCGCGAGTCGGCCCTCGACTCGGTTGGCTTCCCGCACTCGCGCTCCTCGGTTCCGGCGCTGCCGCGCGCGAGGCCGACTTCGACTACGTGCTGCGCGTCTCGACGGAGCCCGCGCTGCACCTCGAGGTGCACCTCGAGTGCAACGGCGACCGCGACGGCGAGACGACCTTCTCGCTCTCGGAGGATTCCGGCGGCGTGCGCGACGTCGGCAGCTGGATCGACGGGCTCACCGTTCGAGGCGCGCAGGGCAAGGAGCTCGAGCTGAAGCACCCGAGCGGATCGCGCTGGACCTTGACGCACGCGCCGGGTGAGCGGCTGACGCTCGACTACTCCATCGCGGCCAACGAACGCCAGCTCGACCAGGATCCGCGCGTCCACTACGGCCCGATCGTGAATTCGAGCGTCGTGCACCTGCTCGGAGATCTCGCGCTGCTCCTGCCCGAGAGCGCGCTCGACGAAACGCCGCGGCGTTGCGCGCTGCGCTGGGAAGGCCTCGACGCGCTCGGTTGGAACGCCGTCAGCGTGCGCGGACCGGGAGCGAGCGTCGAAATGGAGGCGAAGCCCGGCCATTTCCGCAACGCGCCTTTCGCCGCCGGCCGCGTGCGCGTGCACAAGCGCACCATCCACGGCCAGCCGATCTTCGTCTCGATCGCCGAGGGCGCGCTCGAGGGTGACGACGACCGTTCCACCGATCTCGCGTCGCGCGTGATCGAGACGCAGCGCGCGTTCTTCGACGATTGGAACTACCCGGGGTTCCTGATCAGCGTCGTGCCGGTCGGATCCGTCGATCAACGCTCCTCCTCGCTCGGTGGAACCGGGCTCTCCGATTCCTTCGCGCTCTACCTCGCCGCCGGCTCGCGCATGGACGACGCGCGCAGCGGGATGTCGCTCGCGACGCTGCTTTCGCACGAGATGTTCCACCACTGGAACGGCCAGCTGTTCCACGTCGACGAGACGCCGCAGACGAGCTTCTGGCTCAGCGAAGGCTTCACCGACTTCTTCGCGCGCCGGCTCGAGCACCGCTCGCACCTGATCACCGACGCCGAATACGTCGAGCGCCTGAACCGCTCGCTCGAGCAGTACTACGGCAGTCCGCGGATCGGAGCGAGCGCGGTCGAGATCCGCGAGCACTTCTTCTTCGATCGCGAGTACGCCGACCACCCGTATCGCCGCGGAGACGCGATCGCGATGAGGATCGACCATGAGCTACGCAAGCGTTCGGCCGGAACGCAGTGTCTGGACGATCTGATGCGCGACCTCGTTCTCCGCGGCACCCGGGGCGAGAGGATCTCGCCGGCGAGATTCTACGAACTGCTCGAACAGCGCGTGGGGCCCGAGGTGACCGCGCATGTAAGAGCGGTGGCAGAAGATGGAGCGCGTCTCGAGCTCCCGAGCGATCTGTTCTCTCCGTGTCTCGCGCTCGAACCGGCGGAGATCCCGCGCTACGACCTGGGCTTCGACCTCGAGGCGACGATGAAGGAGAAGGTGCTGCGCGGCGTGCGCGAGGGCTCGCGCGCTCACGCGGCGGGGCTGCGCGACGGACAGAAGCTCGCGGGGTTCTCGATGCAGAACCGCCGCACCGACGTGCCGATCAAGCTCCAGATCCTCGAGGACGGCAAGCCCAAGAGCGTCGAGTGGCTCCCGCAGGGCGAGCCGTCGCCCGGGTATCGGCTGCTGCGCAAGAGCGACGTGGACTGCGCGAGGTTGTGACGCGCGGTCCGATCGAATCGGCGCGGGCGCTACCTCCGCTCGGAAGTCGCGCCCGCGGTCCCAGGCGGTTCGCCGCTGCTCACGGCGCCCACTGGATCGAGAGCCCGCTGGAGACGTTGAACGTCGCGCTCGTGCAGAAGGCCGCCGCGTTGCGGTAGGTCGCCTGATACGTGCGCAGCCCTCCGTCGAGCGGCACGCCACCGCGCACCGACAGCGTCGGATCCCCGCTCTGCGGGTAGATCACGACGCCCGAGGAGTCGGCGATGCGCGTCCCGACGCGCTGGAGCGAGCCGCCCGTGCAGAAGAGCCCGTCGCCGAGGAACACCGGCGCGCCGATCGACGTGCCCTGGAAGAAGACGCAGCCGGCGCCGGGGGGCACGCCCGCGAGCTGGATCACCGCCGTGTCCGCGAGCGTCGACGCCTGACCGGACGCGAGCGAGATCACCGCTCCGGCAGGCACGATCGAGTTCGCGCAACCTCGATTCGGACCGCCCGAGTTGCCGCACGGGCACGCGCCGCTCGAGCCGTCGCCGAAGCAGAAGCCGCTCACCGGGCCGCCGAGCACGCCCTCGACATAGCGTCCGGCGATCGCGTGGTCCTGCATGTTGTACTCGAGGTCGTAGATGACGAGGTAGCGGCGCGCGTTCGTTCCGCTCGTGCGCGTCGCGGCGACGTTCGAGTGGAGCTCGTTCACGCCCTGCCCCGGCTCGAGCGCGAGATGCGATTGCGCGGTGACCAGCGCATTGCCCTGCACGGCGAGGTCCGTCGCGAACAGGTCGTAGTGCAGGAAGCCCGCGACGAACTCGGAGTACGAGACGAGGAAGTGCACACCGTCGCTGTCGACGGCGGGCTGCACGTGGTCCGCGCTCGCGAGCGTCCCGGGATCGAGCGTCTTCAGGTTCGCGGTCTGCAGCACGCTCGCGCCGTCGAGCAGCGCGACGAGCGTCGTGCTCGTGCTCGAGGAGACGATTCCCTCCTGCCACGCGACGAGGTTGCGGTCGGTGGCCTCGAGGGGGCTCGATACGCACGGCGCGAAGGCGGACGGGCCGCCGCCGACGAAGAACGGACCCGCGGTCATCGCTCCGACTCCGTTCACGCGTGCTCCCAGGATCGACCGTTGGATCCCGCCGTGATCCGGTGACGAATTGCGCGTGAACGCGATCGTCCAACCCGTCGTCCCCCCCAGCTTCGCGATCGACGGATTCTCGTCGCGCATCCCGACGACGAGCGAGAGCGTCTGCGGCGCGCCTACCGCGCCCGCGGTCGACACCATCACGTACATGATCGTGCGATCGAGGGTCGAGATGTCGCGCTCCCACACGACGCAGAACGATCCGGGCGTGCTGGCCGAGCCGTGCCCTCCGACGTCGGGATCGACGCAGTCGCCGGACAGCACGCCGCTGACGGGGATCTGCGGGTCCATCGTCAGCAGCGTCCCGTTGGCCTCCACGATGCGTCCGCGGATCGTCTTCGCGCCCCCGCTCGCCGCCGTCGATCCCGCGACGACGAGGAACCGGTGCGCGCTCAGGTGGCTGGCGATGCGCGGCCCGATCCACGAGTCGCTCGTGAAGTCGACGTTCGCCGTCGTGATCAACACGCCGGTCGCGCTGTACATCTTCGCGACGATGTCGTGGTCGGTCGCGGAGAACACGTGCTCGTAGACGACGACCCACACGGCGTCGAACGGGTCGTACGCCGTGTCGGGGTTCAACGTGTCGTCGGTCGTCGTGTCGGGGAAGATCGCGTTGAGCAGCGGATCGACGACGAGCGGCAGCGCGGCGTGCGCGAGCACGTCGGCGTCGACGCGAATCACGATCGCACCGTCGTCGACGCTCGTCTGCGCGGCCGTGCGCCGTCCACGCGCATCGATCGCGACGGCGCGGCTGTAGGTGACGCGTCCGCGCGGAGCGCAGAGCGCGATGCCGGAATCCGTCTCGATCGGCTCGAAGTCGGCGCCGAGCGGGATGCGCAGCACGAGATCGCCCGCGCGCGGCAGGCTTTCGAACACGAACGACTGCTCGACGGTCTCCGGCGCGAGGTCGTAGCGCTCGACGAACGCGCCGCGGTCGAACTCGACGCGCTCACCGCTGCGCACGGGCAGGACGCCGCTCGCGAGCGCGAGCGGCCCGCCGCCGAGCGTCACGAGCTGGGGCGAGAGCGCGAGCGCGCGCGTGCGGTCCGTCGCCCCGACGCGGGGGTAGTACACCGCTCCCTCGGGCCCGAACGACGCCTTCCACGTCGCCCCCTTCGACCACACGCGGCCGTCGCCGGGCTCGTCGTGGGCGACGGCGGACGGCGCGCCGTCGCGCTCGAGCGGTTGCGCGAGCGCGAGTTCGACGCCGGCCGGCGCCGCGGCGTCCGAGCGGGTCGATTCGTGCGGTGCCGCGAACGCGAGCGCGGCGAGGAACGCCGACGCCAGGATCGCGCCAAGGGATGAGGTGAGCGAGGAGTGCATGGAAGTCGGCTCCGAGAAGGGTTCGGACCCGCTGCGCGCGCCGACATCGGCCCGCGCGAGGTCCAGACGCCGCTCTGCGCGCTCCCTCGCGGCCGCCACCGTGATTCCGGGAAATTCGACCTCAGCCGTCCTTGGGGGCCGCTGCGCGAGCCGCGATCCGCGCGAGCGCGACCGTGCGCATCCGCAGGAGGTCTGGCGCCCCCGGCGCCGCCTCGAGGCCCATCTCCGCCGCCTCGAGCGCCCACTCCGGCTCGCCGCGGTTCAGGTACGCGGCCGCCATGCCCGACCACGCATACGGGTCGCGGGGTTTCAGGCCGAGGAGGATCTGGCGCTCGCCGAACTCCTCGGCAAAGTCCTCACGCGCGAGCAGCAGCTCCGCCAGGTGCTCGTGCAGGATCGGCTCGCGCGGATCGATCGCGATCGCCATGCGCAACGCGTGCTCCGCGTAGCGCTCGTCGTGCGCGAGGTTCGAGCGCACGCCGAAGTTCGCCCACGCCTCGAACATGCGCGGCCGCAGGCACACCGCGGTGTGGAAAGCTTCCTGCGCTTCGTCCTGGCAGCCCAGGTCCTGGTAGGCGAGGCCGAGCGTGTTGTACGCATCCGCGTCGCGCGGATCGAGGCGGATGGCCTCGCGCAGCTCCGCGATCGCGCCCTCGAAGTCCTCCATCGTGTAGAGCGCGTTGCCCAGGTTCTGATGCGGCGGCCCGTACGTCGGATCGAGCGCGATCGAGCGCCGCAGGAACTCGATCGCCGCCTCGCGATCGTAGGTGCGGAGCGTGTTCCCCGCCGTGAACAACGCGCGCGCGGAATCGGGCCACAACGTCGCCAGCGCCGCCGCGGACGAGCGCACGCCCGCTTCGTCGTTCGCCGCGCGCGCCGCGAACGCGCGCTTCACGTGGAAGAAGGCGCGTGCGCCGCGCGCGCGGCTGACCGCTTCGGCGAAGCGCGTCGCGGCGAGCGCCTCGATCGCCTTGCGTTCGACGCGCGGAGCGCGTCTCGCCTGCTCCGAGAGCCGCAGACCGTCGACGAAGAGGTCGATCGAGCTCGAGCTCGCGAACCACCTCGCGCCCAGCTCGAGCGGCGGCCATTCCTCCCGTGCCACGGCGCGCAACGCCCGGATCGCCGGCGTGTCGGGCGCGCGCGCGAGGAGCTCGAGCGCCTCCGAACTCGCGCTCGCCGTCGATGCGCACCAGCGCGCGACCGACGAGCGCCTCGACGCTCGCAGGCTCGAGCGCGAGCGCGCGCAGGAAGTTCGCGTCCGCCGCGGCGGAGTTGCGCGTCGCGAGGCTCGCGTAACCGTCCTGCAACTCCGTCTCGAAGCGCCGCTCGCGATCGATGCGGTCCGCCGCGAGCACGCGATCGCGCGCCGACCACCACGTCGCGCCGAGCAGGGTCAACGCGACGAACGCGGCCGCGAGGAGCCCCGCCAGCAGCGCCTGACGCGGCTCGCGCCGCGCCCAGCGCACGACGCGTCCGCTGAGAGGCAGCGGCCGCGCGAGGATGGGCTTGCCCGCCGCGCAGGCCTCGAGATCGAGCGCGAACGCAGCCGCGTCGCCGTAGCGCCGCGCGGGATCGCGCTCCATCGCGGTCGCGACGACCACGGCGAGATCGCGCGGCACGTCGCGGTTGATCGCGTTCACGGCGGATGCGGTGCCCGAGGTGATCGCGCGGTAGAGCGCGACCTGCGTCGGGCCCTCGAACGGCCGGCGCAGACACAGACACTCGTAGAGCGTCACGCCGAGCGCGTAGACGTCGCTGCGCGCGTCGTGGCGCGCGCTCTCGCCGCTGACGAGCTCGGGCGGCAGATACGCCGGCGTGCCGGCGGTCTGCCCGGTGCGCGTCAACGTCGGAGCGTCGGGCTCGGCGCCGATGGCGAGACCGAAGTCGAGCAGCACGGGGTCGCCGCGCGGCGTGATCATCACGTTCGACGGTTTGAAGTCGCGGTGCACGATCCCCTTCTCGTGCGCGTGGTGCAACGCGCGCGCGACGGCGGCGATGCAGCTGGCGGCGCGCAGGGCGGCGACCCGACCGCTCGGGCCGCTCTCGTCGAGCTCGACGCAGCGCGCGCCGCGCTCGCGCGCCTCCGCGATCTTGTCCGCCAGCGACTCGCCCTCGATGAACCGCATGGCGATCCACGGCGAGTCGGCGTCGACGCCCGCTCCGTAGACCGTCGCGATCCCCGGGTGCTCGAGGCGCGACGCGACGTGTGCCTCGCGGCGGAAGCGCTCGCGCGCGACGGAGCTCGCGAGGTGCTCCCGCGGCAGGATCTTGAGCGCGATTCGACGCCCGAGCGGTTCTTCGACGGCCTCGAACACGACGCCCATGCCGCCGCGCCCGATGGCGCGCACGATGCGAAAGGGACCGACGCGTTCGGGGAGCGCGTCGTCGAACTGCGGCGCTCGCTCCGCGCGCTCCAGCACGTCGAGCGTCTCGAGCGCCGCTGCAAGCTCGTCGGCGTGCTGCGGGAAACGCGCCACGAACGCCGCGAAGTCGACGCTCTCCCCCCTCGCGCGCCGCGCGAGGAAGTCCTCGAACGACTCCGCAGCCGCGGGCTCGCTCGTCATGCGCCGCCACCCGCGCGTCGATCGAGCGCGCGCAACGCCGGGCGCAGGCGCGCGAGCGCGCGCAGGAAACGCATGCTCGCCGCCGAGGGCTCGATTCCGAGCTCCGCCGCCGCCTCCTCGTTGCTCAACCCCTCGAAGTGGCGCATCGCGACGATCTCGCGATCGATCTCGTCGAGCTCGGCGAGCGCCGTGCTCACGCGCGCGCGCAGCTCCTCGCGCGAGATCACCTGCGTCGGAGAGGTCGCGCTGTCGACGAAGGCGTCGGCGAGCGCCGCGGCGCTGACGCTCGAGCGCGTCGCTTGCATCGCGACCTCGCGGCGCGCGTCGCGCATGTGCGCGGCGAGGTGTCGTCGCTGCATCGTGACCAGCGCTTGCACGGCGATCAGGCGCAACCAGAGCGCGAAGGGCAGCGCTCCCGCGCGCCATTCACCCGCGCGACGCGACACCTCGAGCCAGGTGTCCTGGACCACGTCCACGGGATCGAGGCGGCGGCGCAGGCGCGGATCGAGGCGCAGCTCGACGAGCCGCAACATGCGCGGCTCGTGAGCGCGAAAGAGCTCGGCGAGCGCGTGCTCGTCGCCGGTGCGTGCACGCTCGATGAGCATCGGATCGAGATCGGGCATCCTCCACGCAGCGCGCGGCGGCGACGGCTCGCGCACGGCGGTTCGACCAGCATAACCCGACGCTTGGCGAACGGGCTGCGGCGGCGGGGACGGCGCGGCGATCGACTCGACCCTCGACGCACCGCCGGCGCGCGTCGGAGCGCCGCGCTCAGACGAGCTGCCCGCCGCACGAGCTGCCCGCTCCCGCGGTGCAGCCGAAACAGTGCCGGGCGGTCGTGATGCGGCGCGTGGCGAGCCGCGCCGGATCGAAGTCGGCGATGTGGCGCGGCGCGCCGAAACCGAGCTCCAGCTCGAGCATCTGGTTGAAGTCGCAGTCGTAGAGCCGGCCGTCCCAGCCGACCGAGACCATCGTGCGGCACATGACGCCCGCCGCCGCGACGGGGTTGAACGCCTGCACGAGGCGCGTCAGATAGTCGTCGAGGTTGCCGCTGTCGACCAGCCATTGCAGGAAGCGGCTGATCGGCATGTTCGTGATCGTGTGCAGCTCGTCGAACTCGACGCCGTGGCTCTTGCGCAGCTCGCGCTGCCATTCCTCGCGCATGGCGTCCTGGCTGCCGCTCGGAATGAAGGCGCCGACGGGGTTCGTGACGAGCACGAGCTTGTGCCGCGGATCGCCGCGGCCGTAGCCGGCGGCGTTGAGCAGCCTCAAGCCCTCGATCGAGCGCTCGAACACGCCCGCGCCGCGTTGCTTGTCGGTGTTCAGCTCGCGGTAGTGCGGCAACGAGCACACGACCTCGACCTCGTGCGCGGCGAGGAACTCCGGCAGGTGCGCGCTGCGCGCCATGGTGAGCACCGTCAGATTGCAGCGATCCATCACGTGCCGGCCGAGCGCGCGCGACGCGCTCACGAGCCATTCGAAGTTCGGATTGAGCTCCGGCGCGCCGCCGGTGATGTCGACGATCGGGATCGAGCTCGCGGCGAGCGCGCGCATGCAGAGCTCGGCCGTCGCGCGGCTCATCGACTCGGTGCGCGTCGGTCCGGCGTCGACGTGGCAGTGCGCGCAGGTCTGGTTGCAGAGCTTGCCGACGTTGATCTGCAGCACTCGCAGCTCGGTCGCGGAGAGCGGGTGCAGGCCCGCGCGGAGCAGGTGCGCGTCGAAATCGCCGTGCAGCGGATCGCCGAGCGGCACGGCCGCGACGCGCTCCACTTGCGAACTCGCCGCGCCGAGCGGCGAGCCGCGCTCGGTGAGCGTGGCGAGGAGCTTCCCGGACGTCGAGGCCATCAGCTCGCGCCGCTCACATGCCGAGCTTGCCCGCGACGTTGCGCATCTGCACGCCGTGGACGAGCGCCGAGCCGCCCTTGATCGCGCAGGCGACGTGCACCGCTTCGGTCAGCTGCTCGAGATCGCAGCCCTTGGAGAGCGCGTCCTGCGTGTAGGCGTCGATGCAGTACGGGCATTGCACGGCGTGCGCGACGCCGAGCGCGATGAGCGACTTCTCGCGCGCGCTGAGCGCGCCGTCGGCGAACACCGCTCCGTAGTAGTCGAAGAACTTCTTCGCGAGCGCGGGCGCGTGCTCCCCGATCTCGGGGAATCGGCCCAGGTCGGAGCGGTGGTAGTAGGTTTCGTCGGTCAAGGCTTCCTCCGCGCAGAGGATGGCCCGCGCACGCCTGGCGGGCAAGCGCGCGCTGCGTACGGAGTGGATTCGGTGCTCATGCGACCGGCGCGAGAGCGCGCGACGCGCGGCGCGAGCGAATTCCCGTCACCGCGCCTGCGGGCGAGCGTCTCCTCGTGCGTGAAGACCGTGCGTGTCCTCGGCGCGTCGCTCGTGGGCACGCGGGCGGAGCTCGTGACCGTCGAGGCGCGCTTCGAGGCGCGCGATCGGCAGCGCACCGAGGTCGTGCTCACCGGGCTGCCCGATGCCGTGCTGCGCGAGAGCCGCGGACGACTGGAGTGCGCGCTCGAGGAGAACGGGCTCTCGATCGGCTCGGGGCGGCTCTTCCTCAACCTGGTGCCGGCGTCGCTGCGCAAGTCGGGCGAGATCCTCGACCTGCCCATGGCGCTGTGCGCGAGCGCGGCCTGCGGCTACTTCGAAGCGAAGCTCCTGCGCGGCGCGCTCTTCGTCGGCGAACTCGGCATCGATGGCAGGTTGCACGCGGTGCCCGGCGGGCTCGCGGCGGCGCTCGCGGCGCGCGAGGCGGGCGTGAAACGCGTCTTCGCGCCGCCGGCGACGGCGCAGGAGGCGGCGTGCCTCGAGGGATTGAGCGTCTTCGCGCCGCGACATCTCGCGCAGGTGATCGCGCACTTGTCGGGGAGCGCGACGCCGCTCGTGCCCCTCTCGGTGAGCGCGGAGATGCCGAGCGCGTCGAGCTCCGCGCCCTCTCTCGACGAGGTGCGCGGACAGGTCGAGGCGAAGCAGGCGCTCGCCTTGGCCGCGGCGGGAGGACACGGGCTCCTGCTCGTCGGCCCGCCGGGAACGGGCAAGAGCATGCTCGCGCGGCGCATGTCGCGACTGCTCGCGCCGCCGGAGCTCGACGAGCGCCTCGAGATCACGCGCGCGCTGTCGGCGGCGGGTCGCTGGCCCGGAGGTCTCGCGCGCGAACGGCCGTTTCGCGCGCCGCACCACACGATCAGCTACGCGGGACTCGTCGGCGGAGGGCCGAACGTGCAGCCGGGCGAGGTGACGCTCGCGCATCGCGGGATCCTGTTCCTGGACGAGCTGCCGGAGTTCCGGCGCGAGGTGCTGGAGGCTTTGCGACAACCGATGGAGAGCGGGGCGGTGCTCGTTTCGCGCGCGTCGAGGCAGGTCGAGCTGCCGGCGCGCTTCCAGCTCGTCGCGGCGATGAATCCGTGTCCGTGCGGGTATCGCGGTCATCCGCGCGTCGCGTGCACGTGTCCGCCGAGCGCGGTGCAGCGCTATCGCCGGAGGATCTCGGGACCGTTGCTCGACCGCATCGATCTTCAGATCGAAGTGCCGGCGCCGAGCGTGGAGGAGCTCGCGCCGCGCGGTGGTGTCGTCGCGGAAGTGGATGCGCAGGCGGGTGAATCGGTGTTGAAGGAGCGGGTGACGCGCGCGGTCGGGTTGGCGCGGGAGAGACAGGGCGGGGTGAGGAACGCGGAGCTCGCGGCGCGCGAGCTCGATCGATGGGCGGCGTTGGAGGGCGGCGCGCGCGAGTTGATCGAGACGGCGGCGGCGCGCAGGGGTTTGTCCGCGCGCGCGGTGCAGTCGGTGAGGAGGGTGGCGCGAACGTTGGCGGATCTGGACGGGGCGGAGAGGCCGGAGGGAGCGCACTTCGCGCAGGCGTTGGCGATGAGGGCGGCGGGGGTGTGAGGGCTCCGGAGAGAGACCCCCGGAGCCAGAGAGGTGGTGTGAGGCCGGCGCATGAGTGGGACGCGCGCGGCGCTGGGGAACGTATGGGGAACACTCGTGGCTCGGCGCGCGCCGCGGCGGCGCGCACCGAACCACGAGTCGCGTTTTCGGAAGCGGAAACGGAAACGGAGGCGGAGGGAGAGCGCGCGGACTTGCTCGTGTGTCGGCGGGAGGCGCAGACTGGGCGCTCCGCTCCCAAGGAAGGAACTTGCGATGAACGAAACTCCTGCTTCTCCGCTTTCCCGTCGTCACGTCCTCGCCGCGTCGGCTGTCGGCGCTTCGTTGTTGCTCTCGGCGCGTGCGCGCGCGGCGAATGCGGCGGCGTCGCGCGCCCCCGTCGAGCCCGTCGCGCCGATCGCCGACGGCCCGTTCACGCTGCCGCCGTTGCCGTGGAAGGACGATGCGCTCGCGCCGAGCATCAGCGCGAACACGATCTCGTTCCACTACGGCAAGCACCATGCGGCGTACGTCGACAAGCTCAACAAGGCCGTCGCGGGCAACAAGAAGTACGACGGGCTGTCGCTCGTGAAGGTGATCGAGACGTCGGCAAAGGATCCGGCCGATGCCGCGGTGTTCAACAACGCGGCGCAGACGTGGAACCACACGTTCTATTGGTCCTCGATGAAGCCCGGTGGCGGCGGCGAGCCGAGCGGCAAGCTCGCGGACAAGATCAAGGCCGACCTCGGCGACTTCGCGACGTTCAAGAAGCAGTTCACGGACACGGCCGCGGGCCTCTTCGGCAGCGGCTGGGTCTGGCTCGTGAACGACGGCGGGAAGTTGAGGGTGGCGAAGACGAGCAACGCCGATACGCCGATCGCGACGGGAGGCAAGCCGCTCCTCGTGATCGACGTGTGGGAGCACGCGTACTACCTCGACGTGCAGAACAAGCGCGCGGACTACGTCGCCGCGTTCACCGACAAGCTGGTGAACTGGGAGTTCGCGGCGGCGAACCTGGGGTAAGGGGGCAAAGCAACCGACCGGCGGAGAGCGGGCAGCGATGGGCCCGCGGCGGATGTGCGCACCTGCAGCATCGCGCAACCCCGTGCTCCCCACCGTCTCCGAGACATACCCATCCAGTCGGTACCCCTCGAGACCTCTTCCGACCTAGCACCCCGCGCGCGCCTCCGCCGGCCGCCGCGGCCGGCGACGGCGCGTGCGGGGTCCGCGATGCGGAGCACGCGTGTGTGGCGGCATGCGCCGCATCTGCCTTTGCTCCGGATCTGGCAGCGCCGTCCCGATCGATGCTCGTCACGAGCGCAGGAAGCTGACTCGCGTCGTCTCGTCGCTGTGACTCGGCGTGGTGAGTCGGTGACGATGGGGCGCGAATGCCAGAACCAGGCCCAAGGCGAGATCCGGCGCATGCCGCCACACTCGCGTGCTTCCGCATCGCGGACCCCGCACGCGCCTTGGTCGGCCGCGGCGGCCGGCGGAGGCGCGCGCGGGGTGCGGGGTCGGAAGAGGTCGGTGTTCCCCGCGACTGGATGGGTATGTCGCGGAGAGAAACGGGGGAAGACGGAACGTGCTCGGGCGGGGGTCGAGATCGATGGGCGCGGCGTGACGAGCCAACTCCCCTACTCGTGTCGCAACGCCTCGACCGGATCCATCTTCGCCGCGCGCGCGGCGGGGTAGAGGCCGAAGACCACTCCGACGCCCGCGCTGATCGCGAACGCGAGGATCGGCGCGCCCGGGGTGACGATCGTCGGCATTTCGGCCCAGCGTTCGACTCCGAGGGGAATCAGGAGTCCCAACGCGATGCCGAGCAGGCCGCCGCCGACCGAGAGCACGACCGTCTCGACCAGGAACTGCGTCACGATGTGCCTGCGCTTGGCTCCGAGCGCGCGCCGGATGCCGATCTCGCGCGTGCGCTCCGTGACCGTCGCGAGCATCACGTTCATGATCCCGATGCCGCCGACGAGCAGCGAGATGCCCGCGATCGAACCGAGGACGATGTTGAAGATGCGCTTGGTTTCCTCGGCGCGCATCAGGAGCTCGAGCGGCACGACGACCTCGTAGTCCTTCTGCTTGTGCTGGCGACGCAGCATCTCCTTCGACGCCTCGGCGACCAGCGCGACGTTCTCGGGGTGATCGACCTGCACGTAGATCTCGTGCAGCTGCACCTCCTCCATGTCGCGGCTGCCGCTCCTGATCTTCACTTGCACGTCGCCGAACCAGCTGCGGCCCGTCGAGAGCGGCACGAAGACCTCGCCCGTGATCTCGACGCCTGGGCCCGCGGCATCCGAGGAGAGCGGCACGCGCGGCAGCAGGACGCCGACGCACTCGAAGTAGTCGCCGCCGACCTTGATCTGCTTGCCCAGCGCCGATTCGAAGGGCGAGAGGTAGCGCGCGACCTCGTAGCCGAGCACGCACACGTTGCTCGTCGACGCCTCGTCCGTCGGCGAGAGGAAGCGCCCTTCGCAGACGACGCGCCCGGTGACGTCGACGTAGTCCGGCCGCGTCGCGAGCACGCGCGGGTTGAGCAGGCGCACGTCGTAGCGCACCTCCTGCTGCAGCTGGCGCACGGGAACGCAGCGCACGACGGCGGGGAAGGTCTCCGAGACGCGCTCGTAGTCGGCGTTCGTGAGGCCGTAGCTCGAGATGCGCGTCGTCTCGCTGCCCGAGCGCAGGTCGTCGGGCGGTTTCACGCTGCGCAGGATCACGTTCTGGCTGCCGAGCAGACGGATCTGCTCCTGCGCCTGCTCGCTCGCGCCTTCGCCGATGGCGAGCATCGCGATCACGCTCGCCACGCCGAAGAGCACGCCGAGCATCGTCAGGATGCTGCGCAGCTTGTGCAGCAGGAGGCTCTGCACTCCCAGGCGCACCGTGCGCCACATGCCGCCGCGCGACTTCATGCCCGGTCGCTCGACGCAGCCGGCGTCCTGGATGGCGCCGCGGCGGGTTCCGCACGATTGTCGCGCACCTCGTCGATGCGTCCGTCGCGCAGGCGCAGCATGCGCTGCGCGCGCGCTCCGACCATCGGCTCGTGCGTCACGATCAGGATCGTCTTGCCCTCGGCGTGCAGCTCGTCGAACAGATCGAGGATCTCGTGCGCGGTCTTGCTGTCGAGATTGCCGGTCGCCTCGTCGGCGAGAATGAACGTCGGGTCGTTGACGAGAGCGCGCGCGATCGCGACGCGCTGCTGCTGACCGCCGGAGAGCTCGGTCGGGCGGTGGTCGAGGCGCTGGCCGAGGCCCACCCGCTGCGCGAGGCGATGCGCGCGCTCCTCGCCGTCCTCGGGCGGATCGTCCTGGTAGAGCAGCGGCACGAGGATGTTCTCCAGGACATTCAGCTGCGGGATCAGGTTGTACGACTGGAAGATGAAGCCGATGTGGCGGCTGCGCAGCTCCGACAGGCGGTCGTCGTCGAGCTGCGAGGTGTCCTCGCCGCTGACGCGATAGGTGCCGCTCGTCGGGCGGTCGATGCAGCCGAGCACGTTGAGCAACGTCGACTTGCCCGAGCCCGAGCTGCCCATGATCGACCAGTACTCGCCGCGGCGGAACGTGAACGAGAAGCCGTCGAGCGCGCGCACCTCGTTGGTGCCCATGCGGTAGACGCGCGTCACGTCGACGAGCTCGGCGACGGGCGCGTTAGCGGTGCTCGCCATCGCCCTTGCGCGTCGCGGCGTCACCCGCTGCGTGTCCGCCGCCCGCATCGGTGCCCGTGCCGGCCGGTTTCTCGCCGCCCGCGGGTTGCTCGGGCGCCGCAGGCTTGTCGCCCCCTTCGGTCTTCTCGCCCGCCGGACGATTCGCCGACGAGCTCTCGCCACCCGCGCCACGGCGACCGCTGCCGTCGCCGCGCGGACGCGTGCCGTCACCGCGCGGTCCGCGACCGCGCATGCCGTCTCCACCAGCAGAGGCTCCACCGGCCGGCGCACCGGCCGCGGGAGCACCATCACCGCGCGCCGCTGGCATCGTGGGCGCCGCGCCGCCGTCCGCGCTCGCGGCTCCCGGCGCGCGCATGGCCGCGGGCATGCCGCCGCGCTCGCCGGGCGCGCCTTCCTTGCGCGTCTCGTCGGCGCCCGAGGGCGTGAAACCGGGCGGAGCGCTGAGCAGCACTTCCTCGCCTTCCTTGAGGCCGCTCGTGACCTCGACCAGCTTCTCGTTGCTGCGTCCGACCTTCACGGCGCGCCGCTCGAAGCGATCCTCCACGGCGACGAAGGCGATCGTCTCGCCCTTGTCGACGAAGATCGATTGCAGCGGCACGATCAGCGCATCGTCGACGCGGCCGGCGAAGATCTCGACCGAGCACGACATGCCGGGCCGCAGCTCCTTGAACGAGTCGTCGGTCGCGGAGGTCGCGCCCTCGAGCGAGATCTCGGTCTTGTAGACGCGCAGGTTCGGGTTGGCCCACCAGCTGCCCTTGTCGGCGAGCAGCGCGACGAAGCTGACCTTGCCCGCGAACTCCTTGCCCGGCTGCGCGTCGACCTTGATCGAGCACGGCGCGCCCACGGCGACCTGCTTCAGCACCGACTCGTGGATCGACGCTTCGACGATCATCCCGCCCTCGCGCGGGATCTGGAGCAGCTCCTGGCGCTCCCGCACCTGCGTGCCCTCCTGCATCGGGCTGTCGCCGCCCATGCGGCCGCCGCCTTCCTGGCGCGCGTAGACGACCATGCCCGCGGCCGGCGCGTAGAGCTTCGTCTTCGAGAGCTGATCCTCGTACTTCTGCAGCTTCTCGCGCTCGAGCTTGAGCTTGGCCTCGGTCGACTTCAGGTTCGCATCGACGTCGGCGATCTGCGCTTCCGCCTTGAGGCGCGCGCGTTCGAGGCCGCGCTCGGTCTCGCGCACGTTGGCGTTCAGCTCCTTGAGGCTGCGAGGCGCTTCGTAGTTCTCGAGCAGCCACTTGGCACGTTCGGCCTGCTTGCGGCCGACTTCGGCGCGCATGTTGGCGAGCTTGTCGCGCTCGAGTTCGCTCGTGGTGACGAAGCCTTTGTCGTTGAGCTTCTTCGACCAGTCGTACGTGCCGACGGCCTGCTCCTCCTCGCCCTTGGAGAGCAGGATCTGGTTGTCGGCCTTCTCGAGCAGCTGCGCGTAGTCGCCCTTCTCGTACTTCTCGAGATCGATGCGCGCGAAGTCGAGCTTGCGCTCGGCGGCCTCGATGTCGCTGTTGTTCTGGCTCTTCTGGATCTCGTACTGCGCCTTGGCCTTCTTCCAGGCGGCGTCGGCGCTCTGGAACGCGATCTCCTGGCCGAGTTTCTTCTCGAGCAGAGTCGACGAGTCGAGTTCGGCCACGAGGTCGCCCTTCTTGACGAAGGTGCCTTCCTTGATGAGGAAGATGATCGTCGCGTTGCCCTCGATCTCGCTGACGATGCTGACCGGATCGCGCGCGGCGAGGTTGCCGCGCTGCACGACGCTGATCTCGAGCGTGCCGCGCTCGACCTTCTTGCCGCGCACCGTCGCCACGGTGCTCTTGTTCAACCAACCGCCTTTGCGCGCCGCGCCGTAGCCCACGGCGCCGAGCGACACCACGCCGACGATCCACCACACGGCCATCGACTTCTTCGTCGCACTCATGGGTTCGCTCCCGCCGGCACGGTCTCCCGCAGCGCGGCCTCGTCGATCTGGATGCCGCTCGAGTCGACGTGCAAGAGCTCGAGATCGCGGAACAGGTCCAAGCGCGCGAGAGTGTACTCCACCAGCGCGCTGGTGGCCGCGTTTTCGGCGTCGAGCAGCGAGCGCTGCGCTTCGAGCAGGGAGCGCGTGTCGGCGCGGCCCGCTTCGAGCTTGAGCTGCGCGCTCGCGATGCGCTTCCTGGCCAGCTCGACCGCGTTGAGCTGGATCGCGTAGCTCGCCGCACGCGACTCGAGCGCGCGCAGCTCGTCGCGCAGGTCGGCGCGGATCTGATCGCCCGAGAGCTCCGCCGTGCGCTGCGCCGCGTCGCGCGCGATCAGCGCCGCGCGGTAGACGTTGCGCTCCGGCAAGCGATCGATCGGCAGGTCGAGCGCGGCCGCGACCGACCAGCCGCTCTTGCCGAAGTCGTATCGGAGCGGCTTGTCGGTCTCGCTGACCGAGCTGGTCGAGGCCGCGAGCTCGAAGCCGATGCGCAGCGCGTCCTCGGCGACGGCGACCCTGCGCACCGCGTCGGCCGCGATGTCGATCGCGTTCATGTGATCGAGACGCCGCTCGAGCGCGATCGCGATCGCGTGCTCCTCGGCGACTTCGATCCTGGGCAGCCCGGCGTCGACGAGCTTCTGCAGCGCGTCGGCGCGCAGCACGAGCTCGACCTCGACGGGCAATCCGAGCGCGAGCTTGAACTCGTCCTGCTGCGCCGCGAGACGCTCGCGCGCGCCGAGCAGCGAGTTCTGCGAGCTGAGCTCGTCCTGGCGCGCCTGGCCGACGTCGATGTCCGACAGGCGTCCGGCGCGGGCGAGCTCCTCGTTGCGCTCGCGCAATCCGACGAGGCTCTGCGCGTTGCGCTCCTGGTTGCCGACCGCGTCGCGTGACTGCAGCACGCGGTAGTAGCGGTTGGCGATGTCGACCGCGAAGGTCCCGCGGAAGCGCTCGAAGTCGCGCACGGCGTAGACGAGGTCGCGCTCGGCCTGCGTCAGCGGCTCCTCGACGATCGCGCGCGACGAGCCGCGCAGGAGCGGCTGCGTGATCGAGAGGCCGAAATCGGAGACCGGGTCCCAGCCGTCGCCGAAGCTCAGCGCGCGCGCCACCGAGAGCCCGAGGTTGCCCGCGATCACCGCGCCCGTGCCGAGCACGCGCCGCAACGAGAAGAAGCTGCTCGCCGACGCGCTCTGCGCTTCGTCGCCGACGCCCGTGACGCCCGCGTCCACTCGCGACTCGGGCACCTGCCAGCCGAAACGCCAGCGCTCGAGCGTCAGGTCGAGCGCGGCGAGGTAGAGCGCCTCCTTGCGGCGCTGGTACTCGCGGCTGTTCTCGGCGCCGATCTCGAGGCACGCGACGAGATCGAGCTCGATCGGGCTCGTCGCTTCGCCGTGCAGGATGCGCTGGCGCAAGCTGTCGGGGCGTGGCTCGATCGTGAACGAGCCATCGCCGATCGCGAGCTTCGCGCGCCGCGACTCGACGAGCTTGATGACTTCCTCGTCGGCCTGCTTGCGGTGCTCCGCCGCGCTGCGACAGCCGGCGGTGAATGCGGCCGCGAGCAGCACGACGAGCGCGCAGACGCGGCGGTGGCTATGGAGTCGGATCACGGGGGGTGCGGAGCGCGCGTGCGCTCGCGGCGCGAAGTCGTGCAAAGTAGCCGCTGCGCCAGGGCGGCACCAGCCGCGCGCGACGGCCGGTGCGCGCGGCCTTCGGGTTTTCGCAACCCGAACAGCGCGAGCTCGGCGCGCGACCAGGGCCCGCAACCCGAGCAGACGGGCGAAGAGCTCGTGCGCGAGGTCGCGCCAGCACGCAACGGCGCTGTGCGCCGATGAAGTCGCGCTCGAGCGCGACGATGCCTGCGGCGCGCGGCGCTGACGCGCCGGCCGCGGCCCGTCGGGCGCGGGGGCGGCGACGCTTCGTGTTCGTCGCGCGGCGCGCAGATCTCCACGAGTCGCAGCTCAGCGCGCGGCGGCCGGAGGATCGAGCTCCGCCCGTGCGCGCTCGTACTCGCTCTCGTCGATCGCGCGCGCCCAGGTCGCGCCTTGGCGCAACTGGAACGCGACCAGCCGCACGCCATCGAAGCGATAGCTGCCGGCGATGGTGCCGTCGACGCGCACGAGCTCGGCCGTGCGACGGCCGCGCTCGCCTCGCCGGCCCGGCGGAACCTCGAAGTCGGCGTAGGTCGTGCGGATCGTGTAGCGCTCGATCGTGCGCGACAACGGGTCGAAGCACGGCACGCTGCCGCTGGTCAAACGCCCCTTGCGCAGCAGCTCGAGCAGGTAGAGCGGCAAGAGCGCGCCTTCGTCGCTCCACAGGCGTTCGCGCAGCCGCGGACCGTTGCCCCATTCGACGACGTCGAGCGCGTCCTCGCGCTCGCGCCACTCGGCTCGCAGCGAGCGGCCCGCGCCCGCGGCGACTTCGCGCCAGGAGAGCTCGGCGCGTTCGGGACGCAGCTCCTCCACGGCCATGATCCGCACCGCGCCGCGCGCTTCGTTCTCGCGCGCGAAGCTCGCATCGCTCTCGAGCTCGATGCGACCGCCGGCGCCGCGCGCGCTGAGGCGCACGACCGCGGCCGCGCGAGCGCGATGCGCGCCGTCGATGCCCGTCGCGACGTCTCCGCCGGAGGGCGGGAGCGCATCGATCACGAAGTGTTCGACGCGCGCGAACGCGGCCTCGTCGGCGCTCTGCCCCGAGGCGCAGACGAGCGCGGCGAGCGCCGTGAGCACGGGCAGGACGTTCATCGCGGAGCTGCGCATCGGGAAGGACTCCGCGTCCTTCGTCGTCGCCGCGCGGCGCGAAGTTGAGCCCGCGGGCGAGCGCGTCCCGCAATCGGCCCGCGCGCGCGCCGCGGCGGGGCTCGAAACGCGCCCGCCGAGCTCTATCGCGCTCCCAGCCAGCGCAGCTCCCGGCCCTCGGGCCAGCCCGAGCGTCGCGCGCCGCGCCACTCGAGGAAGAGCTTGCGCGCCGCCTCGACCCACGCCGGACGGCTCGCGGCGAGGTCGTCGAGCTCCGCCGGATCCGCGTCGACGTCGTGGATCGAGAGCGCCGGCTCCGCGCCCGTCTCCCAGCGCGTCCAGGTGCAGCGCCACGGACCGCTGCGCAGCGAGTACGTGCCGCCCGGCAGCACGGCGACGACCGCGCGCGAGGGCCGCTCGTCGCGCACGCGGCGATCGAGGTCGTCGAAGAGCGACACGCCGTCGGCGAGCTCCGGCGGGGCGAACCCGAACGCGTCGAGGATCGTGGGCGCGACGTCCTCGAGCGACACCGCGCCGCCGAGGACGCGCTCGCCGGTCACGCTGCCGGGATGGTGCAGGATCAGCGGCACGCGCAGCGCGTCGTCGAAGCTCGAGACGCGATTGCCGAGCGCGCCGTGCGCGCCGAGCTCGAAGGCGCCGACACCGCAGACGACGGTCAGCGTGCGCGTGAAGTCCTGGCGGTGCTCGCGCGCGCTCGTCGTCCAGTCGTAGGCGCGCGCGCAGAACTCGGCGAGCTGCTCGAAGCTCGCGCGCACGCGTTCGTCGTAGCGCAAGGCGAACGCGGCGCGCGTCGCATCGTCGAGCGCGATCTCGCCGCGCGCGAGGCGCGCGAGGAACTCGCTCGAGCCGGGCTCGACGTCCGCAACGGTCGAGCGCACCGCGCTCGCCGGTCCGAGATGTCCAGCGCGCGGCGCGAGCGGCTGATCCCAGGGCAACGCGAGGCCGGACAAGTGCAACCAGAGGAACGCGGGTTGTCCCGTGCCGACGTCGTGCTCCAGCCAATCGAGCGCCGCGGCGATCGCGGCCGCATCGTCGGGTGCCGTGACGACGTGCTCGAAACCTCCGCTCACGCGTGCGGCGAGATCGTGCGCTCTGCTGCCCAGGCACGCCGCGGTGGCGAAACCGTGGCTCGCGAGCTCGCTCGCGAGCGTCGTCTCGTCGAGAGCGAGCACGTCCTCGTCGCGCAGCACTCCGGTCTCGACCGGCGAGCGGCCGCTGTGCAAGGCCGCGAGCGCGGGGACGACGAGGCTCGAGCTCGCGAACGCGTGCTCCCACACGACGCCCGCGCGCGCGAGGTCGTCGAGGCCGAAGGCGCGGCCCTCCAGGCGCTCCTCGAGCGTGGACGGGATGTCGCTCGTCGGCAGCCGATGCTGGTAGCACGAGAGCTGGTCCGCGCGCAGGCCCTCGATCGTGACGAGCAGCACGTGCTCGGGCGGAACGCCGGGGCGCTGAGCGCGATGGCACGCGCTCGCGGCGCCGAGCGCGACCCACAGCGCGAGCGTGATCGAGGTCGCGCGCATCAGGATCGCGCGGGCGCGCTCTGCGCGACCAGCCAGGCGAGGTAGGGCGCGGCGACGTGAATCGGATCGAGCGCGACGAACTCGGGCACGTCGTAGGGATGCAGGCGCGCCACCGCGGTCTCGAGCTCGGCGAGGCGCGAGCGCACGCTCTTGATCACGAGCAGCACCTCGCTCGCCTCCTCCACCGCGCCCTTCCAGCGATAGATGCTCGCGACGCCGGGCAGCACGTTGACGCAGGCCGCCAGCCCGCCGTCGACGAGAGCGCGCGCGATGCGCCGCGCGACCTCGACATCGGGCGCGGTGACGAGCACCACGACCGGCGCCGCAGCGCGCACTTCGCGTTCGTGCATGATCGCGGCATCCTACGGAAAGCCCGCGCGTCTTGCGCGTCACCCCTGCGTGTCGCAACGACCCGCTGGCGAGCGCAAAGCGGCTCGCCCGAGCCCCGCGGTCCGGTGTCGCTCGCTCCGTGCATCCCGGCCCGCGATCGGCGCCGCGCGACCGTTGCAGCGCGCGCTTCCCGTGCGCAGAATCCGGCGCCCGTCGAGCGGGGACACTGCATGAGCGTCTTCACCCAGGCGGTCGTCGCCACCCTGCCCTACGTCCCCAAGTCGATCATGCGCCGCATGGCGGCGCGGTACATCGCGGGCGAGCGGCTGGAGGACGCGCTCGCGCGCCTCGATGCGCTGAAGGCGCGCGGATTCCCCGGCATCATCGACGTGCTCGGCGAGGGCATCACGAGCGTCGACGAAGCGCGCGCGGTGTGCGCCTCGTACAAGGCGGCCGCGACGGCCGTGCGCGAGCGCGGGCTCGACGTCTACGTGTCGGTCAAGCCGACGCACCTCGCGTTGACGCGCGACGAGGCCGCGTGCCGCGAGCTGTACAGCGAACTCGCGCGCCACTGCGCCGCGCTCGGTCTCTTCGTGCGCGTCGAGATGGAGGACGCGCCGACGACCGACGCGACGCTGCGCGTGTTCGAGGCGCTGCGCAAGGAGCATGCGAACGTGGGCCTCGTGCTGCAGGCGCGCCTCTTCCGCACGCCCAAGGACATCGAGGCGCTCGCACCCGGGCCGCTCGACGTGCGCCTGGTGAAGGGCATCTACCTCGAGCCCGCGGAGATCGCGCACACGGAAGCCGAGCCGATCCGCGTGGCCTTCCTGGAATGCCTGAAGCTCCTGATCGCGCGCGGCGCGAAGCTCTCGCTCGCGACGCACGACGAGGGGATGGCGGCGCGCGCGCTCGAGCTGCTCGCTCGCGAGCGCGTGCCGCGCGAACGCTTCGAGTTCCAGGTGCTGCTCGGCGTGCGCGAGCCGTTGTGGGAGCAGTGGAAGTCGGCCGGGCACCGCGTGCGCGTCTACGTTCCCTTCGGACCGGACTGGCGCGCCTATTCGATCCGCCGCATGCGCAAGAACCCGCAGATCGTCGGGCACGTCATGCGCAGCATGTTCCGCGGACGCTGAGGCGTTCGAGAACGCGCGCTACTTGCCGAGCGCCAGGCGCCGCGCGAGCACCTCGGAGAGCACGCCCGTCTCGAGGATCTTCTGCTGCGTCGCGCGCAGGTCGTAGGCGATGCGATGCCAGGTGATCTGGTGCTCCTCGAGGATCGCGTAGCACGCGCGCGGATCGCCGTCGCGCGGCTGGCCGGTCGAGCCGACGTTGACGAAGAACTTCTTGCCCGGCGGCAAGGCGAGCGTGAGCGACTCGCGCCCTTCGAGGCCGTGGAAGCGCAGCTCCTCGTCGTGCAGGCCCGGATGGTGCGTGTGACCGCCGAGACACACGCCTTCGAACGCCTCGAAGATCGAGCGCAGCTTGTCGGGGTTCAGGAAGCCGTCGGTCGAGAGCACGTACTCGCGCACCGGATCGCGCGGGCTGCCGTGCACGAAGAGAAAACGTCCCTCGCGATGCGTCAGCGGCAGCTCGGAGAGCCAGCGCCAGCGCGCCTTCTTCTCGCCGGTGCTGTACCAGCGCGGCTTCATGCGCGCGCGCGTGAACTCGATCGCGCCGCGCGCGTGCGGGTTGAAGTCGCTGGCGTCGCTGAAGAGCGCCTCGTCGTGGTTGCCCATCAGGCACAAGGCCGCGTGGCCGCGCACGAGGTCGACGCAGAACTCGGGCTCGGGACCGTAGCCGACGACGTCGCCGAGGCAGTAGAGCGTGCTCACCCCCTGCGTGCGGATGTGCGCGAAGACGGCTTCGAGCGCTTCGCGGTTGGCGTGCAGGTCCGAGATGATCGCGAGCTTCATGGGCCGCTCGCGCCTCCGTTCGAGAAGCGCGCCAGCGCGAGCTCCACGACGCGCGAGCGCACGGCGTCGAGCGTGCCGGCGACCGTCGCCCCGGCCGCCTTGCGATGTCCGCCGCCGCCGAGCTCGCGCAAGAGCGCCTGCACGTCGTAGTCGGTCTTGCTGCGCGCCGAGACCTTGACCTGGCCGGTCTTGAGCTCGCGCAGGAAGAGCACGACCTCGACCGAGCGCACCGAGCGCAGGATGTCGAGCACCTCGTCGGTGTCGACCACGTCGGTGTCGACGACCTCCTCGCGCTTCCAGCCGACGACGACGAGCTTGCCGTCCTGCAGGTACTCGGCGCGCGCGAGCAGTTGACCGACGTGCAGCGGATGCTCGCGAGTGCGGCGCTGGTACAGGGCCGAGTAGACCTGATGCGGCTCGACGCCGAGCTCGACCATCTCCGCCGCGACCGCCAGCGTCTCCGCGTCGGTGTTCGAGTACTTGAACCAGCCGGTGTCGGTCACGAGCGACGTGAACACGCCGTGCGCGGCGACGCGGTCGAGCTCGACGCCGAGACCGCGCGCCATGCGCCGCACGAGCAGCCCGGTGGCCGCGGCGCGCACGTCGACGAAGGCCGCGTTCCAGAACGGCACGCCGTGGTGCACGTGGTGGTCGACGACGAGCTTCTTGGACGGCGCGGAGAAGAGCGGCTGCTCGAGCGCGCCCAGGCGCTGCGGCTCGCAGAAGTCGAGCATCACGCACACGTCGTGCACCGGCAGCTCGCCGCCCGACCACGTGCGGTAGCGGACCTCGCGCGCGAGGTAGTCGAAGCGCGCCTCGGGCGGATCCGGATTGATGATCCACACGTCCTTGCCGAGGCTGGCGAGCACGCGCGAGAGCGCCGCCTGCGCGCCGAGGCAGTCGCCGTCGGGACGCATGTGGCCGCAGAGCACGAAGCGCTGCGACGCGCGCACGAGCTCGAGCGCCCCCGACTGTGCGTCGTCGAGCAACGGGGTGGTGGAAGCGTGCATGCGCGAAAGGCGTCGGGGGGTGCGAGCGATGGGCGACGCCGACCGGATTCCCGACGGAGATCCTGGAGCCAGGCGCGCGGTCTTCGGAGCGGTCGGACAGGGATTTCTACCAAACGGAGCTCGCCCTGTCGGCGAGTTCGCGGTCCGCGAGCACGCGCCGCCCGCCGATCCACACGCCTCGCAACTCGAGCCGCGCGTCCGTGAGCTCCTCCAGCGCCGCGCGCCGCGTCCAGCGCGTCGGACGCTCCCAGACCACGAAATCGGCGTGCGCACCGCGCTGGATGGCGCCGAGGCAGCCTTCCCAGCCCAGTGCGCGCGCGCCGGCGCGCGTCGCCATCTCCCACACGTCGGCCGGGTCGAGCGCGGGGTGGGCACGGCGCGCGAGCTGCATCTCGCGCCGCAGGTCGACGTCGTCGTTGCTCGCCGGCGAATCCGATCCGAGCGCCACGCGCAGGCCGCGAGCGAGCCAGGCGCGCAGATCGACGGGCTCGCGATCGAAGAAGGCGTGCGTTCCGGGACAGTGCACGAGCGTCGCACCGCGCGCGCGCACGAGCTCGAGCTCGCCGGCGCGCGCATGGTTGGCGTGGTAGAGCGCCGTGCGCGGTCCGACGAGGCCGCACGCCTCGAGGCGCGCGAGCCCGCTGCGGCGCGGCGAACGTCCGAGCAGCCGGGTGAGCGGCCCGCGCCCGTGTTCGAGCCAGTCGAGCTCCTCGCGCGTCTCCGACCAGTGCACGCCGAAGGGCCAGCGCGAGCGGCGTGCGCGCCGGGCGATCGCGCCGAGCAGGGCGTCGCTGACCGTGTGCGGTGCATGAGCCGAGAGCGCAGGTCCGAATTCGGCGCTGGCGCGCGGCCAGCCCTGCGCCAGTCGATCGAGCGCGAGCGGCGTGCGCCGCGCGTCGAACGCGTCGAGCAGTTCGCGATAGACGCGCACGCGCGGCCGCGACTTCGGAGCCGAGGCGCGCGCGCGCGACATCGAGGCGCTCCACGCGCCGCTCGAGTCGATGTCGCCCACCGCGGTCGTGCCGGTGACGAGCGCGCGCGCCGCGCCGGCGCGCCACGACGCTTCCCATTGCGCCGGCGAGAGCGTGGAACGCTGCGCGATCACGCCGCGGATCCAGGACGTGAACCCTCGCCCGGCAGGCACGCGCCCGCGCAGGCAACTGAGCTCCAAGTGCGCGTGCGCGTTCACCAGACCGGCGGTGAGCAGCGACTCGGGCAGCTCGATCCACTCGAGAGCGCGGCGTCGGCGCAGCGCGCCCGCGCGCGACGCGTCGACGAGCTCGACGATGCGGCCGCGACGCACGACGATCACCGCGCCCGCGAGCCACGTGTGCGCGTCCGCGAGCACGGCGCGCGGAGCGAACACGCGCGACGTGGCGCGTTCTTCGTCGCGGGGAACGGCGTCGCGCATGCGGGTTCACTCCTCAAGGCAGAGGGCTGCCCGCGGGCAGCCCTCAGGTGCATCGCTTTCGCGCGCCGAACGCTAGTCGGGAACGGAATTGATCTTCAGGTTGCGCACGCCGCGGATGAACGAGGCCACGCTGCCGGGAGTCTCGAGCGTCGTGTCGAAGACGACCGTGAAGCGCACGGCGTTCGGACGAGGCGTGAACAGGTTCAATTGCGCCGGGTGGCGCACCCAGGTCGTCAGCGAGTCGGCCACGATCTGCGGCGTGCCGGCGTTCGCGTTGAGGTTCACGTTGCAGAGGTCGCCGGTGAAGTCGCCGCGCAGGCGCACGCCCTGGAAGCGCACCGCGAAGTAGGAGCGCTGCGAAGCGGGCAACCCGTAGTTCAGGTTGTTGTGCAGCAGCGTCTCGAGGTCCGTGTTCGGATCGAACGGCGAGTCGACGTCCGGGCCGCGGTAGTTGATCGCGCGCAGTCCGCTCGGACCGCCGTCGTCGTACAGGACCTCCATGTTCCAACCGAACGTGTGCAGGTTCGGATTGGGGTTCGAAAGGTCGTCGCTGGCGAACGTCAGCAGGAAGAAGCTGCCCGGAGGCGTCATCCAGCACGAGACGGCGCCCGAGAAGCTCTCGGGACGCCGACGCGGCAGCGCCCAGGCACCGACGGAAAGCCAGTTGCGCGACTCGAGGTCGGTTGCGGCGTTGTAGGGCAGGAGCTTCGAAGCCTCGGTCAGGCGCGTGAGCAGCCCGGTCGTGTCTTCGATGCGGATCAAGCCGGGGCTGCCGTCGCCGCCACGGCCGATGCAGGAACCGAGCTCGTCCTCGAGCCAGCAAAACTCCGTTGCGCCGCCTGCGCCCCCGCGCACGTCGATGTGTCCGGTGACACCCGGATTGGTGCTGGCCGCGACGCTGACGACGAGGCCCTGCAGTCGGACGGCTCCACCGGATCCCCCACCCGCAGGGGCTGCGTAGTGCGTTCGATCGGCGATGCCACTGCCGGTGAACACCCGCCCGCTGCCGCCAGATCCGCCAGACGCCTGAATCGAACCCGTGAGCGTGAGCTGCTTGCCAGACGCGAGCTGGAGCGCGCCACCACCGCCACCGCCGCCGCCCGCGCTGTGGTCGAAGAACGCGTTCAGCGGACGGTCCGTCGTCCCCTGGCAGATGGGATTCGTCGCGCCGACCGCCGTCGCCGTGGTGCGGAACAGGCTGGTGCCGCCGCCACCTCCACCCGAGCCGCCGCGGAGCGCGCCGTTCTCGAACGCCAAGCGGCGCGTGGTGTGATCGCTCGGCGGATCGGGTGGTTCGAGTTGGATCTCCGCACCACCGGGGCCGCCGTCGCCGTTCTGATCGTCGACCACGATCGGCGGGAGGTTGGGTGCGCCGGTCACGGCGACGGGTTCGCCGGGGACCGTCATCGGCACGCCTGCACCTCCGTGGAGCGCGTAGCCGCCTCCGCCACCCGGCGTCGAAACCATCAGCGCGTAGCAGACGTTCGATTGGAGACCGACCGGGTTCGTCAGACCCAGGTCGCCGACATCCGGCGGCAGGGTGACGCGCGAGGTCGGGAAGTTGACGGGGTAGGAGCTCCCGCCCGATCCGGCACCCAACGCCACGAGATCGATTCCCACCCCGCCGCGGCCGAAGCCGATCGCACCAGGGTTCGAGATCCCCGCTGCCGCCGCGGGCATGCCGCCCGTCGGCGTCGCGAGCAGGCCGTTCGTGCCGGTGCTCGTCGAGTTGTCGGGGCGATCGCCGCCAGCGCCGCCGCGTCCGCCCGCCGGCCCCCCGGCGCCACCGGGCTGGCCATCCGGTGACGAGGAGTCGTAGGTCGGGTTCGAGACTCCAGCCACGTCGATGATCCCGGCCACGTTCACCGCGCCTCGGGAGAACAGTCGCGCCGGGCGAGAGCCGCTGAGCTGCAGCACTCCCCCCGCATCGATCGTGATCGACGAGAACTCGAAAGCACCGTCCGTGATCACGAGCGCCGGCCACGAAGCCTCGGGCAAGTTCGGATCGTAGTCGGGGAGGGCCGGATTCAGGTTGTCGAGCAGGTCGCGCGGCGTGCCGGGCAGAGGGAAGCTCTGACTGTCAGTGTTCAACGTCACCGTGGTCGATGCCGTCACGCGCAGGCGACCCAGACGGCCCGAACCTCCGCCGTAGCCGCGCGCGAGACGGCCGCTGCCCCAGTCCGCGCTCGAGTTCGGGATGTCGAGGTTCGCCGTGTCGGTGAAGTTCTCGCCGTCGGCGTCGGGCAGGACGACAGCGCCGGACGTCGTGGTCTCGGGAACGAACGAGATGATGCCGAAGTTGGCGACCGGGTTCTGCGCGAGGTCCTGCACGGACACCGGCACTTCGACGATGATGCGCCGGTTGTGGGCCGCCCCGCCGGACGGCAGTCCGAGCGTCGGCGTGTACACCACGGTCGTGGTCAAATTGTCGAGGTCGAGCGCCAGGTCGTACGTGCCCGGCCACGGATCCTGATCGTCGATCGTGCTGAGGTTGCCGTCGGCATCGACGCGGATCGAAAGGAACGTCGGCTGGTGCGTGGCCTGGTTGACCAGCGTCGCCGGGTTCATGACGTCGTTGAAGACCAGCGTGATCGTCGAATCGCGCCAGACGTCCACGGCGTCCTCGGCGGGCTGATTCGAGATGTGGTCGGTCGGATCGGGCGTCGCGACGATGGCCAGATCGACACTCACGCTGACGGTCGGCGGGCCCGGGACCAGGTCCACGACAGGAGCCGTCGTCTGGATGTCGCATTGGAGGCGGCTGCGATTGCGCTTGTGGGCCACGCTCTCGATGAACGGCGGGTTGTCGCCCTGCGCCTCACCCGGAATGGTGATCCGGTAGGTCGTGCCCGCCTCGAACCCGAAGCGCGGCGTCCCGGTGATGTCGAACGTGACCGACGGACGGAAAACGACTCGACGCGGGTTGTGCGGATCGACGAAGCGCGTGCCGATCGGCACCTGACCGCTGTTCACGTCGACCAGCTGCAGCGTGGCCGTCGAGACCGTCGTCGGGTCGACCGGCTCGGAGAAGTAGACCGCGATCTCGCTGTTCGGGCTCGCGACGGCGATCCCGCAGCTGACCGGGTCGCCTCCAGCTCCGCTGGAGCATCCCAGCGAGCAGGTCTGGACGAACATCGGGCCGCTGTTGGCCGCGCTGCCCGAGCCGCTCCCGCCGCCAGAGCATCCGGCGATCACGAACACGGCCATCAATCCACCAACGAAGCACGCGTAGCCGAGAGTTCTCATGGAGTTGCGTCGCAAGGGGTCGGGGCGCGCACAGGGGCGGAACGCGGCCCTACGCCCGGAATCTGGGGGGGTGCCCGGTCCGTCCGCGGACGAAACGGCACTCGTTCGGGGGCGCGGCACTATAGATTCCAGGCTTCCCTGGTTGCCAAGTTTTTTTGATCCTGGGCGGCCACGTCGCCGTCAGGCTTCCAGGTATGTCGCCGCCCGATCATGGCTCGCGACTTGCCAACGTGCCGCCCCGCGCCGCCCCCGTCGACAAAAGCCATGCCGGAACATCCGCTGCCGTCCGCCCCCTCACCCCGGCTCCGCTCGACTCCCGCCGTGCTTCGCATCGCCGCGCGGTGCGGCGTCGCTCGTCGTCGCGACCTTCTTCGTGCGCTAGTGAACGCGCGCAAGCCGCTCGTCGGCGCTGTGCTGCTCGTCGCGCTCTCGATCTCGAGTTGCGGGCCGGAGAGCCAGGCACAACCCGCGGTCGCCGTCGCTCCCGCAGCGCGCCAGCAGATCGAGGAGCTGATCGAGGCGCTCAAGCCCCTGAGCCCCGACCTGACGAGCGACATCCTCGATCGCCACTTCCACCTCGGCCAGGAACGACTCGCCAGGGCCAAGTCGAGCTCGCGCGAAGTCGGCCTGGCGGCGCTGCAGCGCTTGAGAGAAGGAGCCCCCACCGACAAGGAGGGCGTCCCGATCCAGCCGGTGGAGATCGGTCTGCTGCAGGCCGCGGCGCATGCGGCGCCCGAAGACACTCGGCCGCTGCTCGAGGCGCTCGTCACGCAGAGCGGGCAGAGCCTCTACCTGCGCACCGAGGCTCTCCTGTGCCTGGCGGACACCAGCCCGAACCGCGCGCTCGAGATCCTCGAGCCGATGGTCACCAAGGCGCGTCCGAACCAGACGATGCCGCCCGCCGAGTTCCTCGTCGGCGCGTGGATCACCGCCTGCGGCCACACCGGGCGCTCGCCGGTCAAGGAGCTCGCCGACGTCGCGACGAACCTCTACTACGACGAAACGGCGCGCATCAAGGCCGTCAAGGCGCTGCGCAACTACCGCGAGCCGCTCGCGAGCCAGACCTTGATGGCGATGTTGATCGAGTCGACGGGCGACGGCTATTTGCGGCGCATGGCGGCGCAAGGGCTGTTGCAGCTCCTTTCGCGCGAGGATGCCTGTCGGGTCCTGAACACCGTGCTCTCGCGCGAAGCGGATCCGGACCTGATCCGGTTCCTGCAGGACATGATCGAGAAGAACGGCTGCAAGTAGACTGCGCGGCTCGCGCTTGCGGCGCACGCGCAACCTCGCCCGTCTCCTCGTGATCACCGACACGCACGCGCACGTCTTCTGGAAGAGCTTCGACGAGGATCGCGATGCGATGCTCGCGCGCGCGCGCGCCGCGGGCGTGACACGGCTCATCGTTCCGGGCACGGACGTCACGACCTCCGGCCTCGCCTTCGAGCTCTGCGCCCGCGAGCGCGGCCTCTACCCGGCGGCGGGCATCCATCCGCACGACGCCACCGCTTTCGGCGCGGAGTCGCGCGCGGTGATCGAGGAGCTCTGCCGGCGCGACGAGTGTGTCGCTGTCGGCGAGACGGG
>JBGATX010000283.1:0-3940 GCA_044228975.1 Planctomycetota bacterium | reverse complement strand
CCGATTTTCCCGACGCGATGCCGCCGAGCACGCCGAGGACACGTGTCGCGCGCGGGCGCGACGCGCCGCCTTCGATGGGGGAGGGCGCGGGCTGCGGGAGGTCGGTGGGGGGCATGGACCAGGCTCGGTGAAACTCGCGCTCGCCCCGGGGGTAGGAGCGCTGTCCGCGCTCCGTCTCGCTCTGCGAACGGACTGCGGAACGGGGCCAGCGCAGGCGGGTCCCCGTCGAGGCGGAGTGCCAGCCGTCGCCGCAGCGGGCTCGGAGTCCGGGCAGCAGCCTGGAGGACGGCCCGCGGCTCCGTCGGAATCGCAGCTCTCCGCCCAGGTTACGGACGCACTCGCGCGCTGCAAGCGGGGCGAAAGCGCTTGCCCGACCGGCCCCCGCTCGGGTATCAACATGCCCCCCTCCGAGCCGGACCCGCGCGCGGGACTCCGCAACCTGGAGCGAACTCGTTCTCTCACTTGCGCGGGCGACGCGGGCCGCAGGCCCAGCGACGCCGGCACTCTCCCCATCCCAGAGTCCCCCCCCAACTCACGACTCCGACGATGCTCGACGCACTTCGCGCGAGCCCTCGCCGTCGAGTCGTAGCTGTCGAGTCCGAAGGAAACGATCGATGAAGCGTTCCCAGCGTGGAGCCGCCAAGGTCAGCGTCGTCTGGGCCATCTGCCTCTTCATGGCGTTCGCCGCCGCGGCAGTGGCCTACTTCCTCTCGAACCAGGAGGCGGCGATCGAGCGCGCGCGCGCCGACCAGGCCGAAGCGCAAGTCACGAAATTGAGCGCCGACGCCGAGGCCAACGTCGCGTACATCCAGTCGGTGACGGCCAAGGCGGGCTTCAACGACGCCGCGCAGACCTCGCGCATCGATCCGGCCGCGATCGACGCGGCGATGGCGCAGCTCAAGGGCGGATTCCCGCAGATCGATGCGACGGCGAACACGCTCGCGAAGACCATCCCGGTGGTCGTCGAGGCGTACAAGGCCGAGCAGCGCAAGGTCGCGGACGCGACCGCGCGCGTGACCGAGCTCACCACCGAGAACGGCGCGATCCGCGGCAACGTCGATCAGCTGCGCCAGCAGATGGAGAAGGAAGTCGGCGACCTGCGCCGCCAGCTCGCGGACGCCGAGCAGTCCTACAACGACCAGAAGGCGGAACTCGAGCGCCAGCTCGCCGAGCGCGCCACGAACATGCAGGCGTCCGATCAGGGCCGTCAGGCGGCGCTCGCGCAGCTCGAGGAGCTCAAGCGCAAGGCGGCGCTCGAGCAGGACTCGTGGCGCACGCGCGTCGCCGAGGCGGAGCGCAAGCTGACGCCCTTCACCAAGGAGCCCGAAGCGGCCGACGGTCGTGTGCTCTCGGTTTCGCCCGAGCTCAAGCTCGGCTGGATCAACCTCGGCGCGTCGAATCGCCTCTCGCGCGGCACGCGCTTCCGCGTCGTCGACGGCCAGAGCGGCTCGAAGAAGGTCAAGGCCTGGGCCGAAGTGACCAAGGTCGAGAATGCGATGGCCGAAGTGGCCTTCTCCGACCAGGCCGATCCGTTCGACCCGGTCGTCACCGGCGACGTGGTCTTCAACCCGCTCTTCGACCCGACCGGAGATCGCAGCGCGGTGCTCGTCGGTCGCTTCAGCGGCTCGATGAACGAGGACTCGCTCAAGGCGCTGCTCAAGAGCATGAACATCTCGGTCACCAAGGGCGTGGAGAAGACCACGGACTTCCTGATCGTCGGCGCGGAGATGTTCACCAACCCCGAGAACGGCCAGCCGCTCGAAGCGCCGATGCAGCCGAGCGAGCTGCCGGTCTACAAGGAAGCCCAGGCGAACGGCGTGCTGGTGATCGCGCTCAAGGAGCTGCGCCAGTACTTCCGCACGAACTGAGCTCGCGCGACGGCGAGACGTTCCGCGCGCCGCGACGCGAGTCGCGGACGACGCACGGCAGGACGGGCGGGTGACCGCCCGTCTTGCGTTGGCGCACGGCGTTGCGCGAGCTCCGATTCGTCTCGCCGCTCGTTGTGCGTAGACTGCGCGCTCGCATGGCGGCGCGCGAAGACGATGACGGGCTCGGTTCGGGGCGCATGAGCCTCTCCGAGCACCTCAACGAGCTGCGCAAGCGCCTGTTCCTGAGCGTCGCGGCTCTGGCGGTGTGCTTCGGCGTCGCGTGGTGGTTCAAGGACTCGCTCACCGGCCAGTTGATGTGGCCCTGGCGCGATGCGGTCGCGCGCATCAACGCCGACAAGCTCGTCGCGGCCAAGCAGGCGCTCGTCGATCACCCCGAGCTCCCGCGCAGCACGTACTTCACGAGCGACGCGCCCGACAACGAGGAGCTGAAGGAGCCTCTCGATTCGCGGCTCGTGACGGTCGCGCTGGGGGAGAGCTTCTTCTTCGCGCTCAACGTCTCGCTCTACTTCGCGATCTGCGGCGCCGCGCCGTTCGTGCTCTACCAGATCTGGGCCTTCGTCGCGGCCGGGCTCTACCGCCACGAGAAGCGCGCAATCCTCAAGTACTTCCCGTTCAGCGTGCTGCTCTTCGGCATCGGCGTGTACTTCTGCTACCGCTGGGTGATCCCGATCGGGATGTACTTCCTCGCCACGACGCTGCCGTCGGACCAGGTGAAGCCGCAGGTCACGCTCGACAACTACTTCAGCTTCCTCTCGACGATGTGCCTGGCGATGGGCTGCGTCTTCCAGCTGCCGCTCGTGATCCTGTTCCTCTCGCGCCTGGGCATCGTCGATCCGAACACCTGGGGCAAGTACCGCGGGCACTTCCTGATCGGCGCGCTCTTCGTCGCCGCCGTCGTGACGCCCGGGCCCGACTACTACTCGCAGATCCTGATGACGATCCCGATGGTGATCCTGTACGAGATCGGGATCCTGCTGGCGAAGCTGACCGGCAAGAAGGCGAGCGCGTGAGCGGGCGCGACGCGGGGGCGCGCGCGCCGCGAGCCGCGGTGATCGCGAGCGGTGACGAGCTCGTGCTCGGCCGCGCGCTCGACACGAACTCGGCCGCCATCGCGCGGCGCCTCGCGGGCCTGGGCTGGGACGTCGGCCGCCTGCTCGTGCTCGGCGACGACGAGCAGGCGCTGATCGCCGCGCTGCGCGAACTCGCGCGCGATCACGAGGCGATCGTGATCACCGGCGGCCTCGGCCCGACGCTCGACGACGTGACGCGTCACGCGGTGGCGCGCGCGGCGGAAGTGCCGCTCGAGCTCGACGCAGCGGTCGTGAGCTGGCTCAAGGAGCTCTTCGCCTCGCGCGGAAGGCCGTTCGTCGCCGCGAACGAGCGTCAGGCGCTCTTCCCGCGCGGCGCGCAGGTGCTCGCCAATCCCCACGGAACCGCGCCGGGCTTTTGCGTGCGCGTCGGCGGCGCGCTCGTCTTCGCGCTGCCCGGTCCGCCGCGCGAGATGCAGCCGATGCTCGAGGCGCACGTCGTCCCGCGCCTCGAGCGCGACGTGCCCAGGCCATTCGCGATCGCACGGCGCGCGCTCTACCTGTTCGGACTCTCCGAGAGCGCCTTCGCCGAGCATTGCGGCGCGTGGATGGCGCGCGATGCGCAGGTGCTCGTCGGCGTCACGGCGCACGAGGGCGTGCTCTCGGTCAGCGTCGTCGCGCGCGACCCGTCGCAGAACGCCGCCGACGCGCGCGCGGACGAGCGCGCGGGCGAGCTCGCGGCGCGCTTCGCGGAGCACGTGTTCTCGCGCGAGCAGAACGACCTCGCGCGCGTGCTCGCGAGCGAGCTCTTCGCGCGCTCGATCCCGATCGCGCTGGCCGAATCGTGCACCGGCGGACTTCTCGCCGGCCGTCTGACGAGCGTGCCCGGAATCAGCGCGGTCTTCTCGGCCGGCTGGGTGAGCTACGCGAACGCGGTGAAGGTTCGCGAGCTCGGCGTGCCGGTCGAGCTCCTCGAACGCCACGGGGCCGTCTCGCGCGAAGTCGCCGAGTCGATGGCCGAAG
>JBGATX010000282.1:0-3957 GCA_044228975.1 Planctomycetota bacterium | reverse complement strand
CCGCTCGCCCAGTTGCCTCTCCACCGCGACGCGCGAGCCACAACGCTCCGAGCGCCGTGCCGACGACCAGCGCCGCCGCCGCGGCGACGCGCCACGTGCGCGGACGCGCGAGAGGGCGCGCTCGCGCCGCGCCGCGCGCGTGGATCGCACGCAGCTGCGCTTCGAGATCGAGGTGCTCGATCGGCGGCTCGGAGAGCGCCGCGAAGCCCGAGTCGAGGACATCGAGAGCGCGCGCGAGCTCGCGGCAGCGTGCGCACGACTCCAGATGCGCGTCGAGCTCGAAACGTTCGTCGAGCGTGAGTGCGCCGTCGACGGCGGCGAAGAGGCGCGCGCGTTGGCGACGGCAGCTCACGCTTCGTCCTCCTCGGTCGCTCGCGACGGCGGATCGTCGTCGAGCTCCCGGCCGAGATCTCCAGAGCGGCCGGGATCGCCGATCAGGGGCGCGAGCCAGCGCAAGAGCAGCCGGCGCGCCTGCATCACCTGCGTGCGCGCCGTCGCGGGCCGCACGCCGATGATCGCTCCGATCTCGTCGTAGTCGCGGCCTTCGAGCGCGCGCAGCACGAGCACGGCGCGCAGGCGCTCGGGCAGGCGTTGCAGCGAGCGCGCGAGCTCGCGCACGAGTTCGCGCTGCTGCACGTCGTCGCTCGAGCGCGCAGGCTGCGCGTTGGTGATCGCGTGCGCGAGCACCTGCTCGTCGAGCGCCGAGAAGCTCGTCGCGCGGTGCGCGCGACCCATGAGCCGGCGATGATCGATCGCGAGGTGGTGCGCGATGCGCAGGAGCCAGGTCGAGAAGCTCGCGTCGCTGCGGTAGCGCTCCAGGGCGACCTGCGCGCGCACGAAGGTCTCCTGCGCGAGGTCTTCGGCGTCCTCGGGGTTGCCGACGAGGCGATGGAGGAAGGAGTACACGGCGATGAAGTGCGCGCGCACGAGCGCGTCGAAGGCGCTGCGATCGCCGCTCTGAGCACGGCGGACGAGCGTCGCGACCTCGGCGGCGTCGGGCATCCGATGGCGGATCTGTGCGGACGTTCGGGGCAAGCTGGGATCCCGAACTCGAGCCAGAACGGGGGGAGCGGGGGACTCGCGCCCGGGCGGAGATGGCTCGCTCTCCGGCCGTGCGTGCGGCGTGAGAGACGGCGGGATCGGGTGCGTGTCGATGGGAATCAGGCTCCTTTTCGAGCTCCTACCCGCCGGCGGCTGTCGCTCTACCGCCGCGGCAGGGCTCGTTGGGCACCACGACGCGTGGTGCGTCGCCGCAGACCTCAGCGCGCCCGGTACACGCGAATCCCAGGGCCCAGCGCATGTTCGCATCGAGCGGCACGCGTGCGACCCGTCGTGAGCCCGAGAGAGCCGGGCGACGGCGTTTCGCTCCGGCGCGACCAACGCGGGGCGGCGCGCGAGCCGGACAGGGCGCCCCGTGGACACGCCATCCGCGGTGCTCGCGCACTCTCGGACCTCGGCGCGATGCGACAGGGATCCGGTTCGAGACCTCGCTCAGCGCCGCTTGATCACGAGGCTGATCACGATGCCGAGCAGCACTCCGGCGACGACCTTGTCGATCAGTTGCGCCACCGTGAACTCGGGCGGGAACGAGTACCAGTTCCAGAAGCGCACGTCGTGCTGCAGGTAGCCGAAGAGCGTGAGCAGCACGCAGAACACGATGCGCGCGAACATGCCGCTCAGGCCGCCCGCGGCAACGATCAGGAACACCGCGATCAGCGCCATGCCGACGGAGGTCGCGAACTCGCGTGCGAGCTGCATCGCGTTCATCGGTTCGCTGCCGTCGGGCTTGACGACCATGAACGCGTAGGGACCGGCGCGCAGCTTCGCTTCCCACTCCTTCCCGTACGCCTCGTCGGAGTGCACGCGCTGCATGTCGGCACCCGGGATCCAGTAGATGCCGGGCGCCTTGACGTTCTCCTTCAAGGCCGCCGCGATCTGCGCTTCGCCGCCGGGCAATGGACCCATGCCCTTGTCGCCGAGCTGCAACACCATGTGCGACAAGGCGCCCCAGATGAAGATCACCAGGCCGCCCAGGATCGCGGCCAGAACCATGCGTCCACCCATCGTTGCGTGCTCCTTGTCTTGACCTTGGCGCGTGTCGCGCAGCAGAGTCCGAGGATAGCGGCGCGGATGGGGCGGACGCGCGCTCAAAGCCGTCCGGGATGGAGCTCGAAGGGTCGGGGTGCGCCTCCGAGCCGGCCGGAAAGCCCTTCCGGGAGTGTCGCGCGAGTCTCGACCGCGTCGATCGGTCCGTCGCCGGCGATCGATGCGCTCCACGGGTTTTCCTGACCTTCGACCCAAGAAACCCGGCGCTCCATCCGTCGTCCCGGCGCATGGATCGAGCGAGTGCAGACGAGCAACGGGCGCTTCGACGAGGATGTTCGACGTGACCGGTGCGCCCTGTGCGAACGACCGCGAGTGGATCCAGGCGACGCTCCAGCGCTTCGAAGCGCCCTTGATCCTCTACGCCGCGAAGATCTGCGGCGGGATCGAGCCCGCGCGCGATGCGGTGCAGGACACGTTCCTCGAGCTGTGCTCGAGCGATCGTCGCGCCGTCGAGGATCACCTCGCTGCGTGGTTGTTCACCGTCTGCCGCAACAAGGCTCTCGATCTCAGGCGCAGGAACGAAACCATGAAGACCGAGAGTGAAGTGGCGGCCGTCGAGCGCGCGAGCATCGAGCTCGACCCGTCGGCGGAGTTGATGGGCGGGGAAGACCGCGCGCAGGTGCTCGCGCTCGTCGCGCGCTTGCCCGAGAAGCAGCAGGAGGTGCTGCGGCTCAAGTTCCACGGCGGACTCTCCTACAAGGAGATCGCCGGCGTGACGGGGGATTCGATCGGCAACGTGGGTTTCCTGCTCCACGTCGCCTTGCGCTCGTTGCGGGATCGGTTGGCGGCGGCGGGTGTCGAGCGCGGCCGCGGACAGCGTGAAGGGCAGGTGATGTCGTGAAGGAGATGCAGATGAAGTTCGATGTCGAGGATCCGCGCTTGTCCGCGTACGCGCTCGGGGAGCTCGAGGGCGAGGAACGCGCGGCGGTCGAGGCGTTGCTCGCGCGAGACGCGAACGCGCGTGCGTTCGTGGAGGAGCTGCGCGCGACGGCGCGCGAGCTGGAGAAGGAGCTGCGCGCGGAGGGAGCTCCCGCATTGAGCGCGCAGCAGCGCTCGCGCATCGACGCGCGTCTGGCCCCGCCGGTGCTCGTCGCTCGTCGCGGCGCGCGGCGTTTCGCCTGGGCGGGAGCGATCGCCGCGGGATTGCTGGCCGTCAGCGGCCTGGCGTGGTTCGTGGCTCAGGGTACGCGTCGCGGGGAGGAGCGCTTCGCCTACGAGCTGTTCGGCGACTCCAAGGTCGCGCGTGCGCCCGCAGTCGCGCGTGCGCCCGCCGCAGCGGACAGCGCGAAGCCCGGAGGACTCCCGGCGAGAGATTCGGGCACGTACCGCGGAGCCGGCGGCACGCGCCCGGCCAGCACCGCGCCGGTCTACGTGGAGAAGCACAAGTCGGGGCTCGTCGAAGGCAAGCTCGAAGCCTCGCGGCAACTGGCCGGGTCTGCGCAGCGCGAAGGACTGCGCGGTCTGGGCTACGCCGGCGGCGCGGAGCAGGACGTCGCCCACGACACCGAGGCCTACAACGCGATCGTCGAGAACGCGTTCCGGCTCGCGAGCCAGGAGCCGCTCTCGACCTTCTCGATCGACGTCGACACGGCGTCGTACTCGAACCTGCGGCGCTTCCTGAACGCGGGGCAGATGCCGCCGGTCGACGCGGTGCGCATCGAGGAGCTCGTGAACTACTTCCGCTACGACTACCCCAAGGCCAGCGGCGGCGAAGCGCCGTTCTCGGTCAGCGCTGACGTCGCGACTTGCCCGTGGGCGCCCAAGCACAAGCTCGTGCAGGTCGGCCTGCGCGCGCAGGACATCGACATGCAGAAGCGCGCGCCCTCGAACCTCGTGTTCCTGGTCGACGTG
>JBGATX010000281.1:0-3979 GCA_044228975.1 Planctomycetota bacterium | reverse complement strand
CGGCTCGCGCGCTTGCACTGAGAGCGCCGCACGCTGGCGCGCGGCGTCAGGCGCGGCGGAGCGTGCGCGCGCTCACGGGATCCAGGTCACGAGCACGCCGTTCGAGAGGTTGAACGTGGAGCTGGTGCAGAAGCTCGCCGCGTTGCGATACCAGACCTGGTAGGCGTAGCTCGTTCCCGCGCTCGCGCCGCCGCGCACGGAGACGCTAGCCTGTCCGCTCGCGGGATACTGCGACGCGCCGAAGACGTTGACGCTCGAACCGAGGCGCACCAGCGCGCCGTCGACGCACAGCAGTCCGTCGCCGAGCACGGTGCCCAGGCCCGCGCCCGCTTGCAGCGTGCCTTGCAGGTAGAGAGCGGTCGCGTTGGGCATCTGCACGCCTTGCAGCGAGAGCGAATCGTGCGCGACGCTCGGCGCTCCGTCGGCGCGCAGGAAACCGCCGGTCCCGAGCGAGTTCAGGCAGCCTTCGTGATGGCCCATCGGAGAGTGGTTCGCGCACGGACAAGGCGTGCCCGTGCCGTCGCCGATGCAGAACGCGACGGCGAGCACGGCGAGGTCGTAGGGGACGAGCGCAGCGGCGAGCACTTCGCTCGGCGTGCCCGGCTTGAACAGGCCGAGCGCGACGCTGCCCTCCATCGGCGCTCGATCACAGTCGAAGCGGAAGTTGTAGGTCGTGCTCCAGCGCAGCGCGTTGGCGTTGGGATCCGTCGCGAAGGTCGAGGTGCGCCACTCGATCACGTCGCTCGGAGGCTGAACGCTCCAGTCCGCGCCGCTCTGATCGACGTCGCCGATCCCGTCGCCGTTCGTGTAGGCGACGTCGTGGAAACCCGTGTTGAACTCGGTCATGCCGTTCGGCCGCGGAACGGAGAAGCGTCCGACGCTGCGATCGGACGTCAGGTTCTCGAGCGCGTACTCGTAGCGCCACACGCCGGGCGCGACCTCGGTCGCGGCGCAGCCCAGTCGCAAACGCCCGTCGCCAGGCACGTCGACCGTCGAGACGCGCACGCTCGCGTCGAGCGCGGCCCACAGGTCGATCGCCGACTGCTCGCGCTGCGTCGCGCCGAGGCGCAGGAAGCTCCACTCGCCGGCCGCGACGCTCGTCGCGAGCTCCGTCCACGAGGTGTTGTTCGTCGCGTGGCCCGCGGCCGCGTCGTCGGCGGCGATCGTCTGCACTTCGGCGAAGAAACGCGTGCTCCCGGGTGTGCCGGCAGAGATCGCGAGCTCCCCGGTCGCGACCTGGATGCGGCGCGGATGCGGACCGGTCGCGGGCGGGTTCGCGGAGGGGAAGGGAAAACTCCCCGTCGCTGCGTCGACCTGCCAACGCGGGCCGAGGCCGCTCGGCGAGCCGTTCAGGTTCGCGCTGAGCGAATCGTTGCAACCGGCGCCGAGCAGCGCGGCGGTTCCGGTCGGCGCGCAGGCGCAGAAATCCGCCTGCGAGAGCGTCGCGAAGCCGTGCCGCAACCAGCTCTGCCCGAGCTCCTCGATGCGCGAGGCGCCGTCGACGTAGCTCAGGCGATAGAGCGATTGACCGTAGACCGGATGCTGGTTCGTCGACGCGACGTAGGACACGTTCGCATCACCGATGTCGAGCGGCATGAGCCCGAGGCTGAACGATTCGACGCCGCTCGTCGCCGCATAGTTCGCCACCGCGCCGATCTCGAGCACGAGGTCCGGCCCGCTGCTCGCGCCGCACGCGGTCTGGGCCGAGGCGAATGGGGGCGCGGTGATGATGACCAGCAGCTGCAGGGAGCGGCACATGAGGGAATCGAACAACTCGCCGATTGTACAGCTGCCGAGGCCAGCGGCCCCACTCATGGGCCCGCTTGCGCCGGTTCATGCTGGCCGTTTGGTTCAGCACCCATTGCGGGCGTCCGCTTGATCCACGGCGCGTCTTCCTCCGCGCGGCCCGGTGACCAACCAAAAAGCGGAAGCAATTGCGCCAGAGCATCAGCCAGGAGCTCCGCACGGAGTCTCATGTCATCGGAGTAGTGGTCCTCCACTTCGCTCTCCGAGTTCAGCACACCCAATACTGCCGTTCCCGTCCCGATCGGAACAACGAGCTCCGAGCGCGTTTCCGGCACTGCCTGGGAATAGCCGCGACGTTCGCGGACCCTCCCAGCATTGAGGCTCTTGCCGGCAGCGAACGCGGCACCCAGCAGTCCAGCGAACGTGGCTACACGATAGCGCTGCTTGTGCGCAGGCATCGCATCGGCGACCGCAATCAAGTGCTTGGAGTACGCTGAAGTCGACGCCAGGAAGATCTGGTTGTAGTCAGTGGCTGTCGTTGCTTCGAGGTCGCGCAGTCCACGCTCGAGCAGCTCCTCGAGATCTCCGCAATTCTTCAAGTGCTCGACATACGTGTTGTCGGGCGCGCTCACCGCCGTCTTGTGCGACAAGTACCGACCGACCGAAGTGGCAACCTTCACCGCCAGATCTTCGGGTGTCGTGAAGGAGTCGCGCACGACTCCAGCGCCAACCCGCATCTTGAGCGCCTGTAGTCGTTCCTTGTCGACGCCCTCATCGATCCATTTGGGAGGCCAGGGATGATCCTCGTTGACGACGAAGCAGAATATCGGCTTGTTGCGTTTGACGGCGTGCTGCAGTTCCGACTCGGTGATCGAAACGCTCGATCCGCCAGGAACGAACCCGTATCGGTGCGCATAGATGGCGACGAACAGGTCGCAGTTGTCGATTTCGGTCAGGCACGCGGTTAGCGGTTCCACGGGCATCGCGCCGAAGACTTCCATTCGACCTGTGTGCTGTCCCAGCCGCTCCAGCGCATCAGCGGCGGCCCGCCGATGTGGCACGAGATCCTGATAGGTTGAGCTGAGAAACGTCTTCATCTGGAGTGACTCGTCTTCGCGCATCGGACATGCGGCGCGTGGGCCGCGATATGCAGGCTCCCACCTCGTGGCGGGTCGGAGTGTCGACGCCAACGAACTGGATTGTCAACTGGGCCTCCGGACTCGCCCATCGTCGGAGCCGTGTGCTCGCGCCGTGTGGCGCAATTCGGGTGGAGCGCGTCGTCGAGCGTCTTTGGAGTCCGGATGGGGATCGCATGGATCACGGACGCGTCCGTGTGTGCGCCGTGAACCCCGTGGGGCGTCGCAACGACGTTCACGTCACGCCGGCTGCTCCTCCTCGGCGAACTGCAAGGCGTAGAGCCGCGCGTAGATCCCGTTCTGACGCAGGAGCTCGTCGTGCGTGCCGCTCTCGCGCAGGCGGCCGCGGTGCATGACGAGGATGCGGCTCGCGCCGCGCACGGTGGAGAGCCGGTGCGCGATGACGAGCGCGGATCGGCCGCGCAGCAGCTCGCGCGTCGCGGCTTCGATCTCGGCCTCGGTGTTCGAGTCGACGCTCGCCGTCGCTTCGTCGAGGATCACGAGGCGCGGATTGCCCGCGAGAGCGCGCGCGATCGCGAGCAGTTGCCGCTCTCCGGTCGAGAGCGTCTGTCCGCGCTCGGCGACGGGCGCCGACAGTCCGCCGGGCAGGCGCGCGATGAGCTCGTCGGCGCGGCTCGCTTCGAGCGCGATCGCGAGCGACTCGTCGTCGACCTCCTCGCGCTCCATCACGAGGTTGTCGCGCACGCTGCCGGCGAAGAGGAAGTCCTCCTGCAACACGAGGCCGAGGTGGCGACGCAAGGTCGCGACGTCGAGCTCCGCCATGTCGACGCCGTCGATCGTCACTCGCCCGTGCGTGGGCTCGTAGAAGCCGAGCAGCAGGTTGACGAGCGTCGTCTTGCCCGCGCCCGTCGCGCCGACGACGGCGACGGTCTCGCCGGGGCGGATCTCGAAGCTGACGTCGCTCACGACCTCGACGCCGTCGAGGTAGGAGAAGCTCACGTGCTCGAAGCCCACGTGGCCGCGCACGCCGGGCAGCACGATCGGCGCGCGCGCGAACTTGCGCTCGCGCGGCTGCGTGTCGAGCACGTCGAAGATGCGCTCGGCCGAGGCGAACGCGCTCTGGAGCACGTTGTAGC
>JBGATX010000049.1:0-34202 GCA_044228975.1 Planctomycetota bacterium | reverse complement strand
CACGGCATCTTTCTCACCGATTCGCCCCGCGACGGCTCTCGCGCCGTGCCGTCACGCGAATCGGTGGGAAAGATGCCGTGTACCGTACTCCGCCGTTGCGTGTGCTGTTGCGCGCGAATCGGTGAGAAAGATGCCGTGTACCGTACTCCGATCCGCCGCAACGGCGCCGAGCATGACGAATCACGATGACCTCCCGATCCGCGGCGCTCCGCCGATCGCCGGAAGCGACCGAGCACGCACTTGGGCCTGGATTCTCGGCGCAACCGCCGCCGGCGCGACGCTCGCCGGTTGGTTGGTGATGGACGCGGGCTGGAGGCGTCGACGCGCGCACCGCGGGCGCGTTCCTCTTCTTCGCCGCGCCGGCGATGGCAGCGGCAGCCGTCGCGAGCTTCGTGCTCGCGTTCCTCGGCACGCCGGGCACGAGCGATGTAGCTCTCCTGCGCCGTTGGCGGCGCGGACGTTGGGTCCTCGTCGGCCTCGCGCTCGTCACGTTGCTCGCGGCTCTGGGGCTCACGGCGATGAGCTGGTTGACCGTGATGATGCCGCGCGGCTGAACGATCGGGGCTCGAGCGCGAACGCCGGTTCGAGTCGTTGTGCGCGCGTGCTAGAGTCGCCGCGGAGTGGTCGGGATGTCGAGAGCTGCAGCAGCGCGTGCTCAGAGCCGGCGCGCATGAGTCGCAAGCGAAGCCGCAAGGCGCCCGAACGCGCTCGCGGCGATCTCAGCGTGGATTCGATCGCAAGCCCCGCGTCGGTGTGCGTGAGCTGCTCGGCGTCCGTGACGGGCCGCTACTGCTCGCACTGCGGCGAGCTGCGCGCCGATCTGCGCCACGACGGGCTCGCGCACGTCGGAGCGGAGCTCTTCGAGGCGCTCACGCACGTCGACGGCAAGATCCTGCGCTCGTTGCGCGCATTGCTCACGCGGCCGGGCGAGTTGACCGCCGCGTACTTGCGCGGCGCGCGCAAGCCTTACATGGGGCCGGTGCAGGTGTTCCTGATCGCCAACGTCGTGTACTTCGCGATGCACTCGTGGCGGGGATGGAACGCGCTCTCGACTCCGCTGCACACGCACCTGCAGGCGATGCCCTATCAGAGCTTCGCGCGTGCGCACGCGTTGAGCTTCGCGGCGGCGCACGGGCTCGATCTGCACGTGCCCGAACAGTTCGACATCCTGGCGAAGGCCTTCAACGCGCTCGCGCCGGTGTACGCGAAGTCGTTGGTGTTCGTGTGGGTGCCGCTGTACGCACTCGGCGTCGCGCTCGTGCGCGCGCGACGACGCATCGGAGCGCTGGGCGCTCTCGTCTTCAGCGCGCACGTGATGAGCGCGTTCTTGTGGGTCTGGGGACTCGTGATCCTGCCGTTCGGAGAGCGGATTCCCGACGTCGCGGGCTCGGCGGCGCTGCTCGGCGCGCTCGGCGTCTATCAGTTCTTCGCGCTGAAGCGTGCGTTCGGCATCACGAATGCGGGTGCCGTGTGGCGCTCGATCGCACTCGTGGCGGTCTTCAGCGTCGTGCTCTTCGCGTACCGACTCATGCTCTTCCTCGTCGTGTTGCACACGCTGCACCTGCCCAAGAGCTGAGGTTTCGCGATCAGTTCGGCAGCGCGAAGCGGTGGAGCTGCAGCGCCTGGACCTCGAACATCCACAGCTCCTTGCCGTCCGGAGAAAGACCGTGGCACCACAGGCTGCCTTTCTTCGCAGAGGCGGGGACGTCGACGATGCGCACTTGTCCCGTCGCACGCGACACCAAGTACACGTGCGGGTCCCACGTGCCGACGACGAGCCAATCACCCGCGACCGACAAGGTCCGTCCGTTCGCACTCGAAGGCAGTGCGTACTGCCGCAGCGCTTTGCCGTCGGCGTCGAACGCGGCGATCGAGCCCTTGGAGCCGCCGCCGTCCGACGACGACCAGTGCAACGCGTACAGCGTGCCATCGGCGTGTTGCGCGAGCGCTTCGACGCCGTCGATCCAGCGCTGATCGGGAAGACGCTCGATGGGCGCGCTCGCCTTGCCCTCGCCGTCGATGCGCACGAGACCGCCTTCACCGCGGCCCCAGATGCACGTCGATCCGGCTGCCGCGCACAGGCCCGAGATCGGCAGATCACGAAGCCCGATGCGCTTCCCAGTCGCATCGAACTCGACGAACCGCGGCGCGCCGCCCGAGCCGCGATTGACGAAGACGCCGCCGCTGCCGCTCGCGACCGGCGGATCAAGGCTGGAGGCGTCGTCGACGTCATTCGCGACGGGGCGGCAGACGAAGGCTGGCTTGCCGTCGCTCGTGAAGACGTGAACGGCCGCCGTGCGAGCGTCCTGGATCAGGATGCGTCCGCGAGCGTCGATCGACGCGCCTTCGGGCTCGGTGAGCTCGTCGGCGCGCACTTCGTCGCCCAGAGTGAGATCGACGTGGCCGGAGTCGTCGAGACGCTGCAGCGTCCGACGATCGGTGGCCCAGATGCGACCGTCGGGTGCGACGGCCGCGGTGCGCGCGAGGTCGGGCAGCTTCTGGCCGTCTGGGCGCGCGGGGTCGAAGCCGGCGAGGACCTCGCCGCTCGTTTTCATGCGCACGAGCAGCGGCGATCCGTTGAAGTCGTGCACGAGCATGTTCCCGTCGACGTCGGCGGAGATGTCCGACGGATATCGCGGCTTGCGCTTCCAGAGCTGCTCGAGAGCGAGCGACGTGCGCAGCTTCCCGGCGGGCTCGAAGAGTTGGATCCGATTCGTGATGTTCTCCAGCACCGCGATCGTGCCATCGGTGAGCACGGTCATGTCCTCGGGCGAGAAGAGCGCGTCCGTCGGCGGACCGCCCGTCACCTCCCATTGCTTCTTGCCTTGCGCATCGAAGCCGATCAGCGCGTCGGTCTGCGTGTACTTGAAGTGGTAGGTGCCGAGCACGGCGAAGCCGTCTTTACGCAGCGGTGCGGCAGCGTCGATCGATGGACACTCGAAGTTCGCGAGCTCGACCACGTCGCCGCTCGCGGCGTCGACGCGCCACGCTCGAGCGCGCGCCTCGGGACCGTAGGGCGAGAGCGAGAAGAGCCATGAATCACCGGCGAGAGCGCTCCAGAGTGCGCGTCCCTCGCGCTCGCTCTCCGTGTGCCCGACGAGCTCGTGATCGAACGGCCGCACGCGCGTCTCGCGCGTCGGCGCGCCCTGCGCATCGAGATCGACGCACGTGAAGCTCCCCTTCGGCTCCTCGCGCCGGACGAAGCGCAGCGTGCCCTTCGAAGTGAAGGCGAACGCGTCGATGTCGCGGACCGGTCCGCTCGCGCGTCCGCGGCCGAGCTCGAGAGCCACCACGCCGATCTCGCGCAGTGCCAGCGGAGACGGAACCTGCTCCTTCGCCTTCGCCGCGGGCTTGTACGCGGAGCGCTCGATCTCCCGCACGCTCCAGCGCTCGGCGGCACCGGAGGGCTCCTCGCGCGCGACTTCGAAGATTGCTCGCACGTTCTCCGCCGCCACGCGCAGTGTGAATCGGCGCGGCTCGGAAACGGAGAGCACGGCACCGTCGCGCCAGATCTCCTGCATCAGGGCGTCTTGAGCGTCCTCCGAGACCGGGACGTTGTAATCGGTCGGCAGGACGAGCTCCCACACCGGCTTGCGATCGGGATCGAGCAGCGCGAAACGCGTCCCGAGCTTCGTCGACTCGCGGGAGCTGAAATCCGGCCGCCACCACTGCACGAGCGTGAGCGGAGTGCCGCGGACCGCGTGCGCCGCGACGATGAAGCGCAGCGCGTCATCCTTGGGCTGGGTCGCGGCCGGACGCGCTTTCGACAGCAGCTTGCCCGTGGACAGCTCGTACTCCCACCACTCCTCCTGCGCGCGGTTGACGTCGGGATCGAGCACGCGCACCACGAAGCGCCCGAGATCGGCGTGCAGGAACAGACCGGACGCGTTCGGGTTGGGCGCCGTGTGCATGAACTGGCTGCCTTCACGACGCGTGCTCTCGTCGAGACGCGTCGAGCCGTCCGGCGCGAAGATCACGACGTGGAACGTGCCGTTCTCGCGGCCGTCGACTCCGTCGGAGTACGCGTAGCCGGCAGCGATGCCTTCGTCCGTCACGACGGCATCGTGCAGTGTGATCGGCCGCGAACCCGACCACGCCACCTTGCCCGCGTGCTTGAGCTCGTACCGTCCCGCTCCTTCGCCGTGGCGCGCGGTCGGATCGACGTGCAGCGTCCATGTGCCGTCCGACGACGTGTACGTCGTGGGCTCGAGGAGCGCAGGTCCTCCGAACTGCCAAGCGCCGCTCGAACTTGCAGTGATCGCAATGCCGACGGCGATGAGCGAGAGCGAAACGAAGCGAGCGATGAGTGACGAGCGTTGAAGCAAGGCGAGCTCCTCGCGCCGAGCGCGGTGAACGACGCAGCGACTATCGCCGGCGTGGTCCTCGGCAACTCGGTTCGGCGGTGAACCGGCGCGCGAACTTCGGGCGCCAGAGCCGTCGCAAAGGGCGGTGAAACGCAGCGTGCCGAGCGGCCGGAGTGCGTACGCCAGATTTGTTTCGGTCGATGCCAGGTTGGCAGAGAAACCGGCTCCGAAGCGATCGGGAGGGCGCTTTCGAGCCGCGTTCGGCCGTCTGCCCGAGTGGCATGTCGCTTGCGATCTTCGCGCGTCCCCACGGAGGGACCCACCATGCAAGACAACTTCACTCGCAAGTCGCAGGAAGCGCTCGCCGCCGCGCAGCAGAACGCGCAGGCGTCGGGGCATCCCGAGCTCACGCCGCTGCACCTCGCCGTCGCGCTGCTGGCCGAGCCCGAAGGCGTGATGTCGGCGCTGCTGCACAAGCTCGACGTCGATCCGCGCGTGCTCGCGGCCGAGCTCGTGCGCGAGCTCGACAAGCTCCCGCGCTCGAGCGGCTCGCAGCTCTCGATGTCGCGCGCCTTGAGTGAAGTGCTCAACGACGCCGCCGCGCAGCAGAAGCGCATGGGCGACTCGTTCGTGTCGACGGAGCACCTCTTCCTCGCGCTCTCGAAGAAGGGCGGGCCCGAGGTCCAGGGACTGTTCGCCGCGCGCGGGCTGCGCACCGACAAGATCGAGGCGGCGCTCGAAGCCGTGCGCAAGGGCAAGAAGGTCACGACGCAGGATCCCGAGACCTCGTTCGAGGCCTTGAAGAAGTACGCGCGCGATCTGACCGCCGACGCGGCCGCGGGCAAGCTCGATCCTGTCATCGGTCGCGACACCGAGATCCGCCGCGTGATGCAGGTGCTCACGCGCCGGCGCAAGAACAACCCGGTGCTCATCGGCGATCCGGGTGTCGGCAAGACGGCGATCGCCGAGGGTCTCGCCAACCGCATCGTCGCCGGTGACGTGCCCGAGGGATTGAAGGGCAAGCGCGTCATGGCGCTCGACCTCGGCGCGCTGCTCGCGGGCGCGAAGTACCGCGGCGAGTTCGAGGAGCGCTTGAAGGCCGTGCTCAACGAGATCGCCGAAGCCGCGGGCTCGGTGATCCTCTTCATCGACGAGCTGCACACGCTCGTCGGCGCCGGCGGCGCCGAAGGAGCGGTCGACGCGGCCAACATGCTCAAGCCCGCGCTCGCGCGCGGCGAGCTGCACTGCATCGGCGCGACGACGCTCGACGAATATCGCAAGCACATCGAGAAGGACGCCGCGCTCGAGCGGCGCTTCATGCCGATCCTGGTCGACGAGCCGAGCGTCGAGGACACGATCGCGATCCTGCGCGGCTTGAAGGAGCGCTACGAGGTGCACCACGGCGTGCGCATCCTCGATGAAGCGCTCGTCGCCGCCGCGCGCCTCTCCGATCGGCACATCTCCGATCGTTTCATGCCCGACAAGGCCATCGACTGCGTCGACGAGGCCGCGTCGCAGCTGCGCTCGGCGATCGATTCACTGCCGCCGGAGCTCGACTCCATCGAGAGGAAGGTGCGCCAGCTCGAGATCGAGAAGACGGCGCTGGCGGCGGAAAGCGGCCGCGAGACCGCGCGTCGTCTGGCGCAGATCGAGCGCGAGCTGGCCGAGCTGCGCGAGCAGTCCTCGGCGTTGCGCGCGCGCTGGCAGAGCGAGAAGGAGCTCATCCAGGCGATCCGCGCGGGCAAGGTCCTGATCGAGAACCTGCGCGAGGAAGCGAGCCGCGAGGAGCGCAAGGGCAACTACGAACGCGTGGCGAAGATCCGCTACGGCGAGCTTCCGCAGGTCGAGCGCGATCTCGAAGCGAACGGCAAGAAGCTCGCGCAAGTGCAGGCAGGCGGCGCGCTCCTGCCCGAAGCGGTCGACGCGGAACTCATCGCCCAGGTCGTCAGCCGCTGGACGGGCATTCCGGCGACGCGCCTGCTCGAGACGGAGCGCGACAAGCTCCTGCAGATGGAGCAGCGCGTCGGCGAGCGCGTCATCGGCCAGAAGCACGCCGTCGAAGCGATCGCGCAGGCCGTGCGCCGCGCGCGTGCCGGATTGCAGGAGACGTCGCGGCCGCTGGGCTCGTTCCTGCTGCTCGGCCCGACCGGCGTCGGCAAGACGGAACTCGCGCGCGCGCTCGCGGAGTTCCTGTTCGACGACGAGAACAACATGGTGCGCCTCGACATGAGCGAGTTCATGGAGAAGCACGCCGTCAGCCGCTTGATCGGCGCTCCGCCGGGATACGTCGGCTACGACGAAGGTGGCGCGCTCACGGAAGCGGTGCGCCGCAAGCCGCACTCGGTCGTGCTCTTCGACGAGGTCGAGAAGGCGCACCCCGATGTGTTCAACGTGCTCTTGCAGCTGCTCGACGACGGCCGACTCACCGACGGTCAAGGTCGCACGGTCGACTTCACGCAGACGCTCGTGCTCATGACGAGCAACCTGCGCCAGGTCGAGCAAGTGCGGAATTTCTTCCGCCCCGAGTTCGTGAACCGCCTCGACGAGATCCTGGTCTTCGATGCGCTCGCTCCCGACCAGATCCGCCAGATCGTCGACGTGCAGTTGAAGCGCATGCAGAAGCACCTCGCCGAGCAGGAGATCACGCTCGAGGTCACCGAGGGCGCGAAGGACGAGCTCGCCAAACAGGGCTACAGCGAGGAATTCGGCGCGCGACCGCTCAAGCGCGCGATCCAGAAGAACGTCCAGAACCTGCTCGCCGACGCGATCCTCGGCGGACGCATCGGGCCCGGAGACACCGCGGTCGTCGACGTCTCGAAGGGCAACTTCTGGGTCAGCACGCGCAAGGCGACGGAAGCGCCGCAGAACGGCGAGGAGCTGGCGACGGCGCGTTGAGCGCGCGACGCGGGCTTCGAAAGCAACTCGGGAGCCGTCCTCGCCAGGGCGGCTCCCGAGTTCATTTCAGGCAGGCTCGCGGTCGGCGCGAGCTCGCGAGCTCACTTCGCGCGCGAGTAGATGAGCTCCATCTGCTTCATTTCCTTGCCGTCGGGACCCGGCCCGAACATCTCCACGTTGAAGTGGTCCGCGTCCGTCCAGCGCTCGATGGCGCGCATCTGCGAGGTCTTGCCCGCCATCGGATCGGACATCTCCATGACCGAAGTCATCGTCTGCTTGGCGGCGTCCCAATCGCCCTCGCCGACGGAGAGGCCGGTGCCCATGTTGTCGATCCAGGTCGAGACGTACTTCTTCTTGAGGTTGTCGTAGCCCGTGATGCCCATGCCCTTGAACGGCATGCCCATCATCGAGCTCGTCGTGTCGTCGTGCAGGTAGCGCCCGTCCATGATCCACTTCGTCTCGCTCGTGCCTTCCGACTCCATCGGCGGCGCGCCCGGCGCCATGAACTGGCGGATCTTGAACGTCCAGCGTCCGACCTTCGCGTCGAGCACCTTGTGAGCGGCGCCCGGTGTCGCGAACTCGGTCCATTTCGCCATCATCTCCGCCTCGCTCACCGGTTTCGCGGGCGCGGACGAGCGGGTCGAGGAACACGAGGCGGCGAGCGCGGCGATCAGTGCCGAGCCCATGAGGAATCGGAGCTTCATCGGTGATTGTCTTTCGTGTCGGTGGGGAGCGCGTCGCGCGCTCCCCTGGGTTGGTGTCGTTCACAGCGGCCCCACCCGCGCTCGACTTCGTGCGCGATCGTCTCCGATCGAACTCTTGCGTCGCGCGTGCCGCAGTCCGTTTTCGGGGCGAAAGGATAACGACCCGCGCCTGCCGCGACGAGGCCGCGGGATGCGCGGCCCGACCCGGCGCACACGCATGCGGCGGAGCTCGATTTCACTCGCACGCGAGCCGCGGACCGCTGGTGAGACGAGCGCGAACCAGCTGACGCGAGGACTTGCTGGCGCGCGATACGAGCTCCAGACGCAGCTCGGGAGCCGTCCTGGCGAGGACGGCTTCCGAGCTCGTTGGACTCGCGCGCGGCGCGCGTCACTCGGTCACTTCGAGCGCGTGTAGTGGATCTCCATCATCATCGCTTCCTTGCCGTCCGGGCCCGGAGTGAACATCTGCGACGTGTGATGATCGTTGTCGATCCACTTGTCGGTCATGCGCGACGCCACGTACTTGGTCATCGTCATGTCCGGCAGCTCCATCATGAACGTGAACGTCTTCGTGCTCGCGTCGTACGAACCTTCCAACTGCATCACGCCGGTGCCCATGGTGTCGATCCACGTGCCGACGAACTTCTGCTTGAGGTTGTCGTAGCCGGTGACGCCCATGCCCTTGAACGGCATGCCCATCATCGTGCTCGTCGTGTCGTCGATCATGTAGCGCTTGTCCATGACCCACTTGCACTCCGACGTGCCGTCGGACTCGGCGGCGGGCTCGCCCGGCGCCAGCATCTTGATCTTCGCGGTCCACTTGCCCGCGTAGGGCTCGAGGAGCTTGTGATTCGGGCCGGGCTGGATGAACGCCATCATCTTGGCCATCTCGGCGTCCGCGCCGCCCTTGTCCTGCAAGGCGATCGTCGCGGCGGCCCCCGCAGCGAGGAGCGCGAGCGCGGCGGCGCTGGTGACGAGGATCCTCGTGTTCATTGCATTTCACCTTTCGAATCGGTCACAGGCGCACTCGGCGCCTTGGATGGGTGTCGTTCCCAGCGGCCCCATCCACGCTCGACGCGCTCGCGTGCGACGAGCTCGACACGCGTGCCGCAGCGCGAATTGGGCGCGAGAGGATAGCGGCGGCGCTGGGAGCGGCGCACGAAGTGCGCTCGCCGTCCCACACCTCGCAGGCGCGCGCTTCGCGAACCGCACGACGCCCGGCGATTGCGTGAGTGCGCGCCGCGACTCAGGCCCGCTCGAAGAGCCGGCGACAAAGGGACGCGGCGCGTTGCACGCCCCCTCCAGCACAGGCCCCAAGGCCATCGTGGGCAATGATTTGCGCCAACGGTCGATATTATACGTGACGGTATAATACCCACGCGCTCCACTCCCCTTCCCATGTTCCTCGGCCGCGACCGCGAGCTCTCGATCCTGGACGAGCTCCACCACTCCACGCGTCCCGAACTCTTCGTGCTCTACGGCCGCCGGCGCGTCGGCAAGACGGAGCTCCTGCAACAGTTCTGCGCCAGGAAGCGCGCGGTGTACTTCCTCGCCGCACAAGTGCGCGAGAAGGACAACCTGCGCGCCTTTCGCGACGCGCTCGCGTCGGGGCTCGACGATGCGCTCGCCGCGAACATCGAGTTCGCCGACTGGACCGCGGCGCTCAACGTGTGCGCGGAGATCTCGAAGCAGGAGCGTCTGGTCGTCGTCCTCGACGAGTTCCCGTACCTGTGCGAGTCGACGCGCGGCCTCACGTCCCAGCTGCAACGCTTCTGGGACACGCGCGGCAAGCACTCGAACCTCGTGCTCGTCCTGTGCGGCAGCCAGGTGTCGTTCATGGAGCAGGAAGTGCTCGCCGAACGCTCGCCGCTCTTCGGTCGGCGCACCGCGCAACGCCGGCTCGAGCCGCTCGAGCCCGAAGCCGCCATGGCGTTCTTCCCGCGTTGGAAGGTGCGCGAGCGCGCGCTCGCCTACTCGATCCTCGGCGGCATGCCGGCCTACCTGCGGCGCTTCGACGACGCGCGTTCCCCCGAGGAGAACGTGCTGCGCGAGTGCTTGCGCCCCGAGGGCTTCCTCTTCGACGAAGTGCAGTTCCTGCTGCGCTCCGAGCTCTCGCAGCCCGCGACCTACAACAGCATCCTCGCCGCCGTCGCGCGCGGAGAGACCAAGGTCGGCGACATCGCGCTCGCCGTCGGCGTCGACACGACGCACGCGAACAAGTACCTGACGACGCTGCGCGAGCTGCAGCTCGTCGAGCGCGAGGTGCCGCTCACCGATCCGGATCCCTTGCGCTCGCGCCGCGGCAGCTACCGCGTCGCCGATCGCTTCCTCGCCTTCCATGCTCGCCCATCTGCGCCGGCGCGCGGCCGAGGACGTAGGCGAGGAGATCGTCGACGTCGGTCGCCACTCCGGCCGTTTCGTGCGCGCTGTGGCGAAGACCGTCTCGGGCCGCGGCGTCGCGGCGATCGTCGTGCCCGACGGCGAGCGCTCGACGGACGAGCTCGAAGCGGAGCTCGCCACGCTGCGCCCGACCCTCGGCAAGCGCATCGTTCGTCTGGTCTACGGACTGGGCGCGAACACCGCGCGACCGCTGGAGGTCGAACGCGTGCCCGACGGCGAGCTCGTCTGACGCGCGATCACGATGCGCGGTCGAGCGAGGCCAACACCCGCGACTCCGAGATCCGCGCGTCATCGATCGGCGGCGCGTGTCGCGCCTGATGGTGTCGCACGGCGAGCTCCTGCGTCGGGGCCGCTCGCCGGATCGCACTCCTCGCGCCGGTTGCTATCGTTTTCGATCGCGAGCGCCTACCGATGCCCATCGACGACCGCTTCCAGGAGTACTTCGCCGCGCTCGATCGCGCGGGACAGAAGGACCGCTGCTATCTCTGCCGGCGCACGCCGGCCGAGGTGAAGCTCTTCTTCGGTTTCGACGAGGACGGCGAGCCGCTGCGCGTGGCCGAGCTCGGTCTCGAGGACGTCAAGCTCGACGAGACCGACATCATGAGCTACCGCGGCGAGCGTCCGGTGTGCGCGATCTGCCAGCTCAACTTCGACAGCATCTTCGCGCTCGACGAGCACGAGGTGCTCGAGCGCCTGCTGGAAGAGATGGAACGCCATCGCGATCAGCTCTGGCCGCACGAGCGGCCGTAGGGCGCGAGCGCCGGCCTCGCGCGACGTTGAGGGTGGCGGCACGTCGCGCCAAGCCAAGAAGGACCGAACATGAAGCGACTGCGAACGATCGCGCGCCAACGAAGCGCGCTCCTCCTCACGACCCTCGCGCTCGCGAGCTGCGGCGCGTCCCCGGCTGTCGCGCAGGACGCGCCGCGCTTCGACGCGGCCTTCTGGAGTTTGTGGGGCGATGGCAAGGCCGAGCTCGCGAGCTACCAGCTGCGCACGCCGCGCTACGGCTCCGAGCGTCAAGGCACCGCGGTCGCGATCTTCGTCACCGAGACCTTCGATCCGGCGCAACGAGTCAAGCAGGAGCGCGCGACACCCGACGGCGTGCCGGTGATGAAGCTCAACCTCGTGCAGGACTTCCAGACCGGCATCTACGACTACAACCTGATGACGAGCGCGTTCGTCGCGCTGAAGGACTTCGAAGGCCGGCCCGCCGGCTCCTTGTTGAAGGAATCGTTCAGCGCGCAGGAATGGTGCGGCCACGCCTACCAGCAGGTCGACGTGCGCAAGAGCGAGCTGCATCACGTGCTCCACAGCTACTTCGAGGGCGAAGCGGACAGGAGCGAGACGCTCGCGTCGAACGACAAGGGGTTGGCGGAGGACGCACTCTTGCTTTGGGCGCGCGGATGCGCGGGCCCGCGATTGAAGCCGGGCGAGGAGCAGCGTGTCGCGCTCCTGCGCTCGCTCGAGACGACGCGCTTGCAGCACGTCGCGCTGCTCTGGGACGACGCGCGCCTCTCGCGCTCGCCGGAGACGGTGACGGTGGAGGTTCCGGCCGGCAAGTTCGTCGCAGACCTCTACGAGGTCGAGATCACGCGCCGCGACAGCGACAAACCCAATGCGTTCGGCCAGAAGCTCGCGCCGACGCGCAAGTGGACCATCGCTGTCGAGCACGAGGCTCCGCAACGTGTCGTGCGCTTCGAAACGAGCGACGGCAAGGTCGGCGAGCTGATCGCGACCGCGCGCCTCAAGTACTGGGAGCTGAACAAGCCCGGCGGCGAAGCGGAGCTCGCCAAGCTCGGCCTCACGCCGCGTCCGCCGCGCACGCCTTGAGCTCGCGTGAGGAGCCGATGCGGCGCGCGAGAGATGCAGGCCCTTCACTCCCGGTTAGCCTGATCCGCGCAACGCAGTCGAACGATCCGCGCGCGCTCGACTCGCTCTCGCACGACGGCTCTCCCGGCGTGTTTCCCTCGCGCTCTCTCGCTTTCGGCCCGCGTCCCTGTTTCGGAAGCCGGGTGTCGTCATGAACGCCGCGTTTCGTTCTCTCGTGCTGATGCTCACCGTGCTCGCGCCACTCGCTCCGCTCGGGTGGAGCTCGGCGTCCGCGCAAGAGTCGCGCTCGTCGATGCTCATCCAGCCGGCGCTCTCGCCTGCGGAGCCTGCGAGCCAGACGAAGGGCGGGAGCTCGCCCGCGCCGAAACCGCGCAACCTCTCGAAATCCGCCATCGACGACTCGATCACGCTGGGTCTCTGCTGGCTGGCGCGTCACCAGAACCCTGACGGCTCGTGGAGCGCGATGTCGTTCAAGGCGCGCTGCTCGGCCGAAGCTCCGTGTCACGACGTCAACGAGACCTACCACGAGTTCTACGACGAGGGCCTCACGTCGCTCGCGACGCTCGCCTTCCTCGACGCGGGCTACGGACCGGAGAGCAAGAAGAAGCTCGCGGACCCGGTCGCAGGCAAGCAGCACGATGCCGGCGCCGTCGTCACGAAGGCGCTCGAATGGTTGTGCAAGCGCCAACAACCCAACGGTCAGTTCACCGACGATCGCGCGTACTTGTACAACGAGGCGCTTGCGACGATGGCGCTCGCCGAGACCCTGCGCATGACGAAGAACTCGCGCTGGAAGGCGCCGGCGCAACAAGGCGTCGAGTTCATCCAACGCGCCCAACGTCCGAGCCCGATCGGCCCGACGCTCTGGGGCTGGCGCTACGAACCGCGCGATGTGGTCGAACGCGACAACAAGGGCGATCCGTCCGAGGCCGCGGCGAAGCTCCTGTTCGAGGCGGACACGTCGGTGACGACCTGGTGCGTGCGCGCGTTGAGCACCGCGAAGCTCGCGGGCCTGCGCGTGGATCCGCAGTGCACCGCCGGAGCCCTGGCGTACATCAAGTGGGTCACCGCCGACGACGGTCGAGTGGGCTACATGGACGCCAGGGCCGCCGGCGCGACGGTGACGGGCAAGAACGACCAGTTCCAATACCACTCGGCCGTGATGGCCGCGCTGGGAATCGAGTCGCGCATGCTCATCGGCGGCGATCCCAAGGATCCGTTCTTGGAGCTGGGCGCGAGGCAAGTCGTCATCGACCTGCCGAGCGTCTCCGAGGACAAGCTGAGCGTCGACTACTACTACTGGCATTGCGGCTCGCTGGCGCTGAACGACTTCGACGGTCGCAAGAGCGGGCACAAGGGCGAGAAGCTCTGGGGCCCGTGGAAGCAGTCCGTCGGCGAGGCGCTGCTCGCCGTGCAGAACGTCGAGGAGCGCTCGTGTCATCGCGGCGGGTGGATCACTCTCGATCGCTGGGCCTACACCGGCGGTCCGATCTACACCACGGCGATCAACGTGATGACGCTGGCGCTGCTCGACTGAGCGCGCATCCGCGGCGCGGCGACGATTCCGACCTGCGGTCGTCGGCTAGAATCGAGCGGGTGTACGCCCCCGCGCGCCTCGAAGCACCGACTCACGCCGCCTCGCGATGACGGGGGCCGACGCATCACCGGCGCGGTCGCGATCGAAATGGCCGCGGCGGATGCGCAACGCGCTCATCGCGCTCGTGCTCCTGCTCGCCGGCCTCGAAGTCGCCGCGCGCATCGCCGCGCGCGTGCTCGATCGCGAACGCGGCCTCACCTACGACGCGGAGCTCGGCTGGCGCCCGGTCGCGAACGTCGAGAAGCGCGGGCAGTACTGGGGCAATGCGCGCGTCGCGCGCACGAACTCGCTGGGATGGCGCGATGCGGAGCGCACGCTCGCGAAGGCTCCCGGCACGCGACGCATCCTGTGCCTCGGCGATTCCTATCTCTTCGGGCCCGGCGTCGACGACGGCGAGCGCGTCAACGAGGACCTCGAGCGCGAGATCCCTCACAGCGAAGCCTGGAACCTCGCCGTCACCGGCTACGGACCCGATCAGCACCTGCGCATCCTCGAGCTCTTCGGCGCGAGCTACGCGCCCGACGCGGTCGTGTGGTTCTCGCCGATCGCCAACGACCTCGACGACCTGCGTTGCGACGTGCGCCTGTCGTGGCCCAAGCCGTGGTACGAACTCGAGAACGGCGCGCTGAAGCTGCACGAGCCCGACCCGAGCTGGCGCGTGCGCGTGCGCAACGCGAGCTACCTCGCCGAGCTCGGCCTCGGATTCCTCCAGGGCGGCGAGCACCAGCAGAGCTACGCGCCGCCGTGGCGCGCGCGCGAATCGCTGGAGCTCTACGTCGCGGTCACGAAACGCATGGAAGCGGTCGCCAACGAGCTCGGAGCGCGCTTCCTCGTCGTGCTCATCCCGTCCGACGGCAGCGCGAGCACGCCGAGCGCGAGTGACGCGCCCGTGGTCGCGAGCCTGCGCACGGCAGGCATCGAGCCGCTCTGGATCGGCGAGGCGTTGACCGCCGCGAAAGCCGCGGGCGAGCAGCTCTTCCTCGGCGACGGACACTGGAACCCCGCCGGTCACGCTTGCGTCGCGCGCGCGGTCGCCGCGGCGTTGCGCTGACGCGCGGCGGGAAACGAGCGAGCCCGCCGGCGTCGCGCCGACGGGCTCGCCCCGTTCACCGCCCCGCGCGCGTTCGCGCGGGCGTGAGCTCGATCACTTCGCCGCTTTGGCTTCCGCGAGCAGCTTGTCGACGGCCTTGTCCATCGCTTTGCCGCGCACGCCCTTCTCGCGAATGACGCCCTTGGCGTCGAGGACATAGATCGTCGGCCAACCGTTCACACCCCACTTCGTCGCCAACGGTCCACTGGTCGATCCGTCGAGATGCTGTCGCCAGGTGATCTTCTCCTTCTCGAGGATCTTCTTCACTTCATCGGCCTTGCCGTCGCTGTTGATGCCGAGCAGGGCGAAGGGTTCGTTCTTGAGGCGCTCCACGAGCTCCCGTTCGTGCGGAATCATCGCACGACACGGGCCTCACCACTCGCCCCAGAAGTCGATGACGACGACCTTGCCCTTGTAGTCGCTGAGCTTCCACTTGACGCCGTTCTCGTCGGTGGCCTCGAAGTCGGGCGCGGTCTTGCCGATCGACAGGTTGTCGCGCACGAAGATCCAGCTCTCGGCCACGGCTCCGTAGGTCTGATCGCCGTACGGCATCTTGACCTGCTTGAACTCCTTGGCGAGCCGGTCGTAGAGCGGACGCAGTTCCTCGGCGTCCTCGCCCTTCTCCTGCTCCGTCGTCTGCGCTTGCAGGTAGACGAGCGTCGCCTGCACGGGCTTGGTCTTGTTCTTGGCGGTGATCGTCTCGCGCGCGGCCTTCGCGCCTTCCTCGTCGAGCACCTGATCGAGCACGAAGAGCACGAGCGAGATCTCCGGCGACGCCGCGTGATCCGCGAGGATCGTCTGCAAGGCCTGCTTGCTCGCCTCGGCTTCGTCGACGCGACCGCCGATCATCACGACCTGCACGAGCGCCTTGGCCGCGACGTCGGTGCCCTTGGCATCCGTGGCGAGCTTCTGGAACTCGGCGAGGAATCCCTTGTCGGGGTTCTCTGTGTCGATGAGCTTCTGCCGCTCCTCGTCCGACTTCGCATCCTCGAGCTTCTGCTGGAAGGCCTTCATGGCCTCGTCGCGTCGTTTCTGGATGTCGTCGAACTTCTTCGCGTGGTCCGTCTTCGGCGTGTCCGCCGCCTTGGCCGGTTTGTCGGCCTTGGCCTTGCCCGCCGGCGTCTGCGCGAACGCGGGAACGATTCCCAGCGCCAGCCAGACGAACGACGTGCTCAGCCACCTGCTGTTGCGCTTCATTCGCGTTTCCTCTCGGGTGTGAATCCGCGCGGAGTCGCGCGGAGGGGTGCCAGAGCTTAACACGTTCCGCCGAGCGCTTGGACGCGCGGGCCGTAAGGGCTGGGACAGCGCGAGACGCAGCGCCTTCTCATGCAAGGCTCTCAGGACTTCGCGGTCGCGGAGCGGCAGTAGCACGAAGCGTGGATCTCGACGTCGGCGCGCACCCACGCGGCCCGGAACCGCTCGTCCATCTCGCGCGCAAGCGCCTCGCGTCCGCTGCGCCGCAAGCACTCGACGAGGCCGTGCAGCGCCCAACCGTTCTCGCGGTGGCGCTCTAAGTCGGCACGGTAGACCTGCCCGGCCTCCGCGACGCGGCCTTGCTCGAGCAGCAGCGCGCCGAGCGCGTGACGCACGGACATCATCCAGCCCCACGGTTCGTCGTAGTGCAGCGCGTCGTCGCGCTTCGCCGCATCGCCGAGGAGCTCGAACGCGCGCTCGTGATTCCCGCGGCGGTACTCGAGCTCGCCCTCGAGCATCGGTCGCGCCACCTGCAAGACCGTGCGCGTCGGATTGTTGCCGAGCAGGTACGACTCGGGCACGAGCTCGAAGGCCTTGTCGAACGCGGCGAGCTCCTTTTGCGCTTCGTCGACGCGTCCCGTCGCGGCGAAGGCGATCCCGCGCGCGTAGTGGTGCATCACGCGCGTCGAGTAGAGCACGGCCTCGGGCTCGGGCTCGCGCAGGATGTCGTCCCAGCGTCCGAAGCGCACGAGCGCGTGGTACGGCGCGCCCTGGAAGCTCTCGAGGAATTGCGGCAACGCGAGCACGACCTCGCGCGGGATCGTCGCCACGCTGTCGCGCGCGGCCTGGATCGCGATCGCGCTCTGGCCTTCGAACATCGCCGCGTACTGCAGGAAGTGGAAGTTGTGCGCGCGGTAGACGTCGTTGAAGCCGTGCACGCCTCCCGCCTGCATGTAGCGCCGATCGACCTCGATCGCGCGCTGGTTCGCGAGCACCGCGTCGGCGTAGTGTCCGACGCGCAAGTCGATGTGCGCCGGCATGTGCACGAGGTGTCCGGCGCCGGGAACGAGGTCGCGCAACACGTTCGCCGCGTCGAGCGCCTTCTCGGGCGTCGGTGACGCCTCCCAGGCGTGCACCGAGTAGTGATTGCCGCCCGGATGTTTCGGCGCGAGCTTCAACACGGCAGCGAGCGTGTCGAGCACCTCGAGCGTGCCCGGCTGCATCGCGCCGTCCGCCGTCCACAGATCCCAGGGCCGCAAGTCCATCATCGACTCGGCGAAGAGCGCGCCGACATCTGCGTCGGTCGGATTCGCCTTCCACACCTCGCGCATCGCGTTCGCATACGCCTCGTCGAGCGCGCGGCGATCCGCGGGAGCGGGCACGACGTAACGCTTCGAGAGCGCTTCGATGAGGGCGCGCTCGACCGGCGACGCGTTCACCATGCGCTCGCGCGCGGCCTGGATCGCATCGAAGGCGGCTCGCGTGCGTTCCTCGTCCATCGTCGGGTTGTTGATGTTGGGCCCGGCGGCGAGCGCCATCCCCCACCAGGCCATCGCGCAGCTCGAGTCGAGCTCGCTCGCGACCTGGAACGAGCGGATCGCTTCCTCGTGGTTGAAGCCGAAGCACAAGAGGAAGCCTTGATCGAACCAGCGCTGCGCCTCCTTCGAACTCGTCGTCACGCTGCGCAAATGCAGGTCGAGCCCGTCGAAGAGCCGCGTCCCGTGGCGCGCGCCCGCGCCGGATGCGGCGGGCAACGGCTTGTCGACAGGTCGCGTCGCGCACGAGACGAGGGAGATGACGGAGAAACAAACAGTCGAAATGCGTCCGAGTTGCATGCGAGAGCTCCGCGAATGCGAGGCGATCGAAGAGGTACGTGCCGGCCTCGCGAACGGATGGCCGTCGAGATCGTAGACGCACGTCCTCATGCCCCGCGAGCCGCATGGACGAGCGGGGGCCGCGAACGCGTGCGAACCGCGCGCGGCGCGAGGGCGGAACGCGTGACGGCTCTCCCGCGCCGCTCCCAAGCGTCCCGCGCGTGGGCTAGACTCTTCGCCCGCCGCGCGGCGACCTCGGCAGGTCGGGCATTCGCTCGCGGCACGATCCACCAAGAGAGTTCCAGGAATCACCATGTACGACCCCCAGATGGTCCAACCGATGCGCGAAGAAGTCACGAAGCTCGGAGTGAAGGAGCTGCGCTCCGCCGAGGACGTCGACGCCGCGATCCAGAAGCCGGGCACGACGCTCGTCTTCGTGAACTCGGTCTGCGGTTGCGCGGCCGGCGGCGCGCGCCCGGGTCTGCGGCTTTCGCTGCTGCACGGGAAGAAGCCCGACAACATCGTCACGGTGTTCGCCGGCATGGACACGGCCGCGGTGGAGCGCGCGCGCGAGCACTTCAAGCCCTACCGCCCGAGCTCGCCGCAGATCGCGCTCATGAAGGACGGCAAGCTGGTGAAGATGATCCAGCGCCAGGACATCGAGGGCAAGGACCCCGCGACGATCGCGAAGTCGCTGACCGAGGCCTTCGACCAGCACTGCTGAGCTCGCATCGAGCGCGAAGCCGCGTCGCGCGACCCACGCATGAACGACGATCGAGAAGCGCCGCAGGTCGCGAAGTCGCGCGAGGAGCTCGCCGGGGAGTTCCTGCGCGAAGCGGTCTATCGCTCGCGCGCCGCTCAAGCCGCCGGCGTCGCGTTGCGCGCGAGCGGCGGAGAGAGCGGTTGCGGCCTCGGCGAGCGCGCGGGAGTCGTGCTCGATCTCTCGCCGCGCGGTGAAGAGCTCTTCGCGCAGCTCTGGCCGCGCGGCGCTCCGCCGATCGAGGCGTTGCGCGACGCGTTGAAGCGCTGGGTCGAGCGCCAGGACGGTCTCGATCGCAAGCGCAACCACTTCTTGAAGGACTTCCGCCAGCAGCACGGTTTCGATCGCACGCGCTACACGCCCGCAGAGCTGCGCGCGTTCGAGGACGGACTGGCGCAGATCAACGCCGAGGAAGATCGACTGCGTCGCGCGGCGGCGCTCGAGTTGCCCGCGAGCTGACGCGCGCTCGTTTCAGGCTTCGCTGCGATCGAACTTGCGCGGCCGCACGATCACGTTGGCGACGAACAGCCCGGCGACGATCGCCATGCCGACGGTCGCGGCCTGGAACGCGCTCTCGATGCCCGTCAGCACGTCGCGCTCGAGCAGGTTGAAGAGGCTGCGCAGGCCGATGCTGCCCGGCACGAGCAGCAGGATGCCCGGCAAGAGCGTCGTCGCGGCCGGGCGGTTCAGCGCGCGCGCGTAGACGTTGCTCGCCAAGCCCACGAGCAATCCGCCGAGCGCCGCTTCGAAACCGCTGCCGAGCACGCGGCCGCCCCACTGCGAGCCCAGGTACGCGAGCGTGCACGACACGAGCACCCACGGCAGGTCGCGCGGCAAGGCGCGGAAGAGCACGCCGAAACACAGCGGCACGACGCACAACGCGACGAGCATCGTCCAGGCGGGCACGGCGGCGCGCGCGGCATTCACGTCGGCCATCGGCAGCGTGTCGGGGAAGAGATGCCCGATCTGCGCGCCGAGCGCCGCGCCGAAGAGCAGCACGACCAGCGTCATCAACGAGCCGAAGAAGCGCGCAGTTCCCGACGCGAGGTGATCGAGGGCGAGCTCGCTCATCGCCGTCGTCAGCCGCAATCCCGGCAGCAACGTGATCACCGCGGCGACGACGACCTGGAACGGCGTCGGCGCGCCGCGCGCTCCGGCCACCAGCGCCACGATCGCCGCGGCGAGGAAGGCCGAGAGCGGCAGGAGCACGCGACGCAGTCGAGTGACATGCCGCGCCGAGAGCTCCAGCATCTCGATCAGCATGCCGATGCCGCCCGCGAGCGCGATCTCCCACGCCGAGAGGCCGAAGAAGCGCGCCGCGCCGGCCGACACGAGCGCCGAGCACAGCACCGAAACCCACGTCGGATAGGGATCCGGATCGCTGCGCACCGCCATGAGCACGATGCGGCCTTCGTCCGCGTCGAGGCGCTGGTTCACGACGTCGTCGAGGATCTGATCGACGCGCGCGCGCCGTCCGAGATCGGCCGAGCCGGGTTCGACGCGCATCAAGTGCGTCGAGGCGTCGTGCGCGCTCCCGCCCTCGCCGTGGAACGTCGCGAAAATCGAAGTCGGCGTGGCGAAGAACTCGCCCGCGAGCCCGAGACGTCGCGCTGCGATCTGCATCGAGTTCTCGACCTCCGGTGACGACGTGCCGTAGCCGTGCAACGCGCGGCCGAGATCGAGCACGAACCGGATCGCGTCGGCGCGCCGGCGTGTCGAGAGCGCGAGGTCAGCGGGCTCCGCTCGCGCTGTCGGTGCGTCGCTCATGCTCTCGGCGCCGCGCGTCAAGCGCGCGCGGAGCTCTCGTCGTCGTCCGCCGTCGCGCCGAGCGCGGCGCACACCTCGCGCAGCGGCTCGAGCGGGAAGACCTTGAGGTTGACGACGATCGGCCGCTTGCCGATCGTGCGCGGCGCGACCACGAGCCGGTAGTGCGGCCGGAATGCGTCGCCTCTGTCGCGCACGCCCATCTGGATGCGCGCGCTCGCGATGTCCGCGTACGCGAAGCTGCGCGCGCCGCCGAAGAGCGAGCGGTAGCGGAACTCGCGCGGCGTGAGCTCGATGCGGAACGCGCGCACCCAGACGAGCGACGCGAAGGCCACGAACAAGCCGATGACGAGCGGCTCGAGCAACATCGGACGCCCCACCGCTTTCGGCGCGATCCCCACCACGATCGGCAACGCGCTCAACACCCCGAACACGACGTACGTCGCGCGCGCCGGCCGCACCACGAGCGGCGTCACCCCAGCACCGACAGCAGCACCCTCACCCATCGCCGGAATCATACGGTACACGGCATCTTTCTCACCGATTCGCCACATAGCGCACACCTCGAACGCGGCTGCGCGTTCGTCGAGCGTCGCTGTGGAATCGTCAGCCTCGATCGAGATGCGTCGCGGATTGCGGCTCGTGGCCGCCATGTGCGAGATCGAGCGGGGAAGTGCGAATCGGTGAGAAAGTTGCCGTGTACCGTACGCCTTCATGGCACCGGGTCATGCAATGGTCGATGAGCTCGGCCGTCCGGTTCGCGTAGTCGTCATCGGCAAGAACTCGGCGGCGGTGACGGTCGTACATGCGCCACGCGCCGTGGGTGCTCGAGCCGAGTCGCGAGCCGATCTCGCTCCAGCGGAGACCGCACAGATCGCGCAGCAACGCGACCTCGAGCTGCAGCCACGCATCCACGTTCTTGCGTGTTGCTCCGACGCGCCAGCTCTCGCGCGAGGCGCGAGCATGTTGGACGACCTCGCGCACGTCGTCGCCGTCGCACACCGGCATTCCCACGGGCATCCCATCCGCGAGTTCGGCTTTGCGACGCATCCACTCCAGGACCTGATCGGGAGCAGCTCCGAGCAGATCGTCGAGCGGGTCCTCTCCCGCCTTGCGGATCGCGATGCGACGCTCGATCAGCCGCGAGAGACGCTCTGAAACCGGCTGTCCGAAAGCCGCCGGGTAGTCGCGCGGATGGAAGACCTGCGAGCCGATCGAGCGGCAGACCGTGCTCTCGATCCAATCGCGGGCGAGCCAGGGCGGACCGTCTCGCCGCGCGTAGCAGCGCGCGCTTCCATGCGGATACAAGGCGGGCGTGGCTGCGAGCCCCGCCCCCACCGGATTGAAGTCGATGTAGCGCACGAGGTGTTGGCGGTAGGCGAGCGAGTCCACGCACTTCGACATGAAGCGTCCGCGAAAGAGCGGCCCGTCGCGCCGACGCGTGCGGTTGAACCAGCGGGCGTACTCTCGCTGCGCGACGCACATCGACGACGGCAGCTCCCCGGTCAAGCTGCGGACGAGGAGATGGAAGTGCGTGGTCAGGACGCAGAACGCGTGCACCTCGAGCTGGTGGGCATGGACGCGCCACGCGAGCCGCGCCAGGAACGTGCGGATATCGAGCTCGCTCTCGAACAGCGTGCGCCGCGCGATTCCGCGGTTCATCACGTGGTGCCACAGGCCGGTTGCGTCGTGTCTCGGGATGCGGGGCATCGCGAGTTCCTCCAGCGCAGAGGACGCTCACGCCGCCCCCAGGTGACGGAATCGGTTCAAGATTCCCGGCGGGTCGTCGAAACTCCGCCGCGCGATCCGGGGGACGTACGGTACACGGCATCTTTCTCACCGATTCGCCGCGTTCCGCACACCACGCGCACTGCCGAGCACTCGTGAACAGTCGCAAACAGGTCACTCCCAGCTCGGCGGCGACGACTCGGTTCGCTGGCCGACTGCGCCAACGGTCGCGCTGTGCGAGTTTGATCGATGCGACGCGAATCGGTGAGAAAGATGCCGTGTACCGTACTACTTGACGCGGATCTCGAAGAGCTTCGGCCAGCGTTTGCCGGTGACGAAGAGGCGGTCGCTCTTCGCGTCCCAGGCGATGCCGTTGAGCACGCTCTCGGCGTCGGGGTGCTCCTGCACGGGCAGGATGCCGCTCAGATCGAGGTAGCGCGTGACTTCGCCCGAGACCGGATCGATGCGCGCGATCAGGTTCGAGTGCCAGATGTTCGCCCAGATCTCGCCGTGGACGAACTCGAGCTCGTTCAGCTGGTACTGCGCGCGTCCGAGCGCGCGCACCGGGAGCACGCGCGTCACGCTCATCGTCGAAGGATCGAAGAAGCGCAGGCGATCGCTGCCGTCGGAGAGGATCAGGCTCGTTCCATCGGTCGTGAGGCCCCAGCCTTCGCCGCTGTAGTTCAAGTTGCCGACGAGGCGCAGCTCCTGGCGGTCGTAGACGAGACAGCGCTGCTCCTTCCACGTCAGCTGGTAGACGAGCCCGCGCAGGACGGTCAGTCCTTCGGCGAAGTACATCGGTTCGACGTCGACCTTGCGCGTCACGATCCCCGTCTCGAGCTCGATCAGGCGCAGACTCGAGTGCGCGTACTCGCCCTGGCTCTCGAGCAACTGCCCGGCGTCGATCACGAGACCTTGCGTGAACGAGCTCGCGTCATGAGCGATCGTGCGCACGACCTCGTAGCCGTCGATCGGGATCGTGCGCGGCTGCGCGGGAGCGGGATTCGGCGACGGGCGCTGCACCTGCGGCGCGACGGCGGGAGCGGCCGACTGGCGCACTCCATCGCCGCAGGCGCTGCACGCGACGGAGGCGCACAGAAGGAGCGCGGTCCGTCCGCGCGCGCGCTTCGTTTCCGATGTCCCGATCAACGCGTCACCGCCCGTTCGTGTGCACGTTCCAGTGCAGCGAGAGCCGGAGACCGCACCGCGGACACACGCCCAGGCCCGTGTGCCAGGTGTTGCGCGTCGCGCAGCTCGGACACGAGAAGCGCACGCTGCGCGGCACACCGGCCGGGTCGGGTTTCGCTCCGGCCTTGGGCGCGACCGCGGGCCAGGAGATGTGCAGGAAGAGGCCGCAATCGGTGCATGCGGCGACTCCACGGCCCCAATCGACGTGCGTGCCGCAGCGCGGACATGGAAAGCGCACGCTCGGCACCTCGATCGATCCGTGGCGCGCGACTCCGGGCTCCTTCGACAGGAACGGCAGCGCGATCCACGTCGCCAGCGTGAGCAAGCCGAGCACGACGACGAGGACCTCGAGCGTCGCGAAGCGCTCGCTCGTCCCCAGCCAGAGACCCGCGAAACAGCCGGCCCACAAGCCCGTGCCCACGAGCACGCCGCGGAAGACGATCGCACCGCGCGGCATCGCCGTCAGCGAGAACACGACCGCGTGCGCGAAACCCAGCGCCCACGCCGCGAGACTGAATGCGTAGCGCGCGATCTCGATCCGATCGAGGCCCAACAGCACGCTGGCGAAGGCGACGCACGCTCCCGATGCGGGCACGAGGCCGAGCGCGGAGAGCAGGCGCGTGCGCCGCGCACGCAAGCCGGCGACCATCACGACGCACAGCGCGAGCGAGAGCGCCAGCCCGACCAGACCCTGCAGCATCGCGCTCATCTTCGCCGCCGCGACGCTCGCGCGCTATCCTCTCCCGCCGCTCGTCGTGGGCGCTCGTCGCGGGAGTGGCGAAATGGCAGACGCGCGAGACTTAGGATCTCGTGGGGAAACCCTTGGGGGTTCGAGTCCCCCCTCCCGCACCATGCGCCCGGGAGCTCAGTCCGCCGCGCTCGCGAGCGGCGCGATGCGCGAGTCGGAGACGTACACGCCCGAACGTTCGCGGTCGAGCGCACCATCATCCGCGAAGAAGACCCATTGGCCGCTGCGGAGTCCGTCGCGCAGCTCGCCGCGCGCGCGCAGGCTGCCGTCGTCGTACCACTCGACGCTCGGCCCGTCGGGCACGTCGTGGACGTGAGCGACGCGCGAGCGCAGCTCGCCATTGCGATACCACGACACCTTCTCGCCTTCGATGCGGCCGTCGACGTACTCGCAGGTCCACTCGCGCCAGCCGCCCTCGGCGAACGCGGTCGTGATGCCTTCCTGCACTCCCGCGCGCCAGCGGCTGCGCAGTCGCACGGAGCCGGAGGTGTGGTAGAGCTCGCTCAAGCCGTCCTGCGCGCCCGCGACGTAGTGCGCGCGGAACGTGGGCAGCCCGCGTTCGTCCCACAGCATGCGCCAGCCCGAGAGCTCGCCGGCGACGTAGTCGCTGCGCTCGCGCAGCACTCCGCTCTCGTCCCACTCCTCGAGCAATCCGTGACGCCGGCCGCGATCGAAGTTCGCGCGGCGCCGCAGCGTGCCGCGCTCGTCCCACACGCGGTGCTCGCCGATCTCCTTGTCGAAGCTGAAGAGCCCGTCGCTCGCGAGCATGCCGTTCTCGTGCCACACGAGCTGGCGGCCGAGCAGCTTGCCGCCCCAGCGCGAGCCTTCCGCGCGCTTGTTGCCGTTGGAGTGCCAGAAGGTCCACCAACCCTGCATCACGCCGTCGTCGTAGGCGCCGTCGGAGAGCTGCACGCCCGCTTCGTTCCACGTGCTCGAGCGTCCGCTGCGGCCCTGCAACGGCACGAGCGTCTCGCCGGCGAGCAGGTTGTCGCGACTGGCGATCTGGCCGTGTTCGAACTCCCCGCGCGCCTGCACCTGGCCGTTCGGAAAATAGAACGTCCAGACGCCTTCCGCGTGGCGCGCGCCGGACGCATCCGCGAGTGCGAATCCTTCGAAGCGGCGCACCCCGCCGCCTTCGAAATCCGCCGAGACGGATTCGAGTTTCGGCTGGCACGCGCCGAGCACGGCGATGCAAGCGAGCGCGAGTGAGCGCAGATCGACCTCCCCCTCAAGGTCCCCTGAGGAGCCTGTCTCGGCGTTCCGGCGGCACGAAATGGAGCCTCGCGCGGATCTTGCGGAGCGCGCGGTCGGAAACCGCGAGCGGAACGCATTTCCACGGTTCGACGGCGCTCGAGGCGTCACGCGAGCCGGCCGGCGTCCGCCTTCGATTCACGTCTCGGACCGACGCGCGCGCGTCCGTCCGACCGAGGTCCGACGCTCGACGACTCAGTCCGACGCGGGCGAACGCTCCGGTGCGGCGAACGCTCCCGCGTCGCGCCCGCTGCCCAGCGTTCGCCGCTCCGTTCCGAGCACCGACCACGGGCTGTTTCGCCGGTACGTCGCGGCACTACCCACGTGAGCCGCGTCATGCCACGCGCCCAGTCCGTCGCGCGAGAGGAATCGTCCGAGCACCGGACTCAGGTAGCGCGCGCCACAGTGATAGAGGCCGCTCTCGGCGTCGAACTCGTTGCCCGCGAAGAGGAATCGTTGGATCGAGCCCGCCGCCGGGTGCGGAGCGCCGGGGAGCGTCGTGATCGCGGGCTTGCCGAAGTCCGTGAAGTCGTAGCGCTCGACCAGCGCGCCCGACGCGTTCGTGAGCGCGAGCACGTTCTGGTTGTCGTCGGCGTGGAAGAAGAAGTTCTCGAAGCTGCCGTTCTGGTCGGGATCGCTGCGCATCGAGAGCGGTGCCGCGAAGGCGGCGCTGCGCACGTACGTGGCGAGCGTGGCGCCGCTGGCGTCGTGCTCCTCGATCAGATCTCTGCCGTCGTAGACGTACGTCGTCGTGTTGCCCGCCGTGGTCTTGGCGACGCGCCGGCCGAACGCGTCATAGGCGTAGGTCGTCACCTGCCCGGACTGTTCGTCGACGAAGCGCACGAGGCGATTGCGGAAGTCGTAGCTCAGCGACTCGAGCGCCGGGGAGCCGCCGCCCGACGCCGTGGCGCTCGTCGACTTCGCCGTCCCGACGAGGTTCCCGTTCGCGTCGTAGGTGAAGCGCCGGTTGTTCGCCGTCGTGTACTGGTTCATCTGGCGGTCGGCCCGGCCGGGCAAAGGCGTCGGATCCATCGTGTACGCCTCGAGCGTCGACGAGAACCGCGTCGGCGCGGGCGGCGTCGCGCCGAGTCGGTTGCCCGCGGGGTCGAGAACGTAGCTCGACACGAACGGAGGCGCGCCGGGCGCGGTCTTGTTCGATGCGGTCAACCGTCCGGCGCGATCGTGGGTGAAGACGCGAGTCGCGCCGCCGGGGAGCTGATCGGTGTAGCTCAGTCGCATCGAGGTCGGCCCCCAGGTCGACGCTCGATCGACGAAGCGGGTCGCCGCCCCGTTGGGATGCAGGATGTGCTCGGTGCGCGCGGGGCGACCGAGCGCGTCGAAGCTGTTCTGGAGGCGCGTGTCGTTGGCGAAGTTCACGCGTTCGACGCGCGCCGGTCCGAAGTAGTCGAGGTGCGCGAGGACGGTGCTGCCCTCCTGGATGTCCTTCTGCCGGTCGAGCGCGTCGAAAGCGAAGTTCACGACCCGCCCGCTCGGGTAGCGCAAGCTCGTGCGATTGCCCAGGCCGTCGAACGTCGACGCGACCTTGCGCCCGTTCTGTTCCTCGCTGAGCAGATTGCCCATCGAGTCGTACGCGCGACGCACGATTCGGTCGGCCGCGCCCGAGCACGGAGCCACGCACGTGCTGAGCGAGGCCGTCGGGCGCGAGAGCGCGTCGTAGCTGAAGGTCTCGAGGTTGGGCGCGGGTGCGACGCCGGCGCCGAGCACCGAAGCCCGACGAACCGTCAACCGATGGAGCGCATCGTAGACCGAGAGCGTCTGCGTGCCGTTGGCGTCCGTTTCGAGCACGACGTCGTCGTGCCGGTCGTAGCCGTACACGATCGACGGCACCGCGCTCGGGTTGTCCGCCAGGAACACGGCCGTGAGCCGATCGAGCGCGTCGTAGGCGTAGCGCGTCACGTTGCCGTTGGCGTCCGTGCGCGACGTGACCCGCGAGTCGTCGTCGTAGCTGCTGGTCGTCACGATGTCGCCTGGATTGCCGAACACGCCGTTGCCGTCCAGGTCGAACAGCGTCGCGATGCGCCGATCGAGCCCGTCGTACACGTGGCGCGTCATCGACAGGCTGGCGTCCGTCTCGAGCACGACGTTGTCGCGCGAGTCGTAGCCCGCGGTGCGCACTCCGCCCGCGTTGTCGATGGTCGAGGTGCGGCGGTCGAGATTGTCGTAGGTGTAGCTCGTGACGAAGACCTGGTCGGGAGTGGGCAGGTCCGACCGCTCGAGGCGAGTCAGCGTCGAGACGTTCGAGTTCGGGTCGTACGCGTAGCTCGTCAGGTTGCCGCGCGCATCGTTCTCGGTGCTCAGGCGGTTGGCGGCGTCGTAGCTCATCGCCGTCGTGTTGCCGCTGTCGTCGATCACGGCCACGGGCTGCGAGTTCGCGCTGTAGATGGTGTGCGTGAGCGAGTGCCCGTCGCCGATCGGCGCCTGCGTCGCGGGATCGAAATGGCCGACGTCGACGTCGGTCCGTCGATCGAGCGCGTCGTACGCGTACGTCGTTTCGGCGAGACACGTGTTGTTCGATCCGCCGGCGACGTCGTGGAACTCGCCCTCGACGATCTCCGACGCCAGGTTGCCGTTGGCGTCGTAGTGCCGCGTCGTCACGTTGCCCATCGCGTCGGTCGACACCCGAAGCCGACCGAAGCCGTCGCGGACGGAGGTCGTCACCCGCGGTGAACCGTCCGGGTCCTCGGTCAGCACCGCCAGTTGCCCGTCCAGGTCGTAGTCGTACTGCGTCGTCGCCGCCGACGGATCGCCGGGGGCGCGGGTCGTGCGGAACGGCAGATCGCGTTCGTCGTAGGACGTGAGGAGCGTGTTCGCGGGCTGATGTCCGTTCGTGGCCTCGCCCTTGCGAACCAGCGTGCGGTTGCCGTTGTCGTCGTAGTGGAATTCCGTGACGACGTTGCGCGTGGCTTCGACCTCGCGCGACACGAGAGTGGGACGGTTGAGCACGTCGAACTGCGTCGTCGTCGTGAGCACGCGATTGGGGTCGAGAGCTCCCGTCTCGTCGCGATTCAAACGGTCGACGCGGATGACGTTGTCGTTCGCATCGAAGCGATAGGTGATCTGGTACGTCGGGCCGGCCCCGTCCGTGACCTCCGGCGGCGTCTCGCGCCAGACCTGATTGAGGCTGTTCACCTCGTACGTCGTCGTGTGGCCCTTCGGATCCGTGACCGCGGTGACGTTGCCCGCCGCGTCGCGCGCGTACTGGGTCACGAGATCGGCGCCGCCGGGGCCCGCCTGCTTGATCGCCGACGTCTTCAGGTACCCGTTGAGCGGCCCGTCGCCGGGCGTGAAGTACGCGTATTCGTCCCTGCGGCTCTGGCCGCTGCCGTTGTCGGGCCACACTCGCGCCGTCAACTGCCCGTGGATCGCCGGGTCGTACTCGAAGATCTCGAAGACCGAGGGGATCGCGTGCGTGGTGGCGATGACGTTGCCCCAGGCATCGAAATCGCGGTCCGTGATCCCGCCGCGCGCGTCGGTGGACGTGTCGACGAAATTGAACTGCGGATCGTAGGTGAAGGTCTCGAGCAGCTCGGCCTGGTCTCCGCCGCGCACTCCAGGCGTGCGCCGGATCGAGAGGACGTTCGCTCGCGAGCGGACCGGCGCCGTCGCGTAGGTGTACTCGGTCTGGCTCGCGCCGGAGACCTGGCTCGAGCTCGAGCGTGTCACGCGCGTGACGAGCGAGTCGCTGTTGTACTCGTACGCCGTCGCGAAGTAGTCCGGATCGCTCGCGCGCAGCTTGCCGGTCGGCAGGTTCGCGCTCTCGCTCGAGCGCACGCCCGTGATCGCCCGCCCGGTGAATCTCCGCGTCTGCAGCAGGCGGTTCTGCACGCCGTAGTAGTTCCAGCTGACGTTCCCGGCTCGATCGTTGACCGTCGCGAGCAGGCTGTCTCCGCTCTGCGGCGCGCACGTGTAGTAGAACTCGAGCTTCTGGCTGGCGCTGCCCAGGCGCTGCTCGAGCAGTCGATCGAAGTTGATGTCGCCCAGGTTCGTCGTCGTCGCGTAGACGTTCGAGAGGTAGGTCTGACCCTTGCCGTCCGTGATCGTGAGCAGGTTGTGGTTGAGGCGGGCGTCGGTGAATCCAACCGAGTACGTGTAGACGGTGCGCTTGCCCGCCGGGAAGTCGTTGCCGTTCGTCGGCAGGTTGATGACGGCCGGCGAGTTGACCGCGACCAGATCCTGGCCGGTGTTGTACTCGTAGCTGATCGTCCGGCCGGCGAAATCCACCACGGACTGGATGAGCAGGCTGGAGCCGCTGTAGTTGAAATGGATGTCGCGCTGGTGTGACGCCGTGTCCAGCGTGTCGTGGACGACGGTCAAACGCCCGAGCGTGTCGTAATCGAACGCGAGCCGATTGCCGTTGCGGTCCGTGATCGTCTGGATCTTCCCGCGCCGCCCCGATTGCACGTCGGTCAGCGAGAAGAACTTCCACTGGCTCTTGTTCGGGAAGGTCAGCGTGAGCACGTTCGTCGGCGCCTCGACGCCCTCGACGAACAGTTCCGGCGCGGTGTAGGTCGCGCCGTTGTAGACGAGCCGGTCCTGCCGCGTCGCACCATCGGAGAGCACGACGTCGCGCACGAGCGGGTTCGACGGTTCCGCGCGCCGGATCTTGAGGTTGTACGAGTGGTCCCAGCCGACTCCCAGGCCGCTGCTCGCGTCCTTCGGTCCCGTGCGCGAGCGATAGGTGCGTTGCCAGACGAAATCGATGCCGCGTCCGGGGATGCGCAGGTCGACCGCGGAAACGGCCATCTCGCCCGAATGCAACAGCACCTGCTCGGTCGAGACGTGAGCCGCCGCGATGCCGCTCTCGCCGACAGCCGCGGGCGCGGCGGACGGCGGGCCGAAGCTCGAGATCTCGAGGTCGGTCGCCGAGCTGAATTGGATGACGCTCGGACTGCACTGCAGGCGGAAGCGCGCGCGATAGCTCCCTTGATCGCAATGGCGGGCGGACGAGATCGCCAAAGTCGCCGCCGTGGCTCCGGCGATGTCCACGCCGTCCTTCTGCCACTGGTAGCTCGTCACGGGACCGCCGACGAGGCAGCTGAACGAGAGGCTGAGGCTCACGCTCTTGCCGGGCTTGACCGTCGCATCCGCTTCCGCTCCCTGGAGCATCGTCGCCGCGCTCGCGCAGCAAGTGCAGCCGTAGGCGCACGGAGCCTGCGTCAGGAGCCACGGGCTGACGACGGCGACGGGTGTCGGTGCGACCGCGGAGCTCGTTCGCGCGGCAGTGATCGCAACGATGTTCGGGCTCGGTCCCCAGACGAGAACGAACAACACCACCAACACAGCCGGCAGCGGCACGAGCCAAAACCGCGGAAACATGCGAACCTCCGCTTCCGATCCACGACGACCGCGAGCCCGCGGAGCGCCGGATCGTGGATCCATGTCGCCGGGCCCGAGACCAGAGCATCGTGCGGCCCCAAGGTCGTTTCTGTCAAGGCGCGGAACGCTTCGCGCTCGGTGCGCGGTTGCGCTCACTTGCACCGCCGTGCGAGCGGACGGTGTGCGCCCCTCGACATAGACTCTGCGCATGGCCGTCTCACCGGCGTCGTCCGCCGACGATCGCGGCGCACCGCTCACGTCGTCGTGCGACGCAATCACGGAGCTCGCCGCGCACGCCGCGCTGATCGTCGCTCCGCTGCTCTACGACGCCGACGGCGACCGGCCCTTCGAACCCTTCAAGGTCGTGGCGATCCGCTCGCTCGCGGCCGTCGCGTTGTTCGCGTGGGTGCTGCGCGGCGTCGAGCGTTCGAGCGCCGCAGAGCGCGCGCGATCCCGTCCGCATCGCAGCCCGATCTTCATCGCGGCATGCGCGCTCGTCGCGGTTCACGTGCTCGCGAGCGCGTGCTCGCTGTCGCCGGCGCTGAGCCTGTGGGGAACGGGCCGGTTCCTCCAAGGCACGTACTCGCTCGTGTCGTATGTCGCGCTGTTCGCGGCCCTGGCGGTCGCGCTGCGCTGCGAGCGACGACGCGAACGCCTCGTCACGACGATCGTGCTCGCGAGCATCCCCGTCTGCCTCTACGCGATCGCGCAGCGCTTCGGCATCGATCCCGTCGGCGTGTCGAGCGATCCCCGGCGCGTGGCGTCGACGTTCGGCGTTCCGGTGTTCCTCGCGTCGTACGTCACGCTCGTCCTCCCGCTCACGCTCGCTCGACTTTGGAGCCTGGGTTCGCTGCGACGTGACGACGGCGGGAGCTCCGTGCACCGCGCCCGACAAGTGACGCTTTACGCCTGCGTGCTCGCGTTGCAGACGCTGACGCTCCTCTCGAGCCAATCGCGCGCTTCGTTCCTCGGTGCGCTCGCGGGCGGTTTCGTCCTGGCGCTGATCGCGCTCCTGCGCTGGCGGCGCGCGTCGTCGCCGGTGGAGCTCGGCTCGTCGAGCGCCCGATCTCCAACCGTCGTGTCCGCGGCCCTGCTCGGCGCGGGCGGCGTGACCGCAGCCGCGCTCGCGATCCTGCTCGGCTCACGAGCCCTCGGCGCGCAACGCCTCGATGCGTTCGACCTCTCGACCCTGGCGCTCGCCGGCGCGCTGGTCGGTCTCGCGCCGCTCCTGCTGCTGCTCTACCGCGGAGTGCTCGCGCGCCGTCGTTGGACGACGTGGGCGTGGATCGCGTGGCTTGGAGCGGGAGCGGCTGGCGCGCTCGTGCTGCTTTCGTTGTCCCTCTCCGGCGTCGTCGATCGGGACGTTCCGTTCGCAGGCCGCCTCGCGACGCTGACGCAGGCGAACCGCGGAACGGGAGCTGCCCGGCAGGCGATGTGGTCGGCCGCGGTCGCGCTCGTGAAGCCCCACGCGATCCGCGGCATCGACGGTGATCCCGTCGCTCCGCTCGATCGTTTCCATGCGTTGCGGGTGTGGATCGGCGCCGGACCGGAGTGCACGGCGAGCGCGACCGCCGCGGTGGTTCCGCCGCGGCTCGCGTACCTCGAAGGCCGAGGCTCCGCGATCGACCGCGTGCACAACGAACTGCTCGATGCGCTGGTCGCGACCGGATGGCTCGGCGGGATCGCGACGCTCGCGCTGTGGCTGTCGGTCGTGTTCGTCGCGACGCGCGTCGTCTTCGGAGGCGGACCGCGCGCGTCGGTGCGCGCCTTCGCCTCGTGCGTGTTGCCGTCGGCGCTCGCGGGAGCGCTGCTCGCGTGGTGGCTCGACCGAAGCGGCGTGTTCGTGTCGCTCGGATTCGGCTTCGGTCTGCTCGGCGGAGTGCTCGCGCACTGGATCGCCCGCGCGACCGAGCGCGTGGAGCCGGATTCCGCGCGCGACGAGCGCGCCGACCCGTGGGTCGTCGCCGGCGTGCTCGCCGCGCTCGTCGGCCATTTCGTGCAGCTGCAGTTCTCGTTCTCGACCGCGGCGACCTCGGTCCACTTCTGGGTGTACCTCGCGATCGTCGCGGCGGCGAGCTGGGACGCCCGCGTCGAAGCTCCGCGTGCGCGCGCGATTCGCGAGCTCGGCGGCTCCGCGATTCTCGGATTCGTGGTCGCGCTGATCGCGGGAGTGCTCGTGTTCGACGCGAACGCCGCGCAGCTGGAGCTGGGTCCGCGCGAGCTCGCGATCGTCGGTGCGGCGCTGGTTGCGACCTGGCTCGTCGGAGCGTTCCTCGTCGTCGCGCCGGCACCGCCTCTTCGCGCCAACGAAAGCGCGCCGTCGGCCGAGCCGCACGCGTTCCGCCGCTACGCGCTCGTCTCCGTTGGAACGTTCGCGGCCCTCGTCGCCGCGAGCTTCGCGACGCCGCTCGGGCCGTCGATGAGCGCGTCGTCCGGCGCGCTCGGGTCGGTCGTTCTCGCCGCGCCATTGCGCAGCGGAGCGTTCGTGGTGCTCGTGCCCGCGTCGGTCGCCGTATTCGTCGCACTCGGACACCGCGCCGATCACGGCGCCGGCGTGCGCGCCATTTCGGGTCGATGGACGCTGCCGGTGCTCGCAGCGCTCGGGCTCGCGTGGCTCGTGTGGTTCGAGAACGTCGCCATCGCGCGCGCCGGCGTGCTCGCGAAAGCCGCGGGGTTCGCAACGAACGACCAGGCCGTGTGGTTGCGCGAAGCCGCCGTCGAGCTCCCGCGCTTCCATCGCGGCGACGGCGATTCCTACCTGCTGCTCGCGCGCGACTGTCAGGCCATCGCGCAGGACGCGCGCCTCACCGAAGCCGCGCGTTCGGCGGCGTGGACGAAGGGCGAGCTCGCGTTGCAGACCGCGCAGCGCATCGATCCGTACAACCCCGACGGAGCGGAGAATCTCGCCAAGTACGAGTATTCGCGGGCTCGAGCCGGAGACGAGTCTCGTTTCGCGCTCGCGGCAGCGGAGCTCGAGCGCGCGATCGCACTCGGCCCCAACGACGTCGCGTGCCGGAACCTCGCGGCGGAGCTCGACCTGCGCGCCGGACGCCTCGACGCGGCGCGTGAGCGCGTCGAACGCTCGCTCGCGATCGACGACCGCTATCCGCGAGCCTGGATCCTGCTCGGCGACATCGCGATCGCGCAAGGCGACGCCGAGGCGGCGCAGCGCGCACACGAGAGTGGCCTCCGTTCGGCCGATCGCGAGACGCGTGGGCTCGGATTGTTCGCGGACGAGGGTCTCGACGTTCGTTTGCGCTTCTACGACGCGCAGGGTCGGCTCGACGTGCTCCTCGCGTGCGCGGACGAGGAACTGGCGCGTCGCGGCGATGCGCTCGCGTCGGCGGCGATCGGACGCGCGTGCCTGCGCCTCGGACGGGTTCACCCGGCGGTCGAGCATCTGCAGCGCGCCGTCGAAGCCGGTGAGCGCGCGCCGAACACGCTGGAGGAGCTCGCCTCCGCGTACGCGCGCTGCGAGTGCATCGCCGACGCACCCGCGAGCTGCATCGCCGCGCTGCGCGATCTCCCATCGGCGCAAGCGCAACGCGCCGTCGCCGCGTATTGCAGCGCGCACGGTGATCACGCCGGCGCGATCGAG